>NZ_JBOGUT010000001.1:0-237555 GCF_050696275.1 Flavobacterium sp.
GCATTCAAGCTTTAATGCAAAATTATACTTGACTTTTCTTTCCATAAAAATACCCCCAAATAGTGTCTAACTTTTTGGGGGCAGTGCAAAACGACCGGGTTTTTATTTATTCTCCTTTTTCGAGCTGCAGCAAGTGTGCCATATTTCTGATTACGTTGTCGTGCTTTTTTACAAACGGATTTTCCTGATCCCAAACATAACCTGCTAAAACCGCACATATCTTTCTTTTTACATCTGGATTTTCAGGCTGATGGAAAAATAGGGTTTGTAAATTTCCAGTGTACCATTCTTTTACGTAAGTGGTAAAAACACCGATTCCTCGTTTCATATATTCGGTAAACTCAGTTTCCCAATCTATTTTTTCACCATTTAATTGTCTGTGAATTAATTTGGCAGACAGCATTCCGGATTCTGTAGCAAAAGCCACTCCTGATGAAAAAACCGGATCCAAAAATTCAGAACTGTTTCCTGTTAAGGCAAAACCGTCACCGTACATCTTTTTAACGGAACGGGAATAATTTTCGAGTTTTACCGGTTCAAACAGGAATTCTACACCTCCAAAACGTTTAATATAATAATCGGATAATTGAATAGCGTTTTTAAGCGCTTCGGCATTGTTCTTATTTTCAGATAACGAATTGATGAAATCTGTTGGTCCAACAACTCCTAAACTAGTATTTCCATTTGAAAAGGGAATAACCCAAAGCCAAACTTCGGTTTCCAGAATATCAAAAGAAATTAGGGTTCCTTCTTCGCCTTCCGGACGGTTAATGTCTTTAACGTGTGTGAATATTGATGAGTGCGGATCCAATTTTGAAGGAGTGTCCAAATCCAATAATCTTGGTAAAACACGTCCGTATCCACTGGAATCGATAATGAATTTCGCGTGAATTTCTTTTGTGTTACCGTCTTTATCCTTAACAATTGTAATGGAATTACTTCCGTTGAATTTAACATCTAATACTTCGCTTTCGAACTCCAGGTCTATCCCTTTTCGGATAACTTCCTGTGCCAATGTGTTGTCAAAATCGGCTCTTGGTACCTGCCAAGTCCAATCCCATCCTTCGGAAAATTTATTACTAAAATCAAAAACGCAGATTTCTTCACCTCTAATAAAACGGGCTCCGAGTTTTTTCTCAAAATTCATGGCGTCAAGCGCCGGAAACAATCCTGCCTCGTCAAAATGATCCATCACTCGGGGAATAAGACTTTCACCTACAACCAGACGAGGGAATTTTGTTTTTTCAACTACTTTGACTTTTGTGCCGTTATTATGTAGGTAAGATGCTGATACACAGCCAGAAGGCCCTGCTCCAATTACTAGGACATCTACAAATTCCTGTGTCATATTTTTCTTTTTTCTTTTTAATAATATGCTACCTTTGCACTGGTCAAATGTAAATACATAATTTCAATTTTAAAATAAAATTGCTTACTTAATTTTAAGCAAAAACAAAACTTAATGAGTACAATTAATGAATATTTAAGCCTTGAAGAGTTTACATCAATCGTGTTTAAGAATAACAAAGTTGGTATAAGCAGTACAGTTTTGAACAGAGTACAGGAAAGTTTTAATTTTTTGAAGGAGTTTTCAGGGAATAAGGTAATATATGGTGTGAACACAGGTTTTGGGCCGATGGCTCAATACCGCATTAAAGATGAAGACAGGCTGCAGCTGCAATATAATTTAATCAGAAGTCATTCTTCAGGAACAGGGAAACCGTTGTCTCCGGTCTTTGTGAAATCAGCAATTCTGGCAAGATTGAACACACTTTCATTAGGGAATTCCGGAGTACATCCATCAGTAATTCATTTGATGTCAGAGTTTATCAACCGAGATATTACACCTTTGATTTTCGAGCATGGAGGAGTTGGAGCTAGTGGTGATTTGGTTCAATTGGCTCATTTGGCACTTACTTTAATTGGAGAAGGAGAAGTTTTTTATAAAGGAGAAAGACGTTTGACAAAAGATGTTTTTGAAATTGAAAAACTGCAACCTATCCAAGTGGAAATCCGTGAAGGACTGGCTTTAATGAATGGAACTTCGGTAATGACAGGAATTGGAATTGTCAATGTTCATAATGCCGAAAAAATATTGGATTGGTCAATCAAATGTTCTTGTGCTATTAACGAGATTGTACAGGCTTATGATGATCATCTTTCTGCCGAATTGAACAACACAAAACGTCATTTTGGACAGCAGGAAGTTGCTAAAAGAATGAGAGGCCATCTGGAAAACAGCAAATTGGTCAGAAAAAGAGAAGATCATTTATATACGGGAGAAAATACTGAGGATGTTTTTAAAGAAAAAGTTCAGGAATATTATTCACTGCGTTGTGTTCCTCAAATTTTAGGCCCGGTTTTGGATACTATTAAAGGTGTATCCGAAGTTTTGGAAAACGAAATCAACTCAGCAAATGATAATCCAATTGTGGATGTTAAAAACCAACATGTGTATCATGGAGGGAATTTTCATGGAGATTATATTTCTCTTGAAATGGACAAGCTGAAATTGGTTATTACTAAATTAACGATGCTTGCTGAAAGACAGCTGAATTATTTACTGAATTCTAAATTGAATGAAATTCTTCCACCATTTGTCAATTTAGGGACATTAGGATTTAATTTTGGAATGCAGGGAGTTCAGTTTACAGCTACATCAACAACAGCTGAAAATCAAATGTTGTCTAATCCGATGTATGTTCATAGTATACCTAACAATAATGACAATCAGGATATTGTAAGCATGGGAACAAACGCAGCCGTGATTACAGGAAAAGTGATTGAAAACGCATTTGAAGTACTGGCGATTGAATTAATTACTATTGTTCAGGCTATAGATGCATTGGGTTATAAAGAAGAAGTTTCTTCAATAACCCGAAAAATATATGACGAAGTAAGAGTTATTATCCCTGAATTTAAAGAAGATCAGGTAATGTATCCGTTCGTTCAGCAAGTAA
This sequence comes from Flavobacterium sp., assembly GCF_050696275.1. GTDB lineage: Bacteria > Bacteroidota > Bacteroidia > Flavobacteriales > Flavobacteriaceae > Flavobacterium. The sequence continues at coordinate 2,961 of NZ_JBOGUT010000001.1, forward strand.
AAGAGTATTTGATGGCGGAGTAAATTTGACAGAAAGTTTGATCATAAAATCAAAAAATATATTGATTTGTGCCCAATCAGACAAATTTCAAATGTAGGAGATTTAAAGCTTGGACCACATAAAGTGATGTTTAATTTTAAATTAATAGATTATGAAAAAATTAGTTTTTATTCTGTTGTTTTTTGTTCAGTTACTTTCCGCACAAGAATTGGCGTTAGTCAGGGAAGATGGGAAATTCGGGTACATTTCTAAATCAGGAAATTACGCTATTCAACCAAAATTTAAAATCGCCAAAAACTTTTCTGACGGACTGGCAGCAGTACAGGAAAATGGGAAATTTGGATTTATCAATGCCAAAGGAGATTGGACAATTCAGCCTGCTTTTGATGATGCTAAATATTTTGACAGCGGCATTTGCGTGGTTCAAAAAGACAAGAAATGGTTTTATATCAATAAAAAAGGAGAAGCATTAAAAATGCCTGATTCAGAAAAAGTTTTTGATTTTGAAGACGGAGTTGCTTTTATTAAACAAAATGGAAAAGTAGGTCTAATCAATACTAAAGGAGTTATCGTTTTAGAACCGACTTATCAATTGATTAAATCTTTTTCAGAGGGTTTTGCACAAGCAAAAAATAATGATAAGTGGGGAATTATAGACAAAACAGGGAAAGTTATTGTTTCTATTGAATATGATGATCTGGGAGATTTGTATAAAAATACGACCTGGGCAAAAAAAGGAGAAAGTTTTGGTTTAGTTTTTGCTAATAAATTTTCACCAATTGAAGGAGTCACTAAAATATGGGATTTCAATACACAAGATATCACCTATGCTAAAAAGGGAGATAAAATTGGATTTATTGATTTAAAAGGGAAATGGATTATATCACCTAAATTTGATAAAGTCAGAGCGTTTAATAAAAATTTAGCTCCGGTTTGTGAAGGAAAAAAATGGGGTTATATTAATCTCAAAGGAGATTATGTTGTGCAACCCATTTATGATGATGCCGAAGTGTTTAGTGATGATGGACTGGCACCAGTGAAAGAAAAGGAATGGGGATTTATTTCGACTGCTGGAAAAATAGTAATACCGACTCAATATCAAATTACTGCCAGCAGTTTAATTTCGTTATTCAAAAAGAGTGATAAAGGTTTTATCGATGGATTGAGCAGAGTGAAATTTGAAAAAAAATGGGGCTTTCTCAAACCAGATGGAAAAATTTTAGGAGATAAATGGTTCGAAAATGCAGAACTATTTCAAAAATAAAGAATTGAAAATATGAAATGTGCTTTAGTTACAGGTGGCTCAAGAGGAATCGGGAGTGCTATTTGTCAAAAATTAGCAGAAGAGAAAAATTACCACATACTGATTAATTATCAGGGAAATCAGGAAGCTGCAGAAAAAACTTTGGAAGAAGTCCTTAAAAAAGGTGCTACTGGCGAGATTATTAAATTTAATGTTTCCGATGCTGAAGAGGTAAAAAATGCCTTAACATCCTGGCAGGAAGCCAATCCGGAAGCGATAGTAGAGGTTATTGTGAACAATGCCGGAATTACTCGTGATGGATTATTCATGTGGATGTCACTTGAAGACTGGAATAATGTAATCAATACCAGCCTGAATGGTTTTTTTAATGTGACTAATTTCTTTATCCAAAAAATGTTACGCAATAAATACGGTCGGATTGTAAATATGGTTTCGGTTTCAGGAGTCAAAGGAACTCCGGGCCAAACTAATTACTCGGCTGCAAAAGGAGCTGTGGTTGCAGCTACAAAAGCATTGGCACAGGAAGTGGCAAAACGTAATATTACTGTAAATGCAGTAGCGCCAGGTTTTATCAGAACTGATATGACAGGTGAATTAGATGAAAAAGAATTAGCGAAATTAATTCCGGTTAACCGTTTTGGTGAAGCAGAAGAAGTGGCTGATTTAGTAGCATTTTTAACTTCAAAAAAAGCAAGTTATATTACCGGGGAAGTGATTAATATTAATGGAGGGATTTATTCATAACATTACTTTTTAAAAAATGGATAGAAGGGTAGTAATTACCGGAATGGGAATTTATTCCTGCATTGGGACTTCGTTGGATGAAGTGAAAGAATCGCTTTACGAAGGAAAATCAGGGATAATATTTGATGAAGCAAGAAAAGAATTTGGATTCCGCTCTGCCTTAACGGGTATGGTACCAAGGCCTGATTTGAAAAAATTACTCAGTAGAAGACAACGAATCAGTATTGGTGAAGAAACAGAGTATGCTTATATGGCAACTATTGAAGCGTTGAAAAATGCAAATATAGACGAAGCTTTTTTCGATACAAATGAAGTGGGAATCCTATACGGAAATGACAGTGTTTCTATGGCTGTTATTGAAGCAACCGATATAATCAGAGAGAAAAAAGATACGGCATTAATAGGTTCAGGTGCTATTTTTAAATCGATGAATTCTACGGTAACGATGAATTTATCCACTATTTTCAAATTAAGAGGAATCAATCTTACAGTCAGTGCAGCCTGTGCGAGCGGGTCGCATTCGATAGGATTGGGTTACCACCTTATAAAAAGCGGATTACAAGATATTATTATTTGCGGAGGAGCTCAGGAAATCAATCAATATGCTATGGCAAGTTTTGACGGATTGGGTGTTTTTTCCACCAATGAAAACAATGCAGCCAAAGCTTCGAGGCCTTTTGACGCTTCCCGAGACGGCTTAGTGCCTAGCGGAGGCGGTGCCACCTTGATCTTGGAGAGCTACGAATCGGCCGTAAAAAGAGGAGCTCCAATCATAGCTGAAGTTGTGGGATATGGTTTTTCATCAAACGGTGGGCACATATCCACACCTAACGTAGATGGTCCTGCAACAGCCATGCGCCGAGCATTGGAACAGGCTGGACTGGAGCCGAATGCTATCGATTATATCAATGCACACGCCACTTCGACGCCTGTTGGTGATGCAAATGAAGCGAAAGCTATATTTGAAATTTTCGGAGAAAGTAACCCGCCGGTGAGCTCTACAAAATCTATGACTGGACACGAATGCTGGATGGCAGGAGCAAGCGAAGTGATTTATTCGATATTGATGATGCAAAATTCTTTTGTAGCACCTAATATTAATTTTGAGACTCCAGATGAGGATTCAAAAAAAATAAATCTGGTAACGAATACCATAAGTAAAAAAATCGACGTATTTTTGTCGAATTCATTTGGATTTGGAGGGACAAATTCAGCATTAATAGTTAAAAAAGTTTAGTTTTCAGAGATGAATAAAGAAGAAATTATAGAAATTGTCAATGGGTTTTTAGTAGATGAGTTTGAAGTGGATGGAGATCTTATAACTCCGGAAGCTCCATTGAAAGAGACATTAGGATTAGACAGTTTGGATTACGTTGATTTGGTAGTGGTTATCGAATCTAATTTTGGTGTAAAATTAGGAGAGGCTGATTTTGTCGGGATTACATCATTTCAGGACTTTTACGATTTAATCGAAAATAAAATAAAAGCAAAGGGTTAATCTCATGAGCGAGTGGGACGGAAAGTCCAAAGGGACTCTTTTAGGTTATAAAATATTTGTATTTTGTATTAAAAAGCTCGGAATTAAAGCAGCATACTCTGTTTTGGTTTTTGTGGCTTTTTATTATTTTGTATTCCAAAGAAAATCCAATCGGGCCATATTTTATTATTTTAGGGAGAGACTCCAATATTCCTATTTGAAGGCAAAAATAATGGTCTACAAGAGTTATTTTACATTTGGACAAACCATTATTGATAAGACGGCTATTTCAGCAGGCTTGCGAAATAAATTTTCGTATGAGTTTGACGGAGTAGAATTATTACACCAACTTTTGAGTGAAAAAAAAGGAGGTGTTTTAATCAGTGCCCATGTTGGAAATTTCGAAATTGCGGAGCATTTTTTCGGTGAAATAGATTTGGATTGCCAGATTAATTTAGTGACTACTGATAGAGAGCATTCGGCAATTAAAGAATACATGGAAAGTGTAACCCAAAAATCATCCATTAAATTTATTATTGTAAGAAACGACTTATCTCATATTTTTGAAATAAACAATGCGCTATCCAATAATGAATTGATATGTTTTACAGGCGATCGTTATTTTGAAGGGACAAAATTCATGACTGAATCACTTTTGGAAACAGATGCGAATTTTCCAGCTGGACCATTTTTAATTGCTTCACGACTAAAAGTGCCGGTTGTTTTTGTATATGTTATGAAAGAACCTAATTTGCATTACCATCTGTACGCAAGAACTGCAAATGTAAAACAGCGTGATGAGAAAGGGCTGTTAAAGGCTTATACGGAAAGTGTTGAATCCATATTGAAAAAATATCCGCTGCAGTGGTTTAATTATTTTGATTTTTGGAATACCTTGGGGCCAGATAAATAAAAGCAATCCAGATGAAAAATGTTCTCGTTTTATATTATACCCAATCAGGGCAGTTAGAAGATATTGTCAAAAACATAACTCTTCCTTTTCTTGATTCTCAGGAGGTTAAAGTGACTTTTTGTGATATTAAATTAGAAAAGCCTTTCCCGTTTCCATGGGATAAGCATTCTTTTTTTGATGCTTTTCCTGAATCTTTTTTGCAGATACCTGCTGTAGTTTATCCGCCTTCGGATGAAGTTTTAAGCCGTAAATACGATTTGATTATTTTAGGCTATCAAGTTTGGTACCTTTCACCATCTATTCCGATTAATTCATTTTTAAAGAGCAATTCTGCCAGACAATTATTTGAAAATACTCCTGTAATTACTGTAGTGGGTTGCCGGAACATGTGGGTAATGGCTCAGGAAAAAGTAAAATTACTTTTAAAAGATATCAATGCCCAATTGGTAGGAAACATAGCTTTAACGGACAGACATATCAATCATATCAGTGTGATAACCATTGTACAGTGGATGTTTACCGGTAAGAAAGAAAAATACCTGGGTATTTTCCCAAAACCTGGCGTTTCGGATGAAGAAATAAAAGAGTCTCCGAAATTCGGAAAAATCATTTTGGAACATCTGCAAAAAAACTCGTTTGAAAGTCTGCAGGCAGATTTGATAGCTGGTAATGCTGTAGAAATCAGACCTTTTTTAATTGAAATGGATAAAAAAGCCAATAAAATGTTCGAAAAATGGGCTGGTTTAATCGTTAGAAAAACGAGTTCAAGACCAAAATGGCTCAAAGTTTTTAATATTTATTTATTGGTTGCAATATGGTTAATCTCCCCAATTGTCTATATCTTGCACCTTCTAAAATACCCATTGGTTTATGCCAAAATAAAAAAAGAAAAAGTCTATTATAAAGGGGTATGAGATTTTAAAAACTATGTTTGAAGTTTATATAACAAAAGCCGGAAAGTATTTGCCTAATGAGGCTGTTTCTAATGATGAAATGGAATCTTTTTTAGGTATGATCAATAATACAGCCTCTAAAGCCAGACGGATAATTCTTAGAAACAATGGGATTCTATCACGTTACTATGCTTTGGACAAGTCCGGTAATCCAACACATACCAATGCTGAATTAACCAATAAAGCTATTGAAGAATTGTATGATGCAGCTTTTTCTGCAAAAAATGTAGCATTGCTTTCGTGTGGAACTTCAACACCTGATCATTTGTTACCATCACATGCTGCGATGGTTCACGGACTGATGAGAAACCAATCGGTAGAATTGAATTCTTCATCAGGAGTTTGCAATGCGGGAATGAATGCGCTGAAATTCGGCTATTTATCCGTTAAGGCTGGAAATACTCCAAATGCAGTTTGTACTGGTTCTGAGCGTGTTTCAACCTGGATGAAATCCGAAAAGTATGAAAACGAAATCTCCAATCTTAAAAATCTGGAAGAACAGCCAATCATCGCTTTTAAAAAAGACTTTCTTCGCTGGATGCTATCGGATGGCGCAGCCGCATTTTTGCTGGAAAACAAGCCTAAAGGAGAAAATCCGTTGCGAATTGAATGGATGGAAGCGTTTTCGTATGCCTATGAATTGGAAGCTTGTATGTATGCGGGAGGTGATAAGCTTGAAAACGGAGATATTAAGCCTTGGAGCGATTATGAATCTGAAGAATGGCTGACAAAATCGGTATTTTCAATCAAACAGGATGTAAAGATTTTAGATCAGCATATACTTGAAAAAGGTGCGCTTAGTATGAAAGCAGCTTTGGATAAAAACAATATAAAACCAGAAGATATTACCTATTTCCTGCCACATGTTTCCTCTCATTATTTTGTGGAAGGACTGCGTAAATCATTGGTAGAAAAAGAGATTGGTATTCCGGCTGAAAAATGGTTCATGAATCTTAAGCATGTTGGAAATGTAGGTTCAGCCTCTATTTACCTGATGCTCGAAGAACTCATGAATTCCGGAAAACTAAGAAAAGGAGACAACGTTTTATTATCAGTTCCTGAAAGCGGACGTTTTTCTTATTCGTATGCTTATTTAACGGTTTGCTAATGGAAAATAAACTACCCATATTAGATAAAAAATTTGTTGGAAATCTTATTCCTCAAAAATTCCCGTTTGTCATGGTCGATAAATTACTTTCTTTTTCTGAAAATGAAGTGACTGCAGGTCTGACGGTTTCAGAGGAGAATATATTTTTTAATGATGAAAAATTCCAGGAATCAGGATTAATTGAACACATGGCACAATCAGTTGCGCTGTTTACCGGTTATCAGTTTTATTTAAAAAACGAACCGGCACCTACTGGCTACATCGGTTCTATAAAATCAATTGAGATTCTTCAGTTGCCTAAAAACAACGAAGAAATTGAAACCACAGTAAATGTGCTTCAAGAATTTATGGGAGTTACATTGGTTGATATTGTCACAAAATTAAATGATAAAGAAATAGCTCGCGGGCAAATGAAAACCGTTCTAGCCAATTAAATAAAATGAAGTCTCTGGAAAACGTAATTGAAATCCAAAATTATCTGCCACATCGCGACCCGATGCTAATGGTTGATTTTATATTGGAGCTTAACGATCGTGAAGTAAAGACTATTTTTGAAATAAAAGCAGATAATCTATTTGTTGCCAATAATTTTTTCGCTGAAGTAGGGTTAATCGAAAATGCTGCACAGACCTGTTCCGCTATTGTTGGACAATCTTTTTTTGTTGATGAATTTAAGCAAGTGAAAGAAGATGTTGAAGTAATAGGCTTTATCAGCGGAATAAAAAAAATAACGATACATCATTTGCCTGAAGTTGGCAATACAATCAGGACTAATGCCGTTTTAGTCTCAAGGTTTGATACTACGGATTACAGTATTTGTACCATAGAATGCAAAACGTTTTGCAATGAAGAACTGCTTTTGGAAGCAGAAATTAACTTATTTATTCAGGAAAAGCGATGAAGAAAGAAGAAGTACCACAGGACAGCAGTAATCTTTCTAAAAGCAATTTGAAAGAATTGTGCTATGCTACCGATGAAAATGGTAATTATACCACAGCTCTGAGTTCAGGATGGGAACCAAAAACGATAGCTTTGGAAAATTCCATTCAGGATATAAACGAACGTATTGAACAGGCAAAAAACGATGTGATTAATGGATTAGCGAGTCCAATAGTGTATTTTATGGAATTGCATAAAATGGATTGGCTCACGCTTGCCGGATATGTCGAAATGTGGATTTGGCGAGTAAAAAGACATGGGAAACCTTCTGTTTTTAAAAAATTAAGTGATAAAACCTTAGGGAAATATGCCGAAGCTTTTGAAATTTCGGTTGAAGAACTAAAAAATTATAAAGGAAACTAATGGAATTTATTCATCATCAATCAGCACATTGCGAGAACGGTGTTGCCTCTAATCTCTTGAGGCATCAGGGAATAAGTATCAGTGAACCTATGGTTTTCGGAATCGGTTCCGGGTTGTTCTTTTTTTTCCTGCCGTTACTTAAAGTAAACTATGCTCCGGCAATAAGTTATAGGCCAATGCCCGGATTTATATTCAACAGGGCTGCAAAACGATTGGGAATTAAAGTCAAAAGGATTAAGTTTTCTAATAATGAAAAGGCGCAAAAAGCCTTAGAAGAGAATTTGGAAAAGAATATTCCAACAGGCTTGCAGGTTGGTGTTTATAATCTTACCTATTTCCCGGATGAATATCGTTTTCATTTTAATGCTCATAATCTGGTTGTTTATGGCAAGAAAGATGACACTTTTTTAATCAGTGACCCGGTTATGGAAACGGTAACCACTCTGACCGAAAAAGAATTGGATAAAGTGCGTTTTGCCAAAGGAGCTTTAGCACCTAAGGGTCAAATGTATTATCCAATAGAAATTCCTGAAGTAATTGATTGGGAGTTTGCAATCAAAAAAGGGATTAAGAATACCTGTAACGATATGTTGGCGCCACTTCCGATTATTGGAGTAAGCGGAATGCGTTTTTTAGCACGAAGTATCAGAAAATGGCCTATCAAACATGGAGTAAAAAAAGCAAATCATTATTTGGCACAAATGGTTCGTATGCAGGAGGAAATTGGTACTGGCGGAGGCGGTTTCCGTTTTATCTATGCCGCTTTTTTACAGGAAGCTTCCGTGATTTTGAAAAATGAAGAGTTGAAAAAACTATCATTAGAAATGACTGCAATAGGAGATTTATGGAGAGATTTTGCCGTAAATGCTTCTCGTGTATATAAAAACAGAAGTAATAAAACGGATGTTTATAACGGTATGGCTGATGAATTAAATAAAATAGCCGATTTAGAAGAAGCCTTTTTCAAGAAACTTAAAAGAGCAATTTAAAAGATGAATGAACCAATTATCTATATAAATGAGCTTTATAAAAAATATAAGGATGCAGATGATTTCTCTGTAAATAATCTGAGCCTGATTATTGAAGAAAAGGAAATTTTTGGATTATTGGGACCTAATGGTGCCGGGAAAACCACATTGCTTTCCATGCTATGCGGTTTGATAAAACCTACTTCGGGTAATTTTTCGATCAATAATCTGTCATACGATAAAAATGCAACCGATATTAAAAAGATAATTGGTGTTGTCCCTCAGGAATATGCTTTATATCCCACTTTGACAGCAAGGGAAAACCTTCGTTATTTCGGAAGTATGTACGGATTGAAAGGTAAAGATTTGTGTAAAAAAGTAGATGATACTTTAGAACATCTTGGGCTTTTAAAATTCGCTGATAAAAAAGTAGATACCTTTTCTGGAGGAATGAAACGAAGAGTGAACCTGATTGCAGGAATTTTGCACAATCCCAAAGTTTTATTCCTGGATGAACCCACAGTAGGAGTAGATGTACAATCAAAAAATGTGATTATCGATTATTTAAAAGAACTTAATTCTAATGGAACGAGTATTATTTATACGTCTCATCATTTAACTGAAGCACAGGATTTCTGTTCTCATATAGCCATTATAGACAGAGGAAAAATTTATGCAAAGGGAACTCCTGAAGAATTGGTTTCCAAAACACCAAATGCACACAATTTAGAAGATGTTTTTATTTCATTAACCGGTAAAGAATTACGTGATGATGCATAAATTCCTGATGTCGGTCTACAAAGAAATGTTACTGCTGAAAAGAGATTTCGGCGGATTGGTAATACTTTTTATAATGCCTTTGGTGTTAATTATTACTATAACTTTAATCCAGGACAGTACTTTTAAATCCATTCATGAAACCAAAATCCCGGTTTTATTAGTAGATAATGATAATGGTCAAATTTCCGAAACAGTAAAACAAAATCTGAATGAAAGCGGTTCGTTTGAAATAGTAACTCAAATTGACGGGAAAACTATAAACGAGGAAGTTGCCAGAGAAGCTGTTTTTAAAGGAAAATTTCAATTAGCAATTGTTATTCCTGAAAAACTGAGCAAAGACCTGCAATTGAAAGTAAACCAGAATGTAGAGAAAATATTAGGTAGTTTCGGTATGGAAGATACGGCTTCAGTAGCTCAAAAAAACATCAAAATTCTTCCTAAAGAGGTTAAACTGTATTTCGATCCGGCCACTCAGCTGACGTTTAAGAATGCTGTGAAAAGTGCCATCGATAAAATGATTTCAAAAATTGAAACTCAATCGATTTATGCTACTTTTCAAGATCAGTTAGGGGAAAATGATGCGCCTCTTTTCGACCAGAAAAGTTTTATTTCCTTTAAAGAAATAGTACCGAAAGTTAATGATAAAGAAATTATGCCTAACTCGGTGCAACATAATGTTCCGGCTTGGGCTTTATTTGCCATTTTCTTTGTAGTTGTGCCGCTTTCCATCAATATTGTAAAAGAAAAAAGTCAGGGGACACTAATACGATTAATTACGAATCCAGTTCCTTATGCCGTTGTTATTTTAGGAAAAACGGCCACTTATCTGATTATCTGCATGATTCAGTTTTTCCTTATGGTAGCAGTAGGTGTTTATCTTTTCCCATATTTTGGTTTGCCAACATTGGATGTAAACGGAAAACTGATCCTGATGAGCATAGTAGCTTTATTTTCAGGCCTTGCCGCCATCGGGTTTGGTATTTTGTTAGGAACAATTGCCAAAACCCAAGAGCAATCAGCGCCGTTTGGAGCCACTTCAGTAGTTATTTTAGCTGCAATAGGAGGTGTATGGGTTCCTGTTTTTGCCATGCCAAAAGTTATGCAGTATGTATCCCATGTTTCCCCTATGAATTGGGGTTTGAATGCGTTTTATGACGTGTTGCTCCGCAACGGAGGAATCGGTGAAATCCTGCCCGAAATAATTTTACTACTTTTGTTTTTCTTACTAACAACAGCAATAGCCATAGTTTATGATAAAAAGAAAAGAGAAGTATAATGAAGTTCCAGAATTGACCGTATCCGAAAAAATACGTGTTAGATTTAATGAAACCGATCCTTTGGGAATCGTGTGGCACGGCTATTATATTACTTATTTTGAAGATGGAAGAGAGGCTTTTGGGCGCAAACACGGTATATCTTATCTTGATATACAGCAAAGTGGGTATACAACGCCTATCGTAAAATCGAAATGCGAACATAAACTATCGCTTCGTTACGGAGATGTGGCGCGAATTGAAACAACAATTGTTGATTCTCCTGCTGCTAAAATGATTTTCAGGTATAAAATATTTGATGCCAATGAGAATGTTGTCTGCATTGGAGAAACTATTCAGGTTTTTGTAGATGGCAAAGGCGATTTATCACTTAATTATCCTTCTTTTTTTGAAGATTGGAAACGAAAGATGGGGCTGTTGAAATAATGAAGAAAAACGTTTACATCACTAATACCAATTGCATTACACCTTTAGGGTTTGATGTGAATTCTAATTGGGAAGCGTTGCAAAAAGACATTTCAGGTATTAAAAAGCAGGAAAAAATCGGAAAATTAGAATCATTTTATGCGTCGGTTATAGTTACTGAGAAATTAAATGCCTCTTTTGATGCAATCACAACAAAAAAAAGGTTTACCAAGTTGGAGAAAATGCTTATTCTGGCACTTCAGCCTTTGGTAGAAAAAAATAAGATTACAAATAGAACCGCTTTTCTGTTTTCAACTACGAAAGGGAATATTTCTCTTCTCGAAAATACTGAAAATGGAATCGAAACAGTTCATCTATCGGCTTTGGCTAAAAAAATAAGCAGTTATTTTGGATTTACAAACGAGCCGATAGTGGTTTCTAATGCTTGTGTTTCCGGAGTTCTTGCAGTTGCAATTGCAAAAAGAATGATACAATCAGGAATGTATGATAACGCATTTGTGGCTGCTGGGGACGAAGTTTCAGAATTTGTATTATCCGGTTTTAATTCGTTTCAGGCGATGAGTTCCGAACCTTGCAAACCGTATGATAAGGACAGGACAGGTGTGACACTTGGTGAAGCAGCTGCAGCGGTTTATATTACTTCCGATGAAAATGAAGTGATAGCCGGCAGTATGAAAATTTCCGGTGACGGAGCAGTAAATGACGCCAATCATATCTCGGGACCGTCAAGAACGGGAGAAGGATTATTCAGAAGTATTGAAAGTGCTTTTGCAGAAGCAAAAATAGAAAAAGCGAACATAAATTATATTTCAGCACATGGTACCGCCACTTTATTTAACGATGAAATGGAAGCCATTGCTTTTAACCGACTGAATTTACAGCACGTGCCGGTTAACAGCTTGAAAGGATATTATGGTCATACTTTGGGAGCTTCAGGGCTTTTGGAGACCGTTATCGCCATTGAGAGTGCAAAACGAAATCAATTTGTTGTTTCAAAAGGATACAGTGAGAGTGGTGTAACACAACAAATCAACATAATTACAGAAAATAATTTTTTGGATATCAATTGCTTTCTGAAAACAGCTTCCGGATTTGGAGGTTGCAATACAGCTGTTTTATTTGAAAAGGTACATTAATTTGGAAGAAAGTAATTATATATCAAATTATTGCGTAATCGAAGAAAATTCGGTTTTCGCTAACGGTCAAAAATTGTTTGAATTAGGAAATACGTCTTTTTCAGAATTTGCAAAAGCGGCGTATAAAAATTTTGAGATTGATTATCCCAAGTTTTTTAAAATGGACAACCTGAGCAAACTGGCTTTTTTGACAGCAGAAATTATTCTGAGAAATACAACAGAATCAGAAAAAGAAAATAATATTGCCCTTGTTTTTGCTAATCAATCGTCCAGTTTGGATACTGATGCAAAATACCAGGATTCAATAACAGATAAAGAGAATTATTTTCCAAGTCCAGCGGTTTTTGTGTATACATTACCCAATATCTGCATTGGGGAAATCAGCATCAGGCACAACCTGAAATCGGAAAGTGCATTTTTCGTTTTTGATGCATTTCCTTCGGAATTTATGCAGAATTATGCCGAAATGTTATTAGAATCAGGGAAGGCAGAAAAAGTGGTTTGCGGCTGGATTGAATTGTATAAGGAAAAGTATCGCTCCATTCTTTATTCAGTTGAAAAGCAAGGCAAATCAGAACATAACAAAGAAACAATAAATCAAATTTATACAAATTCATTATGGACGCTTTAAAACAGGAATTAAAATCAAAAATCATCGAAGTTTTAAACTTAGAAGATATCGCAGTTGAGGATGTTAATGATAACGATGCTCTTTTTGGTGACGGATTAGGATTGGATTCTATCGATGCATTGGAATTAATCGTCTTATTGGACAAGGATTACGGAATTAAATTGACAGATCCGAAAGAAGGAAAAACGATTTTCCAGTCTATTGAAACTATGGCGGCTTATATTACTGCCAACAGAACAAAATAAATAATTCATGAACAGAAAAGTTGCCATAACCGGAATGGGAATAATTTCTTCGATCGGAAAAACCGTCGAAGAGAATTTTACTGCTTTAACCCAAGGAAAATCAGGGATTTCTACTATTGAAAACCTCGAAACAATTCATAAAGATGTGATTAAAGTGGGTGAAATAAAATTAACCAATCTTGAGTTAGAGCAATTGCTTGAACTTTCCTCTGAGAATAATTTCCCTCGAACGGCAATGCTTGGTGCTTATGCTGCAAAGAAAGCTATAGAAGATGCCCATATTTTGGACATAAACGAATACAGAACAGGTCTTATTTCATCGACTAGTGTAGGCGGAATGGACATGACTGAAAGGTATTTTTATGATTATTTTGAAAATGAAGCAAATCAAAAATACATTACAGCACATGATGCGGGCGATTCTTCCCATAAAATAGCTGAATATATCGGTTTGACAGGCTTTGTTTCTACTATAAGTACTGCTTGTTCTTCTGCGGCAAATGCTATAATGATGGGCGCCAGAATGATTCAGGCAGGAAAATTGGATCGCGTGATTGTTGGCGGAACAGATGCTTTGGCAAAATTCACCATCAATGGCTTTAAAACCCTGATGATTCTGTCGGATACTTATAATACACCATTTGACAACAATCGAAAGGGATTGAACCTAGGGGAAGCAGCCGCTTTCTTGGTATTAGAATCGGAAGAGCTGGTAAAAAAACAGGATAAAAAGGTTTTAGGTTATGTTTCCGGTTTTGGAAATGCTAATGATGCTTACCATCAGACCGCTTCTTCCGAAAATGGAGATGGGGCTTTTCTGGCGATGCAAAAAGCATTGAAGATTGCTAATTTGCAGCCATCAGATATCGATTATATTAACGCGCATGGAACAGCAACGCCAAACAACGACCTGTCGGAAGGAAGAGCTTTGATTCGTGTTTTTGGAGAAAAGACTCCGGAATTCAGTTCAACGAAAGCCTTTACCGGACATACATTAGCTGCAGCAGCTGCAATTGAAGCCGTTTACAGCGTCTTGGCATTGCAGCATAATGTCATTTTTCCTAACATGAATTTTAAAATGCCTATGGAAGAATTCGATTTGATCCCGCAGACCACATTGAAAGCTAAAGAAATCAATCATGTATTGTCTAATTCGTTTGGATTTGGAGGTAATTGTTCCACTGTAATTTTTTCAAAAAACTAATGAGAAGTTGTTATATCAATGGAATGGGATGCATTTCTGCCCAAAAAACTTTTGAATCGGAGTTTTTGAGTGAGGTTGTTGTTAATGAAACCGAAAACGTTTTACAGGCGCAACAGCCGTCTTATAAAGAAATTATTCCGCCAGCTGCGATTCGTAGGATGGCAAAAGGAGTAAAGATGGGGATTTATGCTTCTACACAAGCACTAAATGAAGCTGGTTTAGAGCAACCTGATGCCATAATTACCGGAACAGGGATGGGCTGTACTGAAGATTCTGAGAAGTTTCTGAAAGCTATTCTGGATAACAATGAAGAGTTTTTAACACCAACTTCTTTCATTCAATCTACTCACAATACGGTTGGAGCACAAATTGCTTTAGGCTTGCAATGTAAAAGTTATAATTTTACATATGTAAATGGTGCGGTTTCATTGGAATCAGCACTGATGGATGCCAAAATGCAAATTGGGAATGATGAAATCAACTCGGCTTTAATAGGCGGAATTGATGAAATGGCAGCTCATACCATTGAGATGTACAAATTGAATAATTGCATCAAAAAAGAAGAAGATAAACCGTATCATATTCTTGATTCCAAAACTAAAGGTATTGTTTTTAGTGAAGGAGCCGTTTTTTTTACTTTAGAAAACAATAAAAAAGAAAGTTCCTACGCCAAGGTTGAAGATGTTTTTATCCAAAATACGTTAAAAACCAATCAGGTAGACGCTTTTGTTCTTGATTTTCTGGCTTCAAATGACACAAATATCGATCAGATTGATGCAGTTGTTTTAGGAAATAACGGCGATGTTGATTATGACCATTACTATAATATTGCTCATTCAATTTTTAAAGAAATCCCTCAGGTTTATTACAAGCATTTGAGTGGTGAGTACAATACTGCTTCAGGCTTTGGATTGTGGCTGGCTTCTCATATCATAAAAAAGCAGGAAATTCCATTGGTTGTAAAGATGAATAATCTCGAAAAAGAAAATTACAATACCATTCTGCTTTATAATCAATACCAAGGAAAGGATCACAGTTTAATTTTACTTAAAAAATGCTAAAGCATAGAAACATAATTGTTTTGTGTTTGCTTCTGCTTGTTTTGCTTTTTGCCCTTAATGCAAAATGGTGGGCTTTTCTTTTTATTCTGATGGTTTTTGTAGGAGTAACTTCATGGGGTTCATTTGATCTTCGTTTGAGCTATTTCCTGACAGCTCATTGTAACAATCCAAAAGAGAAAGAGGATAAAATAGCAATTACTTTTGATGACGGTCCTCATGAAATGACTGAAAAAGTATTGGATTTATTACAGAATTATAACGCAAAAGCTACTTTTTTCTGTATCGGGACACAAATAGAAAAACATCCTGATATAATGAATCGGATGATGTCCGAAGGTCATATTTTAGGGAACCACACATATTTTCATTCTAAGTCCTTTGGTTTTTTTTCTGCGGAAAAAGTAAAAGAAGAAATTTTGAAAAATGACTCGTTACTTTTTCAATTTACAAATAAGAAAATAAAATTTTTCAGACCTCCTTTTGGAGTGACGAACCCAAATGTTGCCAGGGCGGTTTCCGAGACAAAACATACGGTTATTGGCTGGAATATACGCTCACTTGATACTGTCATTGATGATGAAAACAAGATCTTTGAAAGGATTAAAAGCAAAATCGAACCGGGAGGAATTATCCTTTTGCATGACACTTCTTTAAAAACAGTGAATGTTTTGGAACAGTTATTGCTACTTTTGCAATCAGAAAAATATGATATTGTAACCATCGATAAACTATTAAATCTTCCGGCTTATGAAGACTAATTTTTTTTTAGTACTGCTTTTAACATTCTGTCTGAACATTTTTGCACAAGAACAAAAAATGTCAGCTTCTGAAATTGCCAATTTTAAAGCAACCGTTGAAAAGGAAACTAAAAACATAAAATCACTTAAAACCGATTTTATACAGTACAAACACCTTGATTTTTTGTCAAAAGATATTGAAACTTCAGGGAAAATGGTTTTCAAAGCTCCAAACTTATTGAATTGGCAATACACTAAGCCTTATCAATACAGTATCGTTTTTAAGAACAACAAAGTATATATAAACGATCAGGGTAATAAGAGTACTGTTGATGCCAAGAGTAAGATGTTCGAAAAAATCAATAAGCTCATAGTAGGAAGTGTAAGCGGAAATATGTTTGATGATAAAGAATTTGAAATCTCTTATTTTAAGTCCAAAGAGGCTTATATTGCTAAGCTGACTCCTAAAACAGCTACAATAAAAAAATATATTAAACAGGTAGATTTGTATTTTCCTATTAATGACGGGACAGTTTCACAAGTAAAATTAATTGAACCTTCCGGGGATTTTACCAGAATTGTATTCAAAAATAAACAAATCAATGCGAAAATTGACGATTCGGCTTTTACTAATTAGTCTCTTTACAGTTTTCTTTTTTTCGTGTAAACCTTATGAAATAAAAGGTACGGCTAAAAATGAGAATTTGGTAAAAGAATATAAAAACCCCTATTTTTCCAACCCGGAAACAGATTATGTTTATAAAGCACATATTGAAGTCTACGGTAATAAGCTAGGAGGTATTTTTATTGCAAAAAGAATTAACGATTCGATTCATCGTGTCGTTTTTACAACTGAATTTGGGAATAAATTATTGGATTTTGAGTTGTCTGAAAATGATTTTAAAATCAATTATATTCTTGAAGATATGAACCGGAAAATAATTGTTAATACATTAAGGGATGATTTTCGTCTGCTTTTAAAAGTAAACCATCCGGTAGAAGAAGTATTTGAAAATCAGGATTCTTTTATTTACAAAGCGAAAGACGGAAAGCGGTTCAATTATTTTTTTGAAAGCAGAAAAGATAATAAACTCTTAAAATTAGTCAATGCTTCAAAGACGAAAGAAAAAGTTATCTTCGAATTTGTATCAAAAAACAGTAGTTTTGCAGAAAATATAATTATCAGTCACAAGCATATAAAATTAAAAATTGAATTAAATCAAATTAATAATTAACCCATTTATCAAATGAAAAAATCGATTATTGTTGCATTATTTTGCGTTTTCGGATTAGTAGAAACAAACGCCCAAGTAACTTTCAAACCAGGAATCAGAGCAGGATTAAATTTTGCTCATTTTTCCAAAGGAGGAGATTATTATAATGATAATTATACGAATGATAACAGAGAGTTTGATTCCAGAACAGATTTTTATGTTGGATTCTACGGCGCTTTAAAATTATCAAAATTTTATACATTGCAGCCTGAAATCACCTACTCAAGACAAGGTGCTAATTTTGTGTTTTATGATAATAACGACAGAAGAGTAAAGCAAGAGCTGGAAGTATCTTATTTGTCTTTAGGGGTAATAAACAAATTCACATTCAATGGTAAATTCAATGTTCATGTTGGACCAACACTTGATTTTGTTGTAGATGAGAACTTTGATACAGACAGTGAAGTAGATTTAGCTTTTATGCTTGGAGCAGGTTATAACTTTACTCCGAACTTCGGTATTGAAGCAAGAATTAAAAAAGGAATTGTCCCGGTTTTGGATTATTCTAACGGAGACCACACCAATGTTGTTTTCCAAACAGGGATAACTTACACATTTGATGTAAAATAATAAATAGACAAACACCATGTTATTAAAGGATTTTTATACTGTTGAAGGAGTAGAAAATGTTTCTGAAGGGAAATATAAAGCAGTGGTTGTGCTCAATAATAAACACGCCGTCTTCCAAGGTCATTTTCCAGGAAATCCAGTAATGCCGGGTGTTTGCATGATGCAGATAATCAAAGAACTTTCACAGGAGATTATTGGAAGTTCTTTGTTTATGAAAAGCGCCTCAAATGTGAAGTTTATGGCGTTGATCAATCCCGATAAAAATCCCAGACTGCAACTGGAATTAGAAATTTCAGGAGATCTGGAATCGGAAATTAAAGTTAAAAACACTACAATTTTTGATGAAACTGTAGCGTTAAAATTAACAAATACATACAAAAAAGTATAATTTGAAAGTTTTATTGACCTTTGTGTTTTCTTTCTTTTTCTTAATTGCTCAGGAACTGCCTGATGTAAGAGAAAATTATTATGCCGCTTCAAAAACAAAGAAAAATGCAGAAGAGTTTTATAATTCTCTTTCAAAATACAACAAAGAAAATAAAACCTTATTAGCTTATAAAGGTGCTGCAAAAGTCTTGAAATCGAGATATTCACCGGATAAAAAACAAAAGAAGGAATTGTTTATTGAAGGAGTAAAATTGGTTGAAAATTCGGTTAAAGATGAACCCGGTAATCCGGAAATACGATTGATACGATTAAGTATCCAAGAGAACACACCTAAATTCCTAAAGTATAAAAGTAATATCGAAGAAGATAAAAAAATAATTATCGCTACTTTCGAAAAACAATCCAAAGACCTAAGGGAATATATAAAAATCTACACCAGAATATCAAAAGCTTTTACAGAGAAAGAAAAGCAAAGTATCCTTAAATAACACATTTATGAGTCCAACTCAATCCATCAGCGAGCGAATTGAAAATTTAAAATTGTGTGTTATTATTCCAACGTATAATAATCACAAAACATTGCGTCGTGTTATTGACGGGGTTTTGAATTATACCCAAAATATTATTGTTGTAAACGACGGTTCAACGGATACAACAAAAGAAATTACAGATCCCTACCCGCAAATTACAAAAATCCATCTTGACAAAAACCAAGGAAAAGGAAACGCACTTCGGGAAGGATTCAAAAAAGCTAAAGAACTAGGGTTCGGATATGCCATCACCATTGATTCTGACGGACAGCATTATCCGGATGATATTCCGGTTTTTGTTGATACTTTGGAAAGTAATGGGAAAGACATATTGCTAATAGGATGCCGAAACATGAATCACGACAGTGTGCCTAAAAAAAGCAGTTTCGGTAATAAATTTTCCAATTTCTGGTTTTGGTTTGAAACAGGAATACGTTTAGAGGATACACAATCAGGATATCGATTGTATCCATTGCATGCTATTCCGAAACGATTTTTTACCAAAAAATTTGAATTTGAAATAGAAGTTATCGTCCGCTCTGCGTGGAATGGCATTCCTGTAAAAAATATCCCTGTTAAAATCTTGTACGATCCAAACGAACGTGTAACACATTTCAGACCGTTTAAGGATTTTACCCGAATCAGCATTCTCAACACTATCTTGGTTATTATTACACTTTTGTATATCAAGCCAAGGAATTTCTTCATGAGTTTCAAAAAAAAAAGCTTTAAGGATTTTATCCGCGAAGATATTTTGGAAAGTACTGATTCAAATGAAATAAAAGCATTATCCATCGCTTTAGGTGTTTTTGTTGGGATCGCCCCTTTTTGGGGATTTCAAACTATCATTGTTATCTTTCTTGCCGTTTTATTGCGCTGGAACAAAATCTTAGCTTTTACATTTTCCAATGTCAGTATTCCGCCAATGATCCCTTTTATTATTTACGGTTCACTTCAGGCAGGTGGTCTTTTTGTGGAAGATAAAGCTAAATTTACATTAAATACGTCAATTACTCTAAATGACGTAAGAATCCATATTATGCAATACTTGATAGGCAGTTTTGTCTTAGCAACTACTATGGCAATTCTTTTCGGAGTTGGAAGTTATTTATTACTTTCGCTGTCTAGAAATTCAAACGAGTAAAAAGGAAATAATGCATAAGTATTTTATTGGAATTCATTTTTTTGTTCAGAGAAACAAACTTATTTCCATTGGAATCGCATTGGTATTTTTGTTGATTTTTGGTTTTTTTGCTTCCAAAATAAAGTTTGAAGAAGATATTACCCGGATTATCCCTAAAAATGATAAAACGGACGTAACAGCCAAAGTGCTTAAACAGATTAATTTTTCTGATAAAATCACAGTTATCATTGAGAAAGACAAAAACGGAACAGTTGATGATCTCTCTGAAACTGCCTCCGTTTTTTTAGACAGCGTTGCTTTTTGTGATGCGTATATCAAAGCCATTCAAGGAAAAGTCGATGAAGAAAACATTCAGCAGACTTTCGATTTTGTGTATCACAATCTGCCTTTATTTCTGGAAGATAAAGATTACACTCAAATTGAACGAAAACTCAGTAAAGACAGTATTTCAGTCCAAGTGGAGAAAAATTACAGAACTTTAATTTCTCCTACAGGAATCGTTGCTAAGGATTTTATTTTGAATGATCCGTTAGGGATTTCATTTATTGCTTTAAAAAAATTACAACAGCTTAGTATTGGTGATGAATTTCAGTTAAGAGACGGTTTTCTGATTACTAAAGACGAATCGAAGTTATTGCTGTTCATCAACCCGAAATTAAGCGGAAGCGAGACAGAAAAAAACACTCTTTTTGTTGAGAAATTAAACAATATTAAAAGTAAAATAAACAGTCAGTTTAAAGGGAAAACTTCGATTGATTATTTTGGCTCCTCATTGATTGCAGTTGCCAATGCCAAACAGATTAAGCACGATATCATTACAACTATCCTGATTTCATTAGGAACATTAATGCTTATTTTAATATTGTTCTACAAGAAAATACTCATTCCGGTAATCATTTTTATTCCAACCATTTTTGGAGTATTGTTTGCCATTGCATGCCTTTACTTTATCAAAACCACTATTTCGGCAATTTCACTAAGTGTTGGTGCCGTACTTTTAGGAGTCACGATAGATTATTCGCTCCACATATTGACACACTATAAGAATAACAGTGATTTGAAAACACTTTACAAAGACATTACGATGCCGCTTATTATGAGCAGTACCACTACTGCTTTGGCGTTTTTATGTTTGTTGTTTGTCAATTCTGAAGCGTTACAGGATTTGGGGATTTTTGCGGCTATTAGCGTAGTGGTTTCGGCGTTATTTTCGTTGCTTATCATTCCTCATTTGTACAAACCCAAAGAAGGACAGCAAGAGCATAAAACCATTTTGGATAAAGCTGCCGGATTCTCTTTCGAAAAAAATAAATTCCTCATTATTTCCAGTTTTATTGTTATCATAATCAGCTTGTTTACTTTCGGTAAAGTGAAATTTAATAATAATCTTTCCGATTTGAATTTTATTCCGACAGAGATTAAAAATGCCGAAGCCAAACTGGAAAATACGACGAATTTAACCTCAAAATCGATTTACTTAGCTTCTTACGGAAATTTAATGGAAGAAGCAGTTTCTAATAATAATCAGCTGTTTGATAAGTTGTTATCGGATAAAAAGAATTCAGAAATTTTAAATTTTAGTTCTGTTGGAGGTGTTTTGCTTTCAAAAGAAATGCAACAGCAGAAAATTGATAAATGGAATGCGTTCTGGACACCGGAAAAGAAAAAAATACTTCGGGATAATTTGATTTCGTGCGGTAATAGTTTTGGTTTCAAATCAGAAACACACCAACAATTCTATCATTTGATGGACACCGGATTTACACCCATTTCTTTTGAAGAGTATGCCAAAGTAAAGGCCTTTTTCCTGGAGGAATTTGTTTCTCATAAAAACGGATTTTACACTATTTCATCCGTTGCCAAAGTCTCTGACGAACAACGTGATGCATTCGTTAAAAACATTTCGAAAGAAGAGAAAGTCATTGCTATAGACCGTCAGCAAATGAACGAAACCTTCTTAGGGAAACTTAGAGACGATTTTAATGATTTGATTAATTATTCATTTCTGGCCGTAATTCTAATTTTATTTGTCTTCTTCAGAAGAATTGAATTGGTGATTATCAGTACAATTCCAATTGTGATTACAGGTATCGTGACAGCTGGAATAATGAGTGTTTTTAATATCCAATTGAATATTTTCAGTACTATCGTCTGTACGCTTATTTTTGGACACGGTGTCGATTTCAGTATTTTTATGACCAGTGCCCTGCAAAAGGAATATACGAACGGAAAAGACGAAATGCCTACATACAGAACTTCTATTATTTTAGCAGCGCTGACCACGATTTTGGCTATCGGAGCTTTGATTTTTGCTAAGCATCCTGCTTTAAAATCGATTTCAGCCGTTTCATTAATCGGGGTTTTTGCAGCGTTGATTATTACGTTTATCTTTTACCCTATATTATTCAGAATCTGTATTTTTAACAGAGTGAAAAAAGGACAATCACCCGTTACGATTTTTACATTTATACATTCTGTTTTTTCTTTGCTATATTATGGGTTAGGCGGGATTTTATTATCTACTTTCGGTCGCATTCTGGTTAAGATAATTCCTGGGAAAGAAGAAAAGAAAATGCTTGTCTTCAGAAAAATGATGGCTAAGTTTGTGACATCGGTTTTATATACCAATCCGTTTGTCAAAAAACAAGTTATCAATAAGCATCATGAAACATTCTCAAAACCTGCTGTAGTGATTGCAAATCATACTTCTGTTTTGGATACTCTGGCTATGGGAATGGTTACACACAAAATTGTTTATTTAGTGAATGACTGGGTTTGGAAATCGCCTGTTTTTGGAAAGGCTGTCAGAGCTATGGGCTATTATCCAGTCTCTCAAGGGATTGAAGGAGGAGTAGAGCATCTTCGTGAAAAAGTAGCACAAGGTTATTCACTAATGATCTTTCCGGAAGGGACGCGTTCTGAAGATAATGTAGTCAAACGTTTCCATAAAGGGGCATTTTTTCTGGCACAGGAGTTTAATTTGGATATTTTACCTATTTATATTCATGGAAATTCTGAGGTATCTCCCAAAGGCGATTTTATGATTTATAATGAAAGTATTTCAGTAGTTGTAGGCAAAAGGATCAAAGCTTCAGATGCTGATTTCGGTTCGGATTATACTCAAAGAACAAAAAAAATAAACAAATATTACCGGGAGCAATTCGCAGCAATACGTAACGAGTTGGAAGATGAGAACTACTTCCGATATAAATTATTCTTGAGTTTTCTCTATAAGGAACGGGAAGTTATCGATGAAGTCAAAACAGATTTTGAGAATAGAAAAAAAACCTATTTGCAATTGAATTCGTTCCTGAAAGACGATGCAAGAATTTTGCATTTTGCAAACGATTACGGACAAATTGATGTTTTACTGGCTTTGCAAGAGCCAAAAAGGAAAATACAAACGCTGATTCCAAATGAAGAAAAAAGAGGCATAGCTTCTGCCAGTTTCATTCTTAAAAAGCGCCAAATACAGTATTTGAATACCATTTCAGATTACAATCAGAAAGCCAATTTACTTTTGATTTCAGATAAGAATTATACATTTACAAGAGATTTTGATAAAAATGAAAGTATAAATCAAATTATCTTGATTGATAATTCAGGATTGAAAAATGACTTTGAGAGTATAGGATTTAAAGTAATTAACGAAACCGAAACTATTTTGGTGCTAATCAAATAACGGTGGAAAAAAAGTACGACATAATAATTATCGGTAGTGGTTTAGGCGGCTTAGTTTCGGCAATAATTCTTGCAAAAGAAGGCAAAAGCGTCTGTGTGCTTGAAAAAAACAACCAATACGGAGGTAACCTTCAAACGTTTGTAAGAGATAAAACCATTTTTGATACTGGAATCCACTATATCGGAGGTCTGGATAAAGGACAAAATCTCTATAATTATTTTTCATACATAGGCATTATGGATCATCTTAAATTAAAAAAGATGGACGAAAATGCTTTCGATATAATTTCTTTTGATGATGATGCAATCCAATATCCACATGCACAAGGATATGAAAATTTTATCCAGCAGCTGGCTGTTTATTTTCCAGAAGAAGAAGCAACTATAAGGAAGTATTGTGAACAAATCAGTTACACCTGCGATTCATTTCCATTGTATAATTTAAAGCGAGGCGAAGGTTATCAAAGCGAGATTTTATCTATCAATGCCAAAGATTATCTGGACGAACTAACCTCTAATGAAAAACTAAAAGCCGTTTTAGCAGGTTCTAATTTTTTGTATGCTGGAATCGCAGATAAAACCCCGTTTTATGTTCATGCCTTATCTGTAAACTCCTATATTCAGAGCTCGTGGCGTTGTATCAACGGTGGAAGCCAGATTACAAAACAGTTAATCAAGCAACTCAGAAAATATGGAGGAGAAGTATATAAGCATAGAGAAGTTACTGGTTTTGGTTTTAAAGATGAAAAGCTAACTTCGGTTAAAACGAAAAATGGTGAAGAATTTCTCGGGAGTTTGTTCATTTCTAATATCGAGCCGAAGACGACTTTGAAGATGATTGGGGAAGATAAATTCCGCAAATCATACTACAGCCGTATTCAAAGTTTGGAGGTTTTGCCATCAGCATTTAGTTTGTATATTGTTTTTAAGCCGGAAACATTCAAATACTTAAATCACAATTATTATCACTTCAGGAAAAGTAACCGTGTTTGGGATGCAAATGACTATACTGAGCAATCTTGGCCGGAAGCCTATATGGCTTCTATGAATATTTCAAATGAAAATCAAATTTGGGCAGAAAGTTTAACGGCAATTACCTATTTGAAATTTGAAGAATTTAATGAATGGGAAACGACTCACAATACTGTTTCAGAGAAAGACGTAAGAGGAGCTGCATATGAACAGTTTAAAGCTGATAAAGCAGAAGCATTTTTAACTGAAATTGCAAAAAAATTTCCTGGAATAAGAGAGTGTATTAAATCGGTTCATACTTCTACGCCTTTGTCATATAGAGATTATATTGGAGGACATAGGGGAAATTTATACGGTTATGTTAAGGATTCCAATAACCCGATGAAAACATTTATTTCACCAAAAACAAAAATAGACAATCTGTTTTTAACAGGGCAAAGTATCAATATGCACGGTGTTTTGGGAGTTACTATCGGAGCTGTGGTGACCTGTTCGGAAATTTTAGGCAAGGATTATTTGATCAATAAAATTAATAGTGAAATAGGAAATTTAGGATGAAAAAATACTTTCAAATAGGCATTTTCATCGGAATACTTTTTCTTTTTTTCTCTTGTGGAATCTCTAAATCTATCCGCCATCAGCCACAAACAGCCGGTTATAATCAAGAGAGACCGATTCTTATAAAACATTCTGACACACTTTTTTCATCAGGATCAAATTACCTGATTAAAAACAAACAAAATCTTTGGGAACTGTATGTTTCAGGAGATGCTTTGCAGAGAGGATTAACTATTGGAAGTCTTTCTGAACCAATGGTAAAAAAACAGGAAAAGATTTTTTTTTCTAAGATTCAAGATCTTATTCCGTCAAAATTCAAGCAAAAACTGCTTCGGAACTTTCTGGGTTGGTACAACAGAAAATTATATTTGAATGTTCCCGAAGAATTCAAAACAGAGATTTATGGGATTTCACAATATGCTTCTGATGATTACAATTGGGTAGCGCCTAAATATTTGCGTAGCCTTTACCTGCACGGAGCTCATGATATCGGTCATGCCATGCAGGATTTGGCTTTGGTCGGCTGTTCGTCTATGGCTGTTTGGGGAGATAAAACGGAAGACGGAAAACTGTTGATTGGACGCAATTTTGATTTCTATGCCGGTGACGAATTTGCTGTCGACAAAATAGTGGCGTTTATAACTCCGGATAAAGGACATCCGTTTATGATGGTAACTTGGGGCGGAATGATTGGTGTGGTTTCAGGAATGAATAAAGAAGGACTGACAGTAACTATGAATGCTGGGAAATCAAAAATTCCCTTAGCGGCAAAAACACCCATATCTATTGTAGCGAGAGAAATTTTACAGTATGCCTCGAATATAGAAGAAGCTATTGTAATCGCAAAGAAGAGAAAAGTATTTGTTTCCGAGTCTATTATGATAGGAAGCGCCTATGATAAAAAAGCGGTGCTGATTGAAATTTCACCCAAAAAAATAGGCGTGTTTGAAGTTCAGAATAGCAGCCAATTAGTATGCTCTAATCATTTTCAAAGTGATGTTTATAAATCCGATGTAAGAAATCAGGAACACATCCAGCAAAGCCATTCCAAATATCGTTTTGACAGAATGATTGAATTATTATCGGAAAATGATAGTATGAATCCGGAAAAAATGGTCGAAATTCTAAGAAATAAAGAAGGACTGAAAGAAAAAAGAATAGGATACGGAAACGAAAAATCATTAAATCAACTACTGGCGCATCACAGTATTGTTTTTGAACCCGAAAACAGATTGGTTTGGGTTTCTTCAAATCCGTACCAATTAGGTGAGTTTGTGGCGTATGACTTAAATAAAATTTTCAGTAAAAAAGAAAATGATTTTGTAGTTTTAGGCACAGATTCACTAAACATTCCAAAAGATGATTTCCTGAATTCGGAAGAATACAAAAATTATGAAAAATACAGGATTCAAAGTCAGATAATCGACAAGATTATTGCTGAAAAAGGAACTTTAGAAGATAGTTTTATTGCAACTTACCAAAATCTTAATCCAAACCATTGGATTGTTTATTGTAAAGCCGGACAATACTATTACCAAAAAAAGTTGTATGCAGCTGCTGAAACTGAATTTGAAAAAGCACTGACGAAAGAAATTACAACTGTACCGGATAAAATCCGAATTGAAAAATATCTGAAAAAAATAAGACGAAGAAAATGATACCGGCAATCGAACAAGCATCCTTACATGAGATTAAGCAATTACAGGAACAGAAGCTGAAAGAGACGCTGGTATACCTAAGCGAAAATTCACCTTATTATAAAGCACTGTTTGCTAAAAACGAAGTGAACATTCATTCCATAAAAACGATTGAAGATTTGCAACAGATACCAGTTACAACAAAAACAGATCTTCAGGAAAATAATGACGATTTTTTTTGTGTTCCGATGCATAAAATCATCGATTATGCCACTACTTCCGGGACATTGGGAAATCCGGTTACTTTTGGCCTGACCGATAAAGATCTGGACCGATTGGCCTATAATGAAGCAATATCTTTTGCCTGCGCAGGACTTAAGGAAGGCGATGTTGTACAACTTATGACCACGCTTGATCGTAAATTTATGGCTGGCTTGGCCTATTTTCTAGGACTTAGGAAACTAGGAGCAGGAGTCATAAGAGTTGGAGCCGGAATCCCGGAATTGCAGTGGGATTCGATTCAGAAGTACAATCCCAAATACCTGATTGCCGTTCCGTCTTTTTTGCTGAAAATGATAGAATTTGCCGAAAACAATCACATCGACTATAATGCATCAAGTGTTAAAGGAGTGATTTGTATAGGAGAATCGTTGCGTAATCAGGATTTTTCTTCTTCTGTTTTAGCCGAAAAAATAACGGCAAAATGGAATGTTCAACTGTTTTCCACCTATGCTTCCACCGAAATGAGCACTGCTTTTACCGAATGTCAGCAATTGAAAGGAGGACATCATCATCCGGAACTAATCATCACGGAGGTTTTAGACGATAATAATAGGCCGGTTGCAGAAGGCGAAAGCGGAGAATTAACCATTACTACTTTAGGTGTTGAAGCAATGCCTTTATTACGATTTAAAACAGGGGATATTGTTAAACTACATGCCGAACCTTGTCTGTGTGGCAGGAATACGATGCGTGTTGGCCCTGTTGTAGGTCGCAAACAGCATATGATCAAATACAAAGGAACAACATTATATCCGCCTGCAATGCATGATTCACTGACGTATTTTGAAGCAATTCAAAATCATGTAATAGAAATTTCTACTAATGATTTAGGCACGGATGAAATTCTGATTAAAATTGCTGCAAAAGAAAATACTGAGGACCTTTTGACTCAAATTAAAGATCATTTCAGAGCAAAATTACGTGTTACTCCTAAGGTGGAATTTGTGCCTGCCGATGTACTGAATAAAATAGTATTTTCTCCTATGAGCAGAAAACCGACACATTTTATTGATAAGAGGAATTAAACTCAGTCAGTCTTTTTTTACAATAAAAGGAACAATTCTTCGTTTATATTTAGGTATAGAACAATCATCCGAAAGTTTTATCTCATACTAACTTACACATTATTATCAACTAAGATTGCTCTGTTTTGTGGCAATTGAAATTGGGTTTTACTACTACCGAAACCGTAATTACTACTAAAAAAAGAAAAAAAGGGAATTGGAAATTTAATTTTTCAGACTCGGAATGATTTAGTTTATCCGTTTTGTTTTTGCTGATTTTTGAGGATGGAGTAAATAAAATAATGTTAAAATAGTGTTGATATACTGTGAGTTATAGTAATTATTGCTGTATCTTTAAAATGAATTCGTAAAATAAAGTTGAATTTAAACCTACAAATTATGAAAGCAAGTAATGTATTATTAGGAGTATTGGGTGGCGTAGCCGTCGGGGCTGCTTTAGGAGTTTTATTTGCGCCCGATAAGGGATCAAATACGAGAAAAAAGATAGTTGACAAAGGAAAAGATTATGCCGATAACTTGAAAGGTAAAATTAATGAAATCAAAAATGAGGTCAACAACAAGTACGAACGTATCTTAGGTGATGCCAAAGAAATGACCAATAAAAAAGTGTAATTTTCGTAACTGAAGCCTGCTTTATGTAATAGTAAAAAACATAGAGCAGGCTTTAGATTACGGTCTCCAATGTTTTAAATAACGAATTATGGAAAATAATTCTGCAATAGAAAAACTGATTGAAAGAGCCGAAGCTTATGCTAAAACATCTTTAGAGCTCTATAAATACAATGCTATTGATAAATCCGCCGATATATTCTCAACTTTAGCAGTTCGGCTGGCCATTACGGTTGTTCTTATTATGTTTTCTCTGATGATCAATATAGGTCTTGCCTTGTGGATAGGGGAAATTTTAGGGAAAGCCTACTACGGTTTTTTTGTAATAGCGGTCTTTTATCTGCTATTGGCATTATTGCTTTATATCTTCAGAAAACAATGGATTAAAAATCCGGTGAGTAATTTCATTATTGTCAAAACCCTGAAAGAAGACTGATATGAAAGCTACAGATAAAAAGGAAGCGCTACAGAAAAAAATAATTGCATTGCAGCACCAACAGGCGGAAGAATTAGACCTTCTAAAAGAGCAGTTTCAGGTTACATTTGAAAGCCTAAAACCATTGAATTATATCAAAAGCACATTGCAGGAAATTACCTCTTCAAAAGATATTAGAAGGGATATTTTCAATGGAATCCTGTTAACAGCAGCGGGTTACTTGTCTAAAAAAGTATTTAAGAATTCCAATAATAATCTTTTCAGCAACATACTGAAATCAGCATTGAATTTTGTTGTTAACGCTAGTGCAGAAAAGGGTAAGGATTCAAATCAGACCGATACCGTTTAGTTTAAAACAAATAAGTTTATATTTTAATGAAAATGCTGTTTTTTATTGATAGGGAACAATGTATGGCTTTGAAAGATCGAAATCCTGTAACCCGAAATCATAGGACTTAATAGAATTGGTCTTAAATGTGGATCCGGCATCAACAGGGATGCTTGGGTAATAAGAAAAAGAGAATTGGAAGTTATGAAAAACCAAAAAATCGTTACTTACAATAACGCCTAATCCAAATTGAGAATAAACTTTACTCTTTTTAAAATCAACATTTTCCTGGCCCAGTGTTCCCATTGTGAAGTTTAAAAAAGGATTTAAACGAAATCCAAGGAGTTTCCATGGAGAGTATCCCTGCGTTTGAAAAGTCACCAGCAGTTTTTTTGTTCCAAAAAGGGTTTGACTGCTAAAACCTCTGATTCCGGCATCTCCATTGAAAGTAAGCCTGTCGGAATTACTGTTCAGTCTGTTGTGGCCAATAATAAGTTCCGGTTTGATAAATTGCCTGAATTTCCATCTGCCTGTACCGTTCTCAAACAAATTAGTAAAATAAACCGAACTGAAATTAATAGTGTTCTGCACCGTTTTGGAATGATCAAAATAAGTTCCATATTCAATATTACCGCTTAGATAACCAAATTTGAAATAATCTCCCAGAGCAAATCGTCCGCCTAAGTACAATCGGTAGTCGTTATTCTTTTTCTGATATCCGGTAGTGATATTATACAAAACACCGGAAGCTACATCTTCTACAATATTAAAATTGAAGATGTATTTATCCTGTGTATATTTTCTTGATGACATTCCAATTCCAATCAAATATAGATTTTCACTCGAATAAATGCCCAGACTGTCTTGAAAGTTAAACGGCTTCTCGATGTAATCTTTATTGTAATAGCGGAGGCTTGTAATCAGGTTTGTGGCTCTGTCATCTTCAGTATTACCATCAAATAGCTTGAAAGAATGGCCACCCCAGTAATCCTGCGAATTGGATTTAAAACTTTGTGACTGCAAAATCTGATTGGCATCAAGACTTTTGCTATGATTCAATTGCTGGTCCAGATAGGCCCCGGCTGCCCATCTGGTATACGGAGAGAAAAAAGGTCTTTCTATATTGATAGATTTGGCATAATTCGCATCCAGATCTATAGTGTAACTCATCGTAGATCGGATGAACGTATTCATGATATTGGGTATTGTATAGCTGGTTTTATAACCTTCCTGACTGCTTTTTAAACTTTTTGTATACGAATTGGAAAATTCATGACCTGTTCCTGCAAAATTTCTGTCGGTCAGGTAAAATGTAGATTTGGAGTTCGAAGCAGAAAAATCGGGAATCAAACTCCAGGAATCCAAAACACGTATGGATACGTCCACTGAATCAGAGCTTTCGGAAACTAATTGAGAGCTAATCTGAACAGCTCTTATATAGCGCTGGCTGCGGATTAACCTTTCAGATTCTTTAACTAACAAGGAATCCAAAGGGGTGTTTCTTTTTATTAACAGCAGATTCTTAATGGCCAGTTTTTTTGTTTTAGTATGCAGAGAATTGCCGGTTTTGTGTATAAAATGCTTTGGTTGTAAAGTGGTATCAATTTCGGAATATCCAAAAGGATCTAAAGTGACAACATTTATTTGTCTGATAATCTTTCCTTCCAATCCGGAATAGTCCTGTCGTTTAATTTTCTGGAATGAATTTTTTTTAATTCTTTGTTTTTCTACAGGTTTAAAAACGAGTTTATGTAAAAATTTGGTAACGCCTCTTTTTTTGGAATATTTTTCAATATTGAGATATACTTTCGATGTGTCTTTTGCTTTGGGAGTAACCTGAGCAGGAGAAATTTGATAACTGCATAGTATCAAAAAGAGAACCAGGAATTTAAGATTTAAAGACATTGCAGTTTAATTTGTCAAAATTACAATTAAAACACCTATTAACCAGTAAAGTACGTAAATTATGAAATTTATATAAATAATGCTAGAAAAGGAAAGATTTCAATTTGGATGTAGGATTCTTACGATGTCAAAGTTGTGAAGATGATTTGCAAAAAGATAGTTATTTAGTTCAAATAAAAAAGCCTGTAAATAAAGATTTACAGGCTTTTGCATAAATTGACAACTTTGTTGTCGGGGTGGCAGGATTCGAACCTGCGGCCTCCTGCTCCCAAAGCAGGCGCGATAACCGGGCTACGCTACACCCCGTAATCGGGTGCAAATATAAGTTTTAATTTTTCTTTTCAAAAGGAATTTTAAAAATAAATAGCATTTATTTAATGATTTTGGAAGGCTTCTATTTTTAATCGCTGAGCGTCTGGACTTTACATTTTGATTTAACCTTTTTTATACTGTCACTTTTGAAGTAGTATCTGGGTTTTCTGTTTCAGATTCTTTTTTCATATTTTCTATTTAATTGACTGATAATCAGAATGCGTAGTTTTACGCGGTTTTAAAATAGGTAAATATACTCTTACAAAATATAATTTTATGAGATAAATTAGCAATGTTGTAAAAGACGGTCTTAATAACACAATTACTAATCAAAAAAACAGGTCGTATCCGAAAAACCTTTACTAAACGAGTAGGAAACCAAAAAATTTAATATTATGTCACAATCAACATTCACTTGGAATTTAGAGGCTTATGAGTCTCGCGGTAATTTATGGCTACGATGGAGCACAAATTCACCTTTCAGAGCCCAACAAGGGCAGATTCATGTATACAAAGGAGGTTTTCCTTCTGATCCTACAAAAGATACTGCTTCTTGGTCATGGGATAACGAGAATAATGCTAACTGGGATTCAGGTCAAAAATGGGGAACAGGCTGGAACTGTGCATATATCGCAGAAGCTAGCCCGAATGGTCCTTATAGATATTTCATTCAATTGACCACAACCAGTGCTATGGGACCAAATGTTTTAAAAGCAGATGTAGTTACTGCTTAATCCGATCACGATTCACTGTAATCAATAGTAGGAGACCGTCGTTTGGCGGTCTCTTTTTTGTCTATATTCTTTACATTTCTCTGTTTGATCTATTCGAATTTGTCAAATAAATAAAATTTATTTCAGCATAGTTATTTAGGATTTATTAAGCTGTGAATTTTTTATAATAAAGTTTACATTTGCAACTCAAAAAATAATTACTGCTATGTCTGATACAATCGAAAAAATTAAATGCCTTATTATAGGTTCTGGCCCTGCGGGTTATACTGCAGCAATTTATGCAGCCAGAGCTAATATGAATCCTGTTTTGTACCAAGGAACACAACCGGGAGGACAATTGACAACCACAAACGAAGTAGAAAATTTCCCAGGCTATCCTGATGGTGTTACCGGACCGGAAATGATGGTGCAATTACAGGAGCAAGCCAAGCGTTTCGGGA
The DNA here is from genome assembly GCF_050696275.1 of Flavobacterium sp. Taxonomy (GTDB): domain Bacteria; phylum Bacteroidota; class Bacteroidia; order Flavobacteriales; family Flavobacteriaceae; genus Flavobacterium. The sequence goes on from NZ_JBOGUT010000001.1 coordinate 36,008, forward strand.
CTGATATTCGTGATGGCTGGGCAACCAAAGTTGATTTTTCAGGAGATATTCATAAAGTATGGATTAATGATACGATCGAATTGCACTGTGAAACTGTAATTATTTCTACAGGAGCTTCGGCTAAGTATTTAGGATTGCCATCGGAACAGCATTATCTTCAAATGGGAGGTGGTGTTTCTGCCTGCGCAATTTGTGATGGGTTTTTCTACAGAAACCAAGAGGTAGTAATCGTTGGAGCAGGAGATAGTGCCTGTGAAGAAGCACATTATTTATCTAAAATGTGTAAAAAAGTGACTATGTTAGTACGTAGCGAACAGTTTAGAGCTTCAAAAATTATGGAAGAACGTGTCCGTAGAACAGAAAATATCGAAATCTTAATGCATACTGATACAGTTGAAGTATTGGGTGACGGACAGGTTGTTACCGGGGTTAAAGCCTTAGACAAATCGACTCAGGAAATTATAGAGATTCCGGCTACAGGTTTCTTTGTTGCTATTGGGCATAACCCAAATACAGCGATCTTTAAAGATTACATCACACTCGATGAAGTGGGTTATATCATAAATACGCCAGGGTCTTCAAAAACGAATGTTCCGGGTGTGTTTGTTTCCGGTGATGCTGCAGATCATGTGTACAGACAGGCTATTACAGCTGCGGGTACAGGATGTATGGCTGCTTTGGATGCCGAAAGGTATTTGGCTGCCAAAGAACATTAATCGGAAGGTTAAAATATAAAAAATCCATCTTGTTTTACAGGATGGATTTTTTATTTGGTTACTACTGTTCCGAATTGGCAGAAGCAAAGTAGCTTATGCAAAAAGCAAAGTAGCTTATGTAAGAAGTAAAGTCACTTATCCAAAAAGAAAAACGGCTGTATTATTTTGATTTTTTATACAGTACGGCATCGTCACCAAATTTTTTCAATTCGATTTTCGGTTCACCATAAATGTATATTTCGGATTTGCCTAAAGCTGTAATCGACAAACTCCCGTTCGTGTTCACACTGCAGTCTGTATAGCCTTCGGTGGTAAGATTAAGTATTTTTGAAGTAAGGTTTTTGCCGGTATATTTTGCGTTATTGTCCAAACGGAGTTTCATCTCATTGATATCTCCTTCAATTACTGCAACTGATTTCTGATACATGTCAAATTTTAATTTATTGGAAGAAATCAATGCTTTTATTTCTGCATTTTTGCTCATTTCCACAAAAGAATCCTGACCTTTTAAATTCAATTCTATTTTTGATTTATCGTTTGCTAATAAAGTGAAATTCGGTGAATTTACATTCGCATATGTTTTCGAATAATCATAGGTTTTGATGGTGATATTATTCAGCACCATCTCTGAAATTAAGTTTAATTTGGACTCGTGTTTTACTACAATTAATTTTAAACTGTCTGTATACGTAATCCTAACCTCCAGTTTTTTGAATCCGGAAACATCTTTGTTTGTATTTAAACGAAGCACTGAGCCATAAACTTTATAATCGATTGCCGCATGTAAATTGTCATCGGTTTCAACTTCAATGGCGCTTTTATTCCCTTTTGTTAAAAAGACTTCTAAATTATCTTCAATTTCAATTTGGTCAAATAACCCAACATCATGTTTTTCAGCAGTTACGATTTTTGAACCTTTCACTTTTTCCTTTTTTTGAGCAATGGCAAAATGGGAACATAAAATGACAATAAAAAGTAGTATAATTTTTTTCATCTTTGGGGTGTTTGTTTTACAAATATAAAAAAATCATCTACTTGTGATAGATGATTTTTATTATTTAAAAGTTTTTTTTACTTCAGACTTACATCGCCAGCAGAATTTTTCTCAATAACTAATTTTTTTGGTGCTTTTTCATATTCAATTGAACTGCCACTTGACGCATGTGCTTTTAATGAAACTATCGGGTTTACTATTGAGTTGCTTCCGCTCGAACTTTGAGAAGTAATGTCATTTGCCAATAATCTTCCGGCATCAATAGTACTTCCGCTGGATGAAGCCGTAGATACTGTAAGTGCTTTTCCGCCTACAATCAGAGTGCTTCCGCTGGATGATTCCAAAGTGATTTTGTCTGCTTCAACACCTGCTTCTAATTCACTTCCACTACTGGCTTTCAGACTTATATCTTCTCCTTTTAAGGTGTTTTTTGTAATTAAATTACATCCGCTTCCTGTTTCAAGTCCTAAAATTTTAGGCAATTGCACTTTGATTTTTTTTGAAGCAACGTTGTGGTAATTGTTATAAATTGATGTGATTTTTAAAGTCCCGTTTTCAACTGTCGTGATAATTCCGTTTTGCAGGTTATCGTCAGCTTCAACAATTACTTCGGTTTTATCGCCTTGCGTTACTTCGCAATCCAAACCGTCACTTACTTCGACTCTGGTGAAATCTTTTACTTTTCTTTCTTCAGAAATTACTTTTCCGCTTCCTGTGATTTTCTCTCCTGAATTAATATCATACCTACATGAATTAAATAATAGAGCAATGCACACGGCTACTACTAGTCTGACTAAGTGAGTCATAAATTTTATCATAATCATGGTTTTGTGTTTGTTTATTTTGATTGAATAATATCTCCTGTATTTACTGTTCCCTTTTTTACTTCCTGCTTTACTGACCCTAAAATTAAGGAATAATTTGAGAAATAAGAAGGGATTCCTTCTGCTTTGTGATTAATGCTATTTCGAATTTCGAAATGCAGGTGTGGAAAAAATGAACTGCCTGATGTGCCTATTAAACCTATTAGCTGTCCTTTTTTTATTTTATCCCCAATTTTAAAGTGAGTCGAGCTTTGGTTTTTTAAATGGCCATACATACTGTACACTTCATTTCCGTGTTTAATTACTACATAATTCCCATACAAGGCTAACGGATTGTCTTTTAGAGACGGAACATCGAATGTTTTGTTGTCTTTCTGATTGGTTTCTATAGCTATAATTTCCCCATCGGATACGGCTACTACTTCGTTAGAAAAACCAAACCATTCTGTGTTATCTTCTCCTTTATTCGAAAATTGCTTGTTTTCTGAATTCAATACCACAAAATCATAAGCATATCGCATAAAATTCCCTGAAAAACCTAATTCACTAATAAAAGGGAATTCATAGTTAAACCGACGGTGATGCGAATTGAAATCATGACCGTCATAAACTAAAAACTTCTTTTTAAGCGGTAAGATAAAATCTTGATTTTGAATATATTCTTTTGGAATTATTGTTTCTTTTATTTCAATTTTGTCATTAAAAGTAAACGTATATTCCAATTTGTCAGTCACAGAATTTATTTCCGGAAAAGGATTGAACAGCAAGCTTTTCGAAACACCATTCCATTGATTTTCAGGAATGGTGTTTATGCTTGGAGCCGTACCGTTATTGTCTAAGAACTTCTGTTGTAACAAGATGTTGTTTTTATCCAGAAGACGTACTTCTAAACGAGTTAATCGTAATGTGTCTGCCGAATTATTTTGAATAATAAAATCGAAATTCAAACTGTATTGGTTTCCTGTTTTTTCCTTTATCGGCTGCTCCGGTTTATGCTCAATTTTAATACCGGTTTGGGCTGAAACGGTGAGGCTGATTAAAACAGCTATTCCACATAGAAGGTTTTTGGTTGTTGTTAGTCTGGATTTCATCTTTAATTATTTGGTCTTAATGATAATACCGTCTTTGTTAATTTTTAATTCTTTGATGTCTTTTGTGTCTGATATCACGGTATCATTTTCAATTTTTACACCGTCTTCGTCAATAATAACAGTTGTATTTTCGTCACCGTCATACTCCTCATCTGCAGGACAATTCAAACATTCAACTCTTTCATTTCCTACTTTGTAAGCATAGTTTTTGTCATGTGAGATGAAGTAATCCCCGTCTGTATCATCGTAACGAGATACTGTGCTGTCCGGTTTCAATAAAGTTCCTTTTGGAAGGTATAAGTATATCGCTACTTCTTGTCCGCGGTATTTGCTTTTCACATCAGCTAATAAATAATTGTCAAGAATCAATTGGTTGCCTTCAATTTTGAATCCGTAGCTTATTTTTTGAGCTCTTTGTTTTGCTTCACCAAAACTTTTACCATTAGCACTTTTTTCGATTTGGATGAATGGCAGTTTTTCTTCCGTTGGCATCAATTCGATACTCACATTGTTAGAGTAAATCAAATTATTGTTGGCTGAATCCTGAACAAATTTGAAGTCTTCACGATTGTGGATTGATTTTGTGTAATAATCATTGTATCTGAATTTTACAAAAAGCGTATCATTTGCAGCTAGATTGATCACTTGTTTTTCAACAACTTTATTTTCAAAAGCAATTTCAGTAGCCTGACGAACACCTAAAAAGATAAGTACAGCAACAGATATGATCCAAACTGCCAATAAAGTATATTTTGCTACATTTCCAATCGATTTCATGTTTGTTACCAATATTTTCAATCCTAAGATTAAAAGGAAAAATACTGGAACTCCTATGGCAAAAAAGAACAATAAGCTAATGAACCACATTGAAGTGTTAGTGTAATTAAAAGTATTGAAATAATCCAGCCAAGGCACATTCATAAACGATGTTGAACCCACTGTAAATAAACTTACCAATAACGAAATGATACCTATTGAAGCGAACAATACCATAATTGCGCCAATGAATTTCGCAAATACATTAAAGATAGCTATGAAAATATCACCTAAAGTGTTACCAATTTTTTCGGCTCCGTATTTTGCCTGGCTTCCAAATTTGCTGTAATCTGCATTTTTGAATTTGTCGGATACATTCTCAAATTCTTCCTTTACTTTTTTCTCGATATTTGAAATGTTAATAGGTTCTCCTCTCATTTCCAGTTTTTCAGAGGTTGTTACAGCCTCCGGAGTTACAGCCCATAAAACAATATAAGCGATTATTCCTGTTCCGAATCCGGCAACAACCAATAGTACCAATAGGATTCGTATCCAAACTTTATCAATTCCGAAATAATAACCTAAACCTGATGCTACGCCCCCTAAGATACCGCCATCTCTGTCACGATATAATTTTTTGGATCTGTTTGCTGCGTAAGTGTAACTTTCCGGATTTGGTTCATTGTCTTCAATTTTATAATCTTCAGGCTGACCCATAACGGCAATTACATCATCAATATCTTTAATACCAAGAACTTGTTTGTCATTAGTTAATTTTTCAGAAAAAAGCTCTGAAACTCTGCTTTCAATGTCGTTCATGATTTCCTCACGACCTTCATTTGAAAGTGATCGCTTTATAGCATCAAAATAGCGATTTAATTTCTGATAGGCGTCTTCATCAATGTGAAAGAAAAAACCTCCTAAATTCATATTTACTGTTTTGTTCATGGCTATTTGTTTTGTATGGTTATTATGTTTACCGCATCTGATAATTCTTTCCAGGTGCTATTTAATTCGGTTAAAAAATTTTGTCCTTCATCAGTTAATCCGTAATATTTTCTAGGTGGCCCTGATGTTGATTCTTCCCAACGATAATTGAGCAGACCGTCATTTTTAAGTCTTGTAAGTAAAGGATATACTGTTCCTTCTACTACGAGTAGCTTTGCGTTTTTCAGTGTGTCCAGAATTTCAGAAGTGTAAGCATCTCTTTCTTTTAATACCGATAAGATGCAAAATTCTAAAACTCCTTTTCTCATCTGAGCTTTTGTGTTCTCAATGTTCATAGAATTTCTTTTTTTGTGATTAAACTGTTCATTTTTTGATTGATGATTGATGATTGTGATTGATGATTAAAACTTATTTTAAAAAATTGATGGCTAAAGGATACGTGTATTTTTCACCGTTATTGCTTTTCACAGCGGCATAAATAACTAAGAAAAATTCAACCGTTTTTAAGACACATAAAACAAATAAGGCAGTCAGACCGATAACCAATATTCCGGTTACATTTCCTGTTGAAAACTGCTCGAATGGAAAATCACCATTTTCAAATTGCTCAAAGGTTACATTTTTCAACACAGTATACAATAATGTAGGAATAGCGATAAAAGCTAAAACGATTGTGTATAAAAGCATACTTAATTGAAAATTCAAAGTTTGTTTTCCGTTATAGTCCACAAATTCTGATTGGTCTTTTTTTAAGGACCATATTAAAATTGGGAACAGGTAATTTCCAAATGGAAAGAAAAACTGAGTAAGTGTACTTAAGTGAATCAGTGTTGCTGTATTCTTTTCTTGTGTAGTTGTCATAATTTTATTTTTGATGATTGATTTGATTTTTAATAATACTATTGATAAACTATTAATTTCTTATACAAAGATAAGTCTAAAAAAAGGTATTATGCAAAACAAAGTACTGTATTTTAACATTTATTTAACATGAAAAAATAGTAGGCACGCATAGTATTTTTTTGTAGCTTAGCAGAAAATCAAGCATTATGGAGTTTTCACCGTCAAAATTAAATACCTTTTTGTTTTTCAAATTACCATCTGCATTTTGGAATGGAGTTCGTGTAAAACAGATTTCCAATGAAGAATGTGTTGTTACAGTAAAGCATCGTTGGATAAACCAGAATCCGTTCAACTCAATGTATTTTGCTGTTCAGGCTATGGCAGCAGAGCTCACGACAGGAGCCTTAGTTATGATGCATATTAAGAAAAGCGGAAAGAAAATATCCATGCTCGTTGCTAATAATAAAGGTAACTATTCTAAAAAAGCAACAGGTAGAATAACATTTACCTGTAAAGACGGACATTTAATTGAGGAAGCTATTCAAAAAACAGTTGCTACAGGTGAAGGTCAGACTTTCTGGATGAAATCTATAGGAATCGATGAAAAAGGAGATCAGGTTTCTGAAATGGATTTTGAATGGAGTGTAAGAGCTAAGTAATAATAACCCGTTACTTAAAAGTTAAACTCAATACAATTAGTACTTTTTTAAGATTTTTCTTTCGTAAATTTGAGTAAAATCAAATGATATGAAAGTTTTAATTACAGGAGCAACAGGATTAGTGGGTACAGCGCTCACCGAACTTCTGTTGCAAAATGGGATTAAGATTAATTACTTGACAACTTCAAAAAATAAAATCCAGTATCAGCCGAATTTTCAAGGTTTTTTTTGGGATCCTGAGTCTGGAATTATCGATGAGAGCTGTTTGTTGGGAGTTAGTGCCATATTCAATCTTGCGGGCTCTTCTATAGCAAAACGCTGGACTTCACAAAATAAACAGGAGATTGTAGAAAGCCGTATTTTATCTGCAAATCTGCTTTTTACAACTTTAAAAAACAATCCGCATCAGGTAAAACAAATCATTTCGGCATCTGCTATTGGGATTTACCCGGATAGTCTTCAAAATTATTATACTGAGGATTTTACAAATTTCAACGATTCATTTCTTTCAAATGTGGTTGTGAAGTGGGAAGATGCGGTAAATCAATTTGAACGTCTGCATGTTAAAGTCTGTAAATTACGTATTGGGTTGGTGTTGTCTGAAAAAGGAGGTGCGTTGCCAAAAATGGTCAAACCTATAAATCTAGGCATTGGTTCTCCTTTCGGTACAGGGCATCAAATGCAGTCGTGGATACATATTCATGATTTGGCCAGTATGTTTTTGTTTGCTTTGCAAAATAAGTTGAGCGGTACTTATAATGCTGTTGCGCCTAATCCGGTGTCAAACAAAGAATTATCTGCCGTAATTGCGGATGTCTTAGACAAACCTTTCTTTCTGCCCGGTATTCCAAAAATAACTTTAAAATTGGTTTTAGGAGAAATGCATACGTTACTTTATGAAAGTCAGAATGTAAGCTCTCAAAAAATTACCAATCTTGGATTTTCTTTTCAATACAAATCTATTCACAATGCGCTGGAACAACTGTTAGTAAAATGAAAAAAAGCGCTGGAATAGCGCTTTTTAGGTATTGTGAATTAATAATCGTATATAATAAATAATAAGTAACTGAAGTTTCTATTCCAAATTTACGTAAAATTTGGCAATGTCATCTTAAAATTATATTAAATTTATTTAATGACAATTTGGCATTTGTATCATATTTGGCAGTACTTTTGCAATCCCAAGGTAATGTTTCAAAATATATTTAAAAATAAATCAAAAATGACTACGGAGAATACTGAAATAGATAAAGAATTGGATGAAATTACATTAGAAGAAAATGCTAATGGTGAGCAACTAATTGTAGAAGAATTAAGTATTGATGAGCAAATGGCAAAAGATTTGGCTCACGAAAAAGATAAATTTTTACGTCTTTTTGCTGAATTTGAAAATTATAAAAAGCGAACTACAAAAGAACGCTTAGATCTTTTTAAGACTGCCAATCAGGAAGTTTTACAAGCCATGTTGCCAGTTATGGATGATTTTGACAGAGCTTTGGCAGAAATTTCAAAATCAGAAGATGAAAATTTGATTAAAGGAGTTGAATTGATTCACAACAAACTTAAAGATACTTTGTTTTCAAAAGGATTGGAAGTTGTTGAAATCAAGTCTGGCGATGCTTTTGATGCCGATTTTGCTGAAGCTATTACACAAATCCCTGCTGGTGATAAATTAAAAGGGAAAGTGGTTGATGTAATCGAAAAAGGATACAAATTAGGAGATAAGATTATTCGTTTTCCTAAGGTTGTTATTGGTAATTAAACATAAAATTGTCACCCTGAGTAAAATCGAGGGGCTTTAAAAATGAAAAAAGATTTTTACGAAATATTAGGCATTGCTAAAAATGCTTCGGAAGCCGAGATTAAAAAGGCGTACCGAAAGAGAGCTATTGAGTTTCACCCTGACAAAAATCCGGGAGATAAAGCTGCTGAAGAGAAATTTAAGGAGGCAGCCGAAGCTTATGAAGTATTAAGCGATCCACAGAAAAAAGCCAAATACGATCAGTACGGTCATCAGGCATTTGACGGAGCCGGAGGTTTTGGAGGAGGTCACATGAATATGGATGATATTTTCAGCCAGTTTGGTGATATCTTCGGAAGCGCATTTGGTGGCGGCGGTTTTGGCGGATTTAGCGGTGGCGGAGGTCAGCGAAGAGTAAAAGGAAGCAACCTGCGTATCAAAGTTAAATTGACTTTGGAAGAAATTGCCAATGGTGTTGAGAAAAAAGTTAAAGTGAAACGTAAAATCCAAGCGCCTGGAGTTTCTTATAAAACTTGTTCAACTTGTAACGGTCAAGGTCAGGTTATGCGTGTTACCAATACTATTTTAGGTCGTATGCAAACAGCAACCACTTGTCCAACTTGTGGCGGTTCAGGTCAGTCTATCGATAAAAAACCAAACCATGCTGATGCACAAGGGATGATTTTGGAAGACGAAACTGTATCGATTAAAATTCCAGCTGGAGTAGTAGACGGAATGCAACTGAAAGTTTCTGGAAAAGGAAATGATGCACCAGGAAACGGAATTCCGGGAGATTTAATTGTTGCTATTGAAGAAGTTGAACATGAATTTCTGAAACGTGAAGGTGAAAACCTTCATTATGATCTTTATATAAGTTTTGCAGAAGCTGTTTTAGGGGTTTCAAAAGATATTGAAGCTGTAAACGGTAAAGTCAGAATTAAATTGGAAGAAGGAATTCAGTCGGGTAAAATTCTTCGATTGAAAGGAAAAGGAATACCAAGTTTAAACAGTTATGGAAGCGGAGATTTGTTAGTTCACGTAAATGTCTGGACTCCGAAAAGCCTTAATAAGGAACAAAAGAAATTCTTCGAAAGTAATTTAGAAGATGAAAATTTCGTTCCAAAACCAGAGAAATCAGAAAAATCTTTCTTTGAAAAAGTCAAAGATATGTTTTCATAATTTTTTTTTGAATAGACAGCTATCTATTTATTTTCCCATCCTTTGAAAAAAGGATGGGTTTTTTGTAACGTTTCATATCGGATGGTATCTAATTATAAAAAAAATCTGAAAATGGAATACATAATCAAACCCGTCAATTCTAAAATTTATGTTTTAGAGCAGAATCAAAATGAATTAGGGAGATTTATTTATGACAATGTTTTTTCGTGCAATAAGGCGACAGTTCAAATCACAAACGGACCGGTTTTCAGGATTGAAAATATAAGCGCCTGGAGAAGTGATTTTATTGTAAAAGAAAACGAGAAATCAATTTTTAAATCTAGGTTTGACTGGAATTCAGATATTACATTTTCTACTTTAGAGCAGGAAAATAATAAGGATTATATTTTGAAAGCTAAGGGATTTTGGTCAGATACCCATTCTCTGCTGGATCAGGATAAAAGCGAATTATTAGAAATTAAACCTGCCTACAAGTGGAAAAATTTCAGTTGCGAATACCATATCAAATCGTCGGAAGCATTTCAAACTATAAACCATAAAGAATTACTGTTATTTTCCATTTTGCAAGGGCTAAAAACAAAATTGATGCATGCAGCTTTTTTATGATTTTGTTTGTAGTTATAATTCCTGGACGTTAATAAAAATCATACTTTTACAAAAATCTAATTTCCACAATGAATAATATTCTTGAAGTTAAAAATGTAGTCAAACAATATGGTGATTACACTGCATTAAACAATATTTCACTGCAAGTTCCCAAGGGAAGTATTTATGGGCTTTTAGGTCCAAATGGAGCCGGAAAAACCTCTTTAATAAGAATCATCAATCAAATTACTATGCCGGATAGCGGCGAAATAATTCTTGATGGTGAAAAACTGTCTCCAAATCACGTACAGCACATTGGCTATATGCCTGAAGAACGAGGTTTGTATAAAACCATGAAAGTAGGAGAGCAGGTATTATATCTGGCACAGCTTAAAGGGATGTCGCATGCACATGCTAAAAAACAACTGAAATATTGGTTCGAAAAATTTGAAATTGAAGGCTGGTGGGACAAGAAAATACAAGAGCTTTCAAAGGGGATGGCACAAAAAATCCAGTTTATTGTGACTATTTTGCACGAACCAAAACTGTTAATTCTCGATGAGCCATTCTCAGGGTTTGATCCTGTTAATGCCAATTTGATTAAAGACGAAATCATTGAATTGAATAAAAAAGGAACTTCCATCATTTTTTCGACACACAGAATGGAGAGCGTGGAAGAAATGTGCGATTATATTGCCTTAATTCATAAATCGAATAAATTAATTGAAGGTAAGCTGGATGATGTGAAGCGAGATCACCGTACACACAAATTTCAAGTGGGTATCTTGACTAATAATGTCGAAGGATTAATGTATGATTTAACCCAGAAATTTACTGTTGGCCCAACTGATTTCAAATCATTAAACGATGACTTAAAACTCGAAATCGATTTAGGAACTTCAACATCAAATGAATTACTGAATATCCTTTCCAAAAATGGTCAGGTAACGCATTTTTCCGAAAATATTCCTAGTGTAAACGATATTTTTATTCAAACTGTTAAGTAGTAAATAGGCTTCTGGAATACTGGATTTTCAAGCCTTTCGGAAAGCCTGAAAATTAGTAATCTAACCTCAATAATCTAAGAAATGAGTATGTTATCATTAATTATAAAAAGAGAGTTTATCGCCAAAGTGCGTAATAAATCTTTCATTGTCATGACTTTTTTAAGTCCGTTGTTAATAGTGGGAATGTCCTTTTTTATTGCCTATCTGGCCAATATGAATAAAGGCGAAATCACTAAAATAGCTATCCATGACGAAGTTGGGAGCTTAAAAGCAGATTTCAAGAATACAAAAGAAATTACCTATGTGGATTTATCTGCAATGCCTTTGAAATTAGCAAAGGAAACAGCAAGTAAAAACTACGAAGGATTAATTTATATACCAAAAGTGGCTGATTCGAAAGAATTAATCAATAAAGTAGAATACATTTCAGATGAAAGCCCAAGTATGGAATTTATCATGGACATGGAAGATGTAGTCGACAATCAGTTAACAAAAAATAACTTAACTGCCTTAGGTTTTGATTCGGATAAAATCGAAAAAGCAAAAACGAAAGCAAGCATCCATTTATTGAAATTTTCAGGAGAAAACACTATAAAAGGGATCAATGAAATAAAAATCGCCATTGGAGGTGCTTTTGGTTATTTGATTATGATGTTCATCATTATTTACGGAAACTTTGTAATGCGTAGTGTAATTGAAGAAAAAACGTCCAGAATTATCGAAATCATAATTTCTTCCGTAAAGCCATACCAGCTCATGATGGGTAAAATAATCGGAAATTCATTGGCAGGAATTTTGCAATTTACCATTTGGGCCATTGTTGGAGGAGTATTGCTGTTTACTGCAACATCATTTTTTGGTATGCAGGCTGGAGCGCAGACAAGTGTTGATCCGGCGGTGATGCATGCTGCTCAAGGCGAATTAGGAAACACAATTCAAACTTATATTAAAGAAATTTTCAATCTTCCTTTAGGAACATTAATCAGTTGTTTTGTGATTTATTTCATTGGAGGTTATTTTTTATATAGTTCACTATATGCGGCTATTGGTGCTGCTGTTGATTCGGAAACCGATTCGCAACAATTTTTATTGCCTATCATCATGCCGTTAATGTTAGGAGTTTATGTTGGAATTTTTACGGTGGTTAATGACCCACACGGTACAGTTGCGACAGTTTTTTCCATGATTCCGTTTACGTCACCCATCGTAATGCTGATGCGGATTCCATTCGGTGTGCCATGGTGGCAGTTGGCAATTTCTATTGGGTTGTTATTTGGAACTTTTTTAGGAGTTGTATGGTTCGCTTCCAAAATATACAGGATTGGAATTTTAATGTACGGAAAAAAGCCAACCTGGAAAGAATTATACAAATGGCTTAAATATTAAATAAAGTAATAAAGAGGCGAAGTTACAGAGGTGGAAAGTTTGAAAACCTTTGTAACTTTGCTTTTTTTCTTAGAACATTAAATAAAATGAGTAAAATACTTATCATAGAGGATGAAGCTTCCATCCGAAGAGTTTTGGTAAAAATTCTTTCAGAAGAAAACGATACGTATAAAGTGGATGAAGCAGAAGATGGAGTGAAAGGCCTCGAAAAGGTCAAAGCGGAAGATTATGATCTTATTTTGTGCGATATTAAAATGCCCAAAATGGATGGTGAAGAAGTATTAGAAGCTGTCAAAAAAATAAAACCTGAAATTCCAATGGTGATGATTTCAGGCCATGGAGACTTAGAAACAGCAGTAAATACGATGCGTTTAGGAGCTTTTGATTATATTTCGAAACCACCGGATTTAAATCGATTGCTGAATACAGTCCGAAATGCTTTAGACAGAAAAAAACTCGTAGTTGAAAACAAGATTTTGAAAAAGAAAGTTTTTAAAAACTACGAAATGATAGGGGAAAGCGAACCCATCAACCATATTAAAGAAATGATTGAAAAAGTGGCTCCAACCGAAGCCAGAGTTTTAATCACCGGACCTAATGGAACGGGGAAAGAGTTAGTGGCACATCAATTACATGAAAAAAGTGAGCGTTGCAATGCCCCTCTAATTGAAGTAAACTGTGCTGCTATTCCATCAGAATTAATTGAAAGCGAATTGTTCGGACATATCAAAGGAGCGTTTACATCAGCTGTGAAGGATCGCGCCGGAAAATTTGAAGCTGCCGATGGCGGAACTATTTTTCTGGATGAAATAGGAGATATGAGTCTTTCGGCGCAAGCCAAAGTACTTCGTGCCTTACAGGAAAATTTAATTCAAAGAGTTGGAGCAGATAAAGACATCAAAGTCAATGTTCGCGTTGTTGCTGCAACCAATAAAGATTTGAAAAAAGAAATTGAAGAAGGCCGTTTCCGTGAGGATTTGTACCATAGGCTGGCGGTCATTTTAATCAAAGTGCCGGCACTGAATGACAGACGGAATGATATTCCAATATTGGTAAATCATTTTGCAGAAAAGATTGCTTCCGAACAAGGAAATACCATCAAGAAATTTTCGGCTCCAGCCATCAAACTGTTGCAGGAATACGATTGGACAGGAAATATACGTGAATTGAGGAATGTAGTTGAACGTTTAATTATATTGGGTAACAACGAGATTTCGGAAAGCGATGTAAAATTGTTTGCAAGCAAATAATACGAATTAAAAAATAGGATTTAAAGAGTCAGATGGAGTTTTCCAATCTTTATTGTTCGGTTTTAAATATAAAAAATGAATCTAAAAAAAATAAACCCTAATCTTCAAAAAGCACTTATTGAAAACGGATTAACCGAAGCCAATGAAGTGCAATCCGATAGTTTCGGAACACTTAAAAGTGGTGCTGATGCGGTAGTAATTATGCCTAAAGGGGAAGGTAAATCGACTACGATTGCCTATACGGTTATTCAAAAATTAGAAAAAGCCATTGGAGAATCAACCAGAGCTTTAATTGTTGTAAGAGACAAGGAAGCTGTTTTGGAAATGGTCGAAATGTTTAAGAAATATGGAAATTATTGTGATTTGCGTGTTTTTGGGGCACATGACAAAGGAGATATCGATTATGATAAAAACCAGATTTCTTTGGGAATAGATGTGTTAATTGGTACGCCTAATAAAATTAATGCGATGTTTTCTTCTGCAGGATTTAATATGAATACCGTTAAGATGTTTATTATTGATGATGCAGACGAATTGTTTAAACTCCGTATGGATGCCATTATTTTGCGTTTATCGAACAGTATCGAAAAGACACAGCGTATTTTTTTCTCTGAAAATTTAACCGAAAGAGTTGAAGTTTTAGCGGATAAGATCATGCTTGAGCCATTTTTGTTTGGCGTTGAGGATTACGAAGAAGAATAATTAAAAAAAATAGAAAATGGGACTAATGAAAGTGTTTTCCGGAAACGAAATCCTTGCACAGGCGCTACAGGCAAAATTGAATGAAGCAAATGTAGAGACCGTGGTAAAAAACAATGTACAATCAGGGAGATTGGCCGGATTTGGAACTGCAGATCAGGCGGTTGAGGTCTTTATTCAGGAAACTGATTTTGCAAAAGCAAATCCTGTAATTGAGGAGTTTCGATTGAGTATTTAAGATACATGTCTTTAAATAATAGAAAAAGCCCGGCATAATTACTATACCGGGCTTTTTTGTAAACAATCGTTTTCTCAGATTAGAATAATCTATATCCTAAAAGAACCCCTACAGAATTGTATTTTGAAGACCATTGCTGATAACCTAATATTTCTCTTCCGGTATTAACCCTAAATTCAATACTATACCTGTTCTGGAAGCTATAACCAGCGCCAAAAGCAAAGTTATTTCTTGAGTTACCTTCGAATATTGTTTTTCCATTATCAAAATTAAATGTTGCAGAACCTCCAAAAGCGTTAAATACAAATGCCCCGTTTATGAATATTTTTGAGGTTTTATTTAAAAATATATGGTGTCTGATCCCAATAGGAAGCTCTATAAATGAATAATCAACTTTAAGGCTATGTAAAAGTATTACTCCAAGGCCATTATCTCTCGTATAATTTTTTTCGGCTTCGTATTTCTGATATGCAGGATTGATAAAGACACTCCATGTATTTTTATTAAAAGGCAGTGTGTATTCTAATTCTGCACCAATCTTAAAAGTAGTTTTTCCCGTGATATCATTACTTGCATTATAATATTTGTTGGGATCTGTTAGTTTTAACGAAGTCTGATCAACTCCCGCAGTTATTTTTACTGCCAAAAGATCTTTATCACTTTTTTCCCCATAACTGATTGCGGTATTTGAACCGGTGCTGGAGTTGTATTTTTTGAAAATTCTCAGCAGTGAAGATTTTGTATAACTGGTATTTTTAATGTCATTTTCTGAAATAGCATCACATTTCAAGCCATTAAACAATTGCTGCCTGAACTGGTTGTTTTCCTTAACGCTGTCATCAGAATACCCCTTGCCAGGAATCAAATCTGTATTGATGTATTTTATTCTCACTAACTGTTCCGCAGGGATGCTTTTCGTTTCGAAAAAATATTTATATAAATTTCCTTCAGTATAAGAATATAAAGTAGCTTCTCCTTCAATTAGTACTTTTAAGAATAAAGTTTCCTGTTTCCATTTAGGAGTACTGCTTTTCGAAACATTGTTTATATCGTTGCCGGATTTTTCAATATTGATTTTAAATCGTTTGTATTTGCTGCTGTCATCTATTCCGAATTCTTCAACAGTATTAATATTTACGGTTTTAGTTACGGTTTCTTCAAGCGCATTTTTATATTCAAATTCACTCGGATTGTCTTTCCAATCTATATTCCTGATGTAGCATTCTGTCCGGCTGCCATTAGAAATAAAATATCCTTTTTCGAAGGTAATCTGCGCTTGTGTGAAAGAGCAGGCGAGAAGAAAGAGTACTAATAATTGTTTTTTCATTTGTAAGTTATTTTTTCAAGGTGCGAAAATAGTTAAATTAATTTCAAAAATCCTTTAAATCTAAATAGTATAAGTAAATAGTAAATTAACCTATCTTTGCGCCTTTAAAAATTGTGACAATCAAATAAACGAGTATGATTACAGTAAATGATATCGCCGTAGAATTTGGCGGAACTACACTTTTTAGCGAAGTGACTTTTGCCATCAATGAGAACGATAAAATTGCCCTTATGGGTAAGAACGGAGCAGGAAAATCGACACTTTTAAAAATTGTCGCAGGTGAAAACAAACCGTCAAGAGGAAATATTTCAGCGCCTAAAGAAGCTGTAATTGCTTATTTGCCACAGCATTTATTAACTAAAGATGATTGTACGGTTATGGAAGAAACTTCAAAGGCATTTGCCGAAGTTTTTGACATGAAATCAGAAATAGATGATTTGAACGAGCAGCTAACTGTCCGTACAGATTATGAAAGCGACGATTATATGAAATTAATCGAGCGTGTTTCAGAATTAAGCGAGAAATTTTATTCGATAGAGGAAATAAATTATGAAGCCGAAGTAGAAAAAGTTCTGAAAGGACTTGGTTTCGAAAGAGAAGATTTTACCCGTTCCACATCCGAGTTTTCAGGAGGATGGAGAATGCGTATTGAGTTGGCTAAAATCCTGTTGAAAAAACCGGATCTGATTCTATTGGATGAGCCTACAAACCACATGGACATCGAAAGTATTCAATGGTTAGAGGATTTCTTAATCAATTCAGCCAAAGCAGTAATGGTGATTTCTCACGATAAAACTTTTGTAGATAATATTACCAACAGAACTATAGAAGTTACTATGGGTAGAATTTACGATTATAAAGCTGTTTATTCGGATTATTTAGAATTAAGAAAAGACAGAAGAGTTCACCAGCAAAAAGCCTATGACGAGCAACAGAAATTCATTGCAGACAATCAGGCGTTTATTGATCGTTTTCGAGGGACTTTTTCAAAAACAGAATCAGTTCAATCTCGTGTAAAAATGTTGGAAAAAATTGTTCCGATTGAAGTGGATGAAGTGGATACTTCATCATTAAAATTAAAATTCCCGCCATCTCCGCGTTCAGGACAGTATCCTGTTGTTGTTGAGGAATTATCTAAATCATACGGAGATCATGTGGTGTTTAAAGACGCTAATATGGTTATTGAGCGTGGTCAGAAAGTAGCTTTCGTAGGTAAAAATGGAGAAGGAAAATCGACCATGATTAAAGCCATTATGAAAGAGATTGATTTTGAAGGAAAACTAGAAGTCGGCCATAATGCTCAAATTGGTTATTTTGCACAAAATCAAGCGTCACTTTTAGATGGTGATCTTACCATTTTTGAAACAATTGATCATATTGCAGTTGGCGATATGCGTACGAAAATAAAAGATTTATTAGGAGCTTTTATGTTTAAAGGTGATGATATTCAAAAGAAGGTAAAAGTACTTTCCGGTGGAGAAAAAACACGTTTGGCAATGATTAAATTATTATTGGAACCTGTAAATGTTTTAATTCTGGATGAGCCTACAAACCATTTGGATATGAAAACCAAAGACATTATTAAAGATGCTTTAAAAGATTTTGACGGCACTTTAATTCTGGTTTCTCACGACCGTGATTTCTTAGATGGTCTGGCTGAAAAAGTATTCGAATTTGGACATAAGAGAGTAAAAGAACATTTTGAAGATATCAAAGGGTTTTTGGCTTATAAGAAAATGGAAAGTCTGAAAGAAATCGAAAAATAATTTTACAGATAAGAAAAATAGAAAGGGGTAAGACGAAAGTTTTATCCCTTTTTTTCTTTTGATTTTGTAAGAATAGTTGTTTAAATTGAGCGACATATCTGATTTTTAACTGTTTATGGCGGAATGTAATCCTTCTCAATTTTTTGTTAAGAGATTTATGGCTAACTTTAAGTAGTTGATAAATGATAATTATGGAGTCTTTTTTTAAATCGAGGGAAGATCTTGTTAAAGTTGCCAATTTTTTACCTTATCCATTTATTATTACAGAAATTGAAACATTTGATAGGTCTTTCAAAAGTATATTTTTTAATGAGAATCTGATTCAAGAGTTTGGCTACACTACTCAGGATATCCCCGATGTTGACACTTGGTACCTTCTTTTATACCCGGATGAAGATTACCGGAATGAAATACGGAATGCTTGGAACATAAAATTGCACGAGGCTATTTCAAAAAATGAAAAAGAGGCTAAAATAAAGGCACGTCTAAAACCAAAAGATAAAGAAGAAAAATGGTATGAAATCAAGGCCTTCTTTTTTGGTGATTTTTTCATTCTCGCTTTTGTAGATATAAACAATGAAGTTATCCTGCAAGAGAAGCTAACTAAGATTAATTTGAATAATGAGCGCATGCTGTCTATTTTGGGACACGACCTCAGAAATCCAATCGCTAATTTATCGGCCATATCCTGTATGTTTGAAGACAATGATGTTACTGATGAAGAGTTCAAAGAAATGGTAAAATTAATCTATCAGGAATCTAATTTGCTGCTTGGAATGATTGAAACCGTTTTAAACTGGACAAAGCTGAATTTTAATACTATAGAAGTTTTTCCTGTTGCAATAAATTACCAAACATTGGTTACTACTATTGTTGATTTCTACAAAAGTATGCTTCATCATAAGAACATTTCAGTCCATATTGACTTAGAGAATTTTGTGACCAAAGATTGCGATGTAGAAATAATGACTGTTATCATAAGAAATGTGTTTTCCAATGCCATTAAATTTACTCCTCAACAGGGTAAAATAAAATTCTATCATAAGGATAATAAATTGATTATAGAAGATTCCGGAGTAGGCATGCCACAAGAGAAAATAACGAGTATAAAAGCTAATAATTACGTATCAACTAATGGAACGGAAAATGAAAAAGGTATTGGAATGGGATTGCAATTGGTGAAATGTTTTGGAGATATGAACAGATGTGAAATAGATTTTGAAAGTACTCTCGGAATTGGGACTAAAGTTATTATACATTTTTAAAATAAAACCCGACTGGATACAGTATCAAGCCGGGTTTTTCAATAAACATATTAACCAAAATTTATTTAATTGCTTTTTTTACTAAAGGTTTCCCGTCTTTAGTTGTAATAATTACGACACCTTTTTCTCCTTTTTTACCATATGGAGCGATTTCGTTTTTCTCCTGAAGGATTTTAACCGTTTTGATTTCCTGTTTGTCCAAAGGTGCGTAAGGGCTGGTCGGATTTGGACCAAATAGTTCTTCTTCCGAATAATGAATGCCATCTATAATGTACAATGGTTCGGTTAAATAAATGGTTTCGATTTCCTCTCCATCCATTTCAGCCAGCATTGTTTCTTTGGATTTTCCGTTGTTTGTAACTGCTTTTCCGTCAATAACAATCAGTGGCGGATTTTTTCTGCCAGCTTGTGTGCTGTCCGCAGATTTAGAAGACTGAATGATGTGATGCACTCCTGTAGTATTAAAAAGATAGCCTTTTAAATTATCATCGGAATTAGTATTACTCTCTTCGTTTTGGAACCAATCCAGTCTCGAAACTTCCTTATCCTTTTCTGAAATAGAATAGAAATAGTTTTGTATGATTATCTCTTCCGATTTTATCGGCTGTTGTAAAACAACTGTTGTCCCGTTTCCTGAAATTTGGTTTTGAAGTATTTTTTCTCTTTCTTTTTTATTGATTATTCCGATAGAATCCGTCATTACCATTGCATTTCCTTCTGGAGTTGATTCACTTTCTTTTTCCTGAATAACTACTTGATTTTGTGGAAGCATTATTTTTTCTTCCGGCTTAAAGAACTGGTATCCTATAGAAATCAAAGCAATAATAGAAGCGGCAACTGCTAATTTTTTCCAGGAATTGGATTTATTAGTAAGCACTTTTGTTTCCAATTTTTCTTCCACACGGTTCCAGACTTTGTCCATCGACGGAAAGTCTTTGGCTTCCGCATTTTCAGCGGCTGTTTTTATCTGGTTGAATAATGTATCGTGATTTTCCATTTTACTTCGCTTTTTGATAATAAAGATTGTTGACTAAATCTTTCAATTTTGTTTTAGCCGCATTCAATTGTGATTTTGATGTGCCTTCAGATATGTTAAGCATATTGGCTATTTCTTTGTGTCCGTAACCTTCAATCACAAAGAGGTTAAAAATAGTTTTGCATCCTTCCGGAATAAAATTGAGTAAATTGAGCAGATCCTCTTCTTCTAATTGTGTTTCCGGTAAACTCTCAGGCTGCAAATGAAGCTTAGTATCTTCTAAATAAATATTAAAGTTTACATTTCTTTTTAATTGATGAAGACAATGATTGACGGTTATTTTACGAGCCCAGGCTTCAAAAGCACCAAGTTTTTTTAAGGTGTCTATTTTTGTAAAAATAGTATAGAACGCATCGGCCAGCACTTCTTCTATTTCTTCCTCTTTTTTCAGATAACGCTTGCATGTGCGGTACAGCTTTGGCGCCATATACTCATACACCTGACGCTGTGCATCACGTTGCATTTTTCTACAGTTGATTATAAGGGTTTCGTTTATCACAATGAATGTCTTTATACCTAAAGAGGATGTTTTTTATAAAAAGGTTGGGACGAAGGTAAATTATTTTTAATTTATTTACGATCAGGTAATAGATATGAAAAACCCGGAAATAGTTCCGGGTTGAATATATATAAAATAAAAACGAATAATTGATTAACTATCAGCTTACCTATTATCTTTCTTTCAAGACCATGTCAATGCATAAAACAGCGGCAAAAATCAATTGTCTTACGCTATCATCAGGCAATACGGTGTCTTTGATTTCAAGGATATAATTGTCAGCAGTGGTAAATAATTCTTTTCCTATTCCTGCCCATTTCTTCGAAACCTGTGCAATTTCCTGATTCTCTTTTATAAACTTAAAATCCCAGCCTGTCCATTTTCCCTGTAAAGTACAAACTTGTTTTCCTTGTTTGTCAAAGATTTCAAATTTTCCGCCCATTGACCAGAATTTTTGTTTAAACGTGCCGATCAAACGATCTTTTTCATCAAAAACTTCTACATCAGATCTGAAAATAGCAACTCCTCTTTTTAAACCGACTACTTTTTTTCCATCCGTTGCAGTTACCTGAACATTAAAAGGCGTCATGGCTTTGTATTTTGTAAAACGAAACATCTTAGTGAAAAAACCAAGATCAGTCTCCGTACTGTTCATGATGATTTCTCCGGATTCCGGATTTAAAATATCATAACTGTTAGAGGCTTTGAAAATTCCTAATTTCTCTTTCACTAAAAAGAGGTTGTGGTTTAAAACAGTATTCATTGATTGTATATAATTAAAAAGTTAATTTAAATTGGGATTTGAATTTTTGACAAATGGTTTTCTTATTTGGAAATTTCCAAAGTATAAATTTTTGATTCCAGAGCTTCGGTATCATTATCCTCACACAACAGAAAAATAATCTTTTCTTCAGATTGTTTGTAAACCGTTAAACCTTCAAATTTATGAGAATCTGTAATCTGGTATGTGAAATCAGTTTGAAAAGTAGCTGTGTCAATACAGCCTATCAGACATCCCATCACTTCACCATCTTCATAGGTCGAAACGGTGTCTTCGGCTGCAGCCAAAAAATAAATTTTATCATGCATTAAAACAGCATCTGTAAATGTAGCTTCGACATGCTTTATTTTAGGAAGCTGAAGTGGTACAAACCGAACCGAACCATTTTCGTTCTTATCGATTATTGCAATTCCATTTTGAGAATTAGCGCCATTTCCGCGTTGAAATAAATACAGGCAGTCTTTATAAAACAGCGCACCTTCAATGTTCAGATTATCATCAGAAATAGCGGCTGAGGCTTTTACTTTTTGATAAAGGTCTGTCAAATCATGTTCGGTGGCTTCCTGTGTTTTTAAATCGAAAATAAATTGCCTGTTTCTGTTTTTGGTTGAACCGGAACCAAAAACATACAGCTTGTCATCCTTTAAAGTGATGGATTCAAAATCAGGTTTTTGCTTCTTTGCAATGTTTTGGGTGCTGTTTTTTATCAATGAATGCTGTTGTAATTGAGCAGAGTCCAAGCCATATTCGTATAAAAACCCGGAACTGTCACTAATCATAAACAAGGAGTTGTTATAATATACCAATCCTGAGGCAGAGCCAATTCCGCAGATATCCAAAAAAGCGGTAAGTTGAATTTTTTCCATAAATTAGCAATTGTACGTCAAATATTTTCTGAAGTACAGAAGAGATGCAAATTAAAGAAATATAAATCAAAAATTATGGCTGTATTTAATCCTGATGATTTTAAAATCACATCAAATTTCAGAATAAAAGATTTTCCAACCGAATTAAAGGTTGCACTAAGCGATGATGAAAAGGAAGAGAAGCTGGATAAAGTTCAGGCCAAACTGAGCGAATTGCAGGATGTAATGTACGCACACAACCGTTATGGTGTGCTGATTTGCCTTCAGGGGATGGATACTTCGGGTAAAGACGGTCTGATCCGTGAGGTTTTCAAAGAGTTTAATCCGCGTGGCGTAGTAGTGCATAGTTTTAAAACGCCTAATTCGTCCGAGCTGGAACATGATTATTTATGGCGTCATTATCTGGCGCTTCCTGAAAAAGGAAAGTTTGCAGTTTTCAACCGTACACATTACGAAAATGTATTGGTAACCCGTGTACACCCGGAATATATTTTATTCGAAAACCTTCCCGGAATAGAAAAAACAGCAGATATCAAGCCTGAATTCTGGGAAAACCGGTTTGAGCAGATCAATAATTTCGAAAAACACATCACACAAAACGGTACGATTGTCCTGAAATTTTATTTTCACCTCAGTAAAGAAGAACAACGCAAACGTCTGCTCAGAAGGCTGGAAGAAGAAGCCCACCACTGGAAGTTTTCACCGGGGGATCTCAAAGAACGCGAACGCTGGGATGATTATATGAATTACTACGAAGAAACAATCAATAAAACTTCCAAAGAACATGCGCCATGGTTCGTAATTCCTGCTGACGATAAAGAAATGGCCCGCTATATGGTCGCCAAAATTATTTGGGAAGAAATGCAAAAATATACTGATATAAAGGAGCCGGAACTCGACGAAAAGGTAAAAACCAACTTTGCCGAATACAAAAAACAGTTGAAAAAATAAGTTGGGCGTGACCTCCCGATAATTATGGAAGAAGATAATTATCGGGAGGTCGGGCTATCCGCTGCAAGTCCTCGTCAATTTCCGCTGAGCTTCAATTTCCTGTGGGCTTTCCGCTGCTATCCCTCACGCAAACCCTAAACAGATCATACTATAGTTTATAACCGTAAGCCAATCGCAACGAGACCTGACCGGTATCAAACCTGTTGTAGTTTTCGTATCGAAGGCTAATGTCAATGTGTTTTGTAGCAATGCCAATTCCGGGAGCCCATAAGAAAGAGGTACCCATGCCTTTGCTCACACCAATTGCAGCTCCGACTTCTCCCAAATAATAAATTTGGTTTCCTATAAAAGACTTAAATCCTAATTTTACAGGAATGAATCCAGTGTCATGCTCAGTACTTTTAAATAAATGGGTATATCCTGTCGTGGCTGAGAAAGAAGTCTTCATCGAAATATCATATTGAAGTCTTCCATCTGCACCAAGGCTGAAATTGAAAGCGTTATTGGTGGGAACACCACCGTTAAATCCATAGCCCAAGCGGAAACTCCCTTTTTCTTTTTGGGAGTATGAGGCAGAAAAAGTAAAGATCAGGACGAGAAGAAATAAAATTTTATGTTTCATATAAGTAGGTATTGATTCTATTTTAAAACTGCTTTTTCCTGATTTTGGTATACTGTTATAGCATATTTTTTATTTCAAGGGTTAATTTTCTGCTATACTCAGCTATAAAATAGTGTACTTTTGCGACAAATTATAAGCATGAAACTTTCTACATACACCCGAGAATTTAGAGAAAACATCAAACTGGCTTATCCTATTATTCTGGGAATGTTAGGGCATACACTTGTGGGTATCGTCGATAATGTAATGGTCGGGAAGTTAGGGGCAACGGAGTTAGCTGCTGTTTCTTTGGCGAATAGCTTTGTTTTTATTGCCATGTCTTTGGGAATTGGATTTTCTACTGCTATCACGCCTTTAATTGCCGAAGCCGACGGAGAAAACAGCTTGGTTAAAGGACGAAGCGTTTTTCATCACGGATTGGTTTTGTCAACCATTTTAGGCCTTTCCTTGTTCGGGGTCATTTATTTGGCGAAGCCGTTAATCGCCCATATGGGACAGCCAAAGGAAGTAGTAGATTTAGCAAAACCGTTTCTGGACCTAGTGGCATTTTCATTAATTCCATTGATTATTTTTCAAGGATATAAGCAATTCGCCGATGGTAAATCGGCAACAAAATATGGGATGTGGGCTAATTTGCTCTGCAATGTTGTGCACATATTCTTAAATATTATTTTTATTTATGGATTCTGGATTTTCCCTAAAATGGGAATGCTGGGCGCTGCTGTCGGAACGGTTATTTCCAGATTTGTTATGTTGATTTTTATCCATTTTGCATTAAAATCGAAAGATAAATTCAAACCGTATTTTGATGGGTTTAGTCTCAAAGGAATAGGAAAACCGATGACTAAAAAAATCATCAGTTTAGGATTGCCATCAGCACTTCAGATGTTTTTTGAAGTAGCATTGTTTACAGGAGCAGTTTGGCTTTCAGGCAGTATTGGTACGACCAGTCAGGCAGCCAACCAGATAGCATTGAGTTTAGCGACATTCACTTTTATGTTTGTAAACGGTTTAAGCGTGGCTGGGATGGTTAGAGTAGGGAATCAAAAAGGGATTAATGATTACATAAAACTAAGAATTGTGGCACGCTCCATCTTTTTACTGGCTATTATAGTACAGGGATTTTTTGGACTAATGTTTATCATTTTCCATAATTATTTACCTGAGCTGTTTGTCAATGCTGATAATTCATTGCGTTTGCAGGACAATTCAGAAGTGGTTACTATTGCAGCCCAATTAATACTAGTCGCGGCGGTCTTTCAAATTTCCGATGGTATTCAAGTAGTAGTTTTAGGAGCACTTCGCGGATTACAGGATGTGAAAATTCCAATGTATATTACCTTTGTGGCGTATTGGATAATTGGTTTTCCCATCTCCATCTATTTGGGATTGCATACAGAACTTAAAGCTACCGGGATATGGATCGGCTTGTTAGCCGGCCTTTCGGTTGCTGCTTTCCTGTTGTATATGCGTTTTAATAATCTAACTAAAAATCTTATCAGAAACAACAGAGAATAAATACGTAATAATGTAACTATTAATAAGGATTTACGTATAATCACCGTACAATTAAAAACATAAAAAATGATACTGTTACTTATTATCGGGGTTTTAATTATTATTGCAGGTTTTACATTAAAAAATAACCAGAACCAGTTGTCTAAATTTTCCAGTGTTTTAAAACCGATTGGATTTTTAGTGATTGCTTTAGGTATTTTTTTATCAATGTTTAAACAAATAGATGCAGGTCAGGTAGGAGTAAAGGCATTGTACGGAAAAGTACAGCCAGATGTTTTGGAAAGCGGATTGCATATCATAAATCCGTTGTTGGATATTACAACTTTTGATATTCAGACACAGAATTATACCATGTCAGCAATTCATGATGAAGGGTTAAAAGGAGGCGATGATGCTATTCGGGTTTTGTCAAATGACGGGTTGGAGGTAGTTATTGATTTAACCGTTTTATACAGGGTCTCACCTCAGGACGCTCCGAAAATTTTGAAAGGAATAGGGGAAAATTATTCGGATAAAATTGTCCGTCCCATAACTAGAACACGTATTCGTGATAACGCAGTTTATTATGATGCTGTAGCGTTGTATTCTACGAAAAGGAATGAATTTCAACAGCGTATTTTTAAGACTATTGAAGCTGATTTTAAATCAAGAGGTTTAATTTTGGAACAATTATTAATTCGAAATATTAATTTGCCTGCATCTGTAAAAACAACTATCGAATCTAAAATCAATGCGGAACAGGATGCACAAAAAATGATCTTTGTACTTCAAAAAGAAAAACAAGAGGCAGAGCGTAAAAGAGTTGAAGCTCAAGGGATTGCTGATTATCAAAGAATTATTTCTTCAGGGCTTACAGACAAACAATTACAATACGAACAAATAAAAGCACAGAAAGAAATCGCTACTTCTAACAATTCTAAAATTATTTTTATGAATGGGAAAGGAAATACGCCTGTTATTATTTCTGATAAATAATTTTAAATAAAATAAGACAAAATGGAATTACCAAAATTTTTACTTGGAGACAATACTGATTTCCCGGACGATATTTTTATCATTCATCTGGATTATCCTCGATTTATTATCAATTTGAAAGATGATGAAGTCGAATTTATGGAAGAAGCGGAAGATCTTGATGAAGCGGAACTTAATGCTGAAATGGAAGGATTGATCGAACTGGCTAATGCTTTTTATGACCGCGAAATGGAACGCTACGAAAAAGAATAATTGTATTTAAGCTTCTGTTTCTGCTAAAATTATATTCAGAAATATTTTGGGTTGCAAAATGATAAATATGTCGTTTTGCAACTTTTTTTATTGTGGGACTTGTGATTATTTGATTTCTTTTTCGAAAAAAAATAAGATCAGGGTAACAAAAAATAATTTAATTGATATATACTCAAAATCGGCGTAACCCGAAAAGCCAATCAAAGAGTAGGGACAATTAAATTACAAACTATGAAAAAATTACCAAAAACAAACAAATCAGTATCTTTTATGGGGGTAAAAGTAGTGCTGGTATCACTTTTTTTAACTGCTTTTATGGCAAGTTGTGACAAAGACAATGTTTCAGAAGTTAAAACCGATGGACCTTCTAAAGAGGTTTCCCATGATGAGACAAACAGGTATTATGGGACTATTATTGTACGTGCCTGGGGTTCTCACAATGTAGATTGCAGCCAGCCTAACGGATTTTGCCATAATATAGTGTGGGTCAATTTTTCTTTTTTTCGACCGTTACCGGAAGGTACTCCGGTAAAAGTTGAAAATATAGATGGAGCTTTTGTAATGAAAATTTACAAAAGTGCTTTAACTGAAGAACATAAAAGAACATTGTTAAGAAATGGATTGTCTTACAGAATTCCTGAAGGTCAGACAATTCCTGAACAATTTATCGAATCTTTAGGCTTCCATTCCAATACATTGCGCGAAGGAAATTATAGAATTGTGGAAGACAGGGAATCTTACACGATTGCTGTAGCGGTAAATTAAACGCAATACAACCCAGAGAAAACAGTTCCAAATGTATTTTGGGACTGTTTTTTTTAATCTTTATTTTTGTTTTGGTAAAGATTCAATAAGCTTTGAGCTGCGGCAAAAGGAGATATTTCACTGTTTTGTACTGCTTTTTTATTTTCTTCCAACAATCTTTGAATAGCTGGATGATTATAAAAATTAGTTTTCAGCTGTTCGTTAATGGTTTCCAATAACCAATATTGATTTTGCTCGTTTCGTTTCTTATCGAAGTAACCGTTTTCACGGGTCAAAGTAAAATAGTCGGTAATAGTGTTCCAGACATCATCAATCCCTTCATTGGATAACGCGCTGCAAGTTGTAACTTTTGGTGACCAGCCTGAACTTTTCATCGGAAATAAATGCAAGGCACGATTGTATTCCGTTTTTGCTAATTGGGCACGTTTAATGTTATCTCCATCTGCTTTGTTAATCACAATCGCATCGGCCATTTCCATAATACCGCGTTTAATTCCTTGCAGTTCATCACCTGCGCCGGCCAAATTCAATAATAAAAAAAAGTCTACCATACTGTGAACTGCCGTTTCGCTTTGGCCAACACCCACAGTTTCGATAAGAATGGTGTCAAATCCGCAGGCTTCACAAAGAATGATGCTCTCCCGGGTTTTTCTGGCTACACCTCCTAAACTTTCACCGGAAGCACTCGGTCTGATAAATGCATTTTCATCTTTCACCAGTTCTTCCATTCGGGTTTTGTCACCCAATATGCTTCCATGTGAAATCGAACTGCTAGGATCCACAGCCAAAACAGCTACTTTTTTGCCTAAACCGGTCAGGTATTTTCCAAATACTTCAATAAAGGTACTCTTACCAACACCAGGAACGCCAGTTATTCCTACACGCACTGATTTGTTGGCATGAGGAAGGCAGGCTTTAATGACTTCATTGGCTTTTTCCAAATGGGCAATATTTGTACTTTCCACTAAAGTGATTGCTCGGCTCAAAGCGGTCTTATTTCCGCTTAAAATACCATTGACCAAATCATCGGCGGATGGAATTTTTTTACGAAAAGACTGGATTTTAGCCACAGATGAAGTACTGATAATTTCAGGCTGCGTAATACCGTCGTTCTCCTTTAGTGCTGATGGATGTGTTTTTTTTTGTGCCACAAGAATAAATTGTGGAGTAAAAATAAGGAAAAAGTGCCCAATGTTCAAGAAGAAATCAACATTGTGCACTTTATGATGTTCCGAAGTAAATTAATAGGCAGCCGTAAAACGAACTTGATGGTGTTTTGGGTTTTCTGCTTCATCTGCAATAACAACTGCTGCATCTTCTGCGGATATAATACTTCTTTGATTCTCATCAAAAACAGGATTGTCCAAACCTAAACGGTAATTCCCTGTTCTTCCGGTTGTAATGCCGGGATGCATTTCGAAAGCAGGGCTGAAGTAAGTCCAATCCAATTCCTTCTCTTCCTTGATAATATTCAGGTAATCGCGCAAAGCTGCTGCTGCTGCGTAGTATTCTTTAGGAAAATCAGGTGTGTCAACGGCTTGGAGGTTGGGTGCTACAAATAAACTTCCGGCTCCGCCAATAGTGATATAACGTTTGACTCCCGACTTTTTTACAGCTTCCTGTATTGCTTTTGAACCTGCCAGAAAATCATCATAAATAGCAGGGTTTGACCAGCCTGGATTATAGGCGCTTACTACTACATCATTGCCTTTTAGCGCTTCTGTTAATTGGTCTGTATTGAAAACATCTGCCTGAACCCATTTTATCCGGTCTGATGATTTCGGATTTCTCGCAATCGCTGTCACATGATGACCACGGTTTACCATTTCATTTAAAATGTTTGAGCCTACAAAACCTGTTGCTCCGATAATTGCTACTTTCATAGTGTTTGATTTAATATATAATAAAAAAAGTTACAGTTTTAAATAAAAAAAAGCATTAAAAATTTTTAGCAAATTCAGCCAGTGAAATTGTCTTTAGCTGATTGCTTACAGTCAGATTCAGATCAGTATACAAAGTGTTTAGATTTGAATTTATCCCTTTTCCAACAGGGCATTCCGGATTAGGTTTGTTTTTTGAAAACCCCAATGATGCCTTGTCGAAAGTAATTTTAAAAATTTCTTCAAGTGTAATGTCAGAAGGGGATTTGGATAATTTTGTTCCTCCGTTTTTTCCTTCTTTGCTTTCTACTAAATTATGTTTTCTCAAATTAGCTATTTCTTTGCGAACCAAAACAGGATGTATGTTTAAACTGCCGGCAATATATTCCGAAGCCATATAATCCTCCGGGGATTTGGCTAACAAAGTCAGAATATGGGTTGTAATGGCAAACTTACCTGAAATCATAACTGTAATAAAATATATTGCAAATATATAATTAAATTGTATTGCACAAATAAATGAAAGTATAAAGTTTAGTTAAAAAGGAAAAACCAACTTCTCCATAGAATCATTAGTGGTATTTTTGCATTGCCATTTTCAAGTATTCAAATGCACACCACAACAAAAACTTCCCCGATAGAGACTAAAGATTTGGTTCAGAAAACCGTTTTTCCCATACTTTTTTCTATTAGTTTTGCTCATCTGCTCAACGATTTAATACAAGCAATTATTCCCTCGGTTTATCCTATTTTAAAGGAAAATTACCATTTGTCGTTTTCGGAAATTGGATTAATTACGTTTGCTTTCCAGCTCACGGCTTCTTTATTTCAGCCATTTGTGGGTTATTACACCGATAAATATCCGCAGCCTTTTTCCCAGATATATGGTATGTTATTTTCATTAGCGGGTATCATTGCCTTGTCATTTGCTGATAATTTCTATATGATTTTAATTTCCGTTATGCTTATCGGGACGGGTTCTTCTATTTTTCATCCGGAATCTGCCCGTGTTTCGTACTTGGCTTCTGGCGGAAAGAGAGGTTTGGCTCAGTCAATTTTTCAGGTTGGGGGAAATTTTGGTACAGCACTTGGTCCATTGTTAGTAGCTCTGATTGTAGTGCCTAACTCCCAAAAATATATCCTTTGGTTTATTATTGCTGCTATTATCGGTTTGGGAATAATCAGTAAGATTGCGTTTTGGTACCGGGATCATTTGGTTTTAAGAACCAACCAAAAAAAGGAAATTGTAGCCTATCATGATTTATCAAAAGGGAAAGTAAATTGGGCAATAGCGATTTTATTAATCGTTATTTTCTCTAAGTTTTTTTATTCGGCATGTTTGTCAACATATTATACGTTTTATGTTATTGATAAATTCCATTTGACTATAAAACAGGCTCAGTTTCATATGTTTATTTATCTGATTGCTTACGCAGCCGGAACAATATTGGGAGGTCCGCTGGGCGATAAAATCGGAAGGAAATATGTAATTTGGTTTTCAGTTTTCGGAGCTACGCCATTTGCATTGCTGCTTCCTTATGTTAGTCTTTTTTGGACAGATGTTTTAATGGTAGTTATTGGTATTATCATTTCTTCTGCTTTTCCGGCTATTTTGGTTTATGCACAGGAATTATTACCTAAAAAACTCGGTATGGTTTCCGGTTTATTTTACGGATTCGCCTTTGGAATGGGCGCTTTAGGTTCTGCATTTCTCGGTAAATTAGCCGATGTGACTTCTATTCAATATGTATATCAGGTTTGTTCTTTTCTGCCTATTATCGGTGCTATTTGCTACTTTTTACCCAATTTGAAGAAGAAATAACCCCTTTTTGTACTTAATTGAAAGAAGAAGTTATTCGCTTAGGATTTATCTGATTTCCTGTCTTCACTTTTATTTTTCCATTTAATTGTCACACGAATAATGTGATCCGGCGGAGCAATCGGGGCTAATAGTATTTGTAATTATCTTTTGTAATTGCTACTTTTACTAAACAATTTTATGACAATGCAAATCACTCCCGAAATACTAGAAAAACTTACAGCCATTTTAGGTGAAACGTTCGTTTTTACTGATGATGAGACTCGTAATCATTACGGTCATGATGAAACTGAAGATTATGTTTTTCCGCCTAATGTTGTGGTAAAACCAGCTTCTGCCCAAGAAATTTCAGCGGTAATGAGATTGGCAAATGAATATAAAATTCCTGTAGTTCCCATTGCAGCAAGAACAGGTTTGAGTGGTGGTGCATTGAGTATTCATCAGGGAATAGGCATGTCTATGGAACGATTGAACCAAATCCTTGAGATTGACGAACAAAATCTTCAAGTTACTGTCGAACCTGCTGTAATTACACAAGTATTGCGTGAAACTGTCTCCGAAAAGGGATTGTTTTATCCGCCGGATCCCAGTAGTCAGGGAAGTTGCTGGATAGGAGGGAACGTGGCTGAAAATGCCGGTGGTGCCCGTGCAGTAAAATATGGCGTGACTAAAGATTATGTTTTGAATCTGCAAGTGGTTTTGCCTAATGGTGAAATCATTTGGACTGGTGCAAATACATTAAAAAACTCCACAGGATACAATCTGACTCAACTTATGGTGGGCAGTGAGGGGACATTAGGTATTATTACTAAAATTGTTCTGAAACTATTGCCTAAAAATTCACATAATGTTTTAATGTTGGTTCCATTTTATAATGCAGGAGAAGCTTGTGAAGCGGTTTCAGCTATTTTCAGAGCTGGAATTGTGCCAAGCGCACTGGAATTTATGGAGCGGGATGCAATTGATTGGACGTTGCAATTTGTCGAAGGGATAAGCGTTTCTATACAACCGGAACATCAAGCACATCTGTTAATTGAAGTTGATGGAAATTATCCTGAGATTCTGATGAAGGAAGCCGAAAAAATTATGGGAGTTGTAGAGCAATTTCAAATTGATGAAATTCTTTTTGCAGATACCGATGAGCAGAAAAACACGTTATGGAAAATGCGCCGAAGCGTTGCTGAAGCAGTAAAATCCAATTCGGTTTATAAAGAAGAGGACACTGTAGTACCACGATATGAACTGCCGAAACTTTTGCAGGGAATTAAAACTATTGGTAATAAATACGGGTTTAAATCTGTTTGTTATGGGCATGCGGGTGATGGAAACTTACATGTAAATATCATCAAATCCGATATGACGGATGACAATTGGAAAACAGAAGTGCCTAAAGGAATCAGGGAAATATTCGAATTGACGGTGGCTCTCAAAGGAACTCTTTCCGGGGAGCATGGAATTGGTTTTGTGCAAAAGAATTACATGGATATTGCTTTCAGCGAAACACAATTACAGCTTATGAAGAGTATCAAAGGAGTTTTTGATCCAAACAATATATTAAATCCAGGGAAGATTTTTCCAGATAACCTGAATTAGTATTTTATATTTTTATAAATAAAACCCCGATAACGCTAGCAATCGGGGTTTCTGTTTTATAGGATTCCATCGTTAGTTGGTAAATTTAAATACCGTTCTTTAATTATTTTAATATGACGTAATTCGTGACCGGCAATGTGGTACGCCAGTGCTCTGACTGTTCTGTTGTTAATATTTCCAACACTTGTTCCGCATCTCATAAACGCTTCTTCGGGGAACCCGTTAAACATTGTAATTGTTGCATTTCTGACGGCTTCGTATTCTTCGAAGATGCTATCAAGGCTTCGTTCGTCTGCGTCTGAATAAAAGGCATAATCATCTTGCTCAAACCCATTTAATTCTGTTTTATCAAATCTTGCATACCGCAATGCTCTGTAAGCAAAAATTCTTTCATCGTCTATAATATGAACCAGAATTTCTTTAATTGACCATTTTCCTTCAGCATAACGGTAATACAATTTTTCTTCGGGAAGATCCTGAATGAACTTTTTAATTTTAATGAAGTTGTCCTTCATGTGATGCAATAGTAAACCGTCATCCTTCAATAATTCCATATAAATTCTGGAATACGGAGGATATTCTCCTTTTTTTGGTTTTGTGATTGTTCTTAATGTTGTTGTCATCTTTTAAAATTTTTCAGACCAGCTTTTTGCTAGTTTTCCTATGGGTTTTAATAATTCGAATAGTTCTTTCCCGAATGCCGTTAGAGTATAACCATCCAGTGTTCTTTCTATTATATGTGCGCTTGTAAGTTCTTTCAATCTTATATTAAGCGTTGTTGGTGAAACAGTTTCACATCGGCTTTGAAGTTCTCTGAAAGTACAGCTGCCTTCGTTCAGGTTCCAGATAATACCCATTGCCCAATTTCTTCCTAATAGATCGAAAAGAGCCATAATTGGTTGTCCTGACTTTGAGCCCCTAACTGGTTTTCCGGGTATTGGTAGTGCCATAATCTTATTATTTTGATCAAAGATACATAAAATGTAGCAATGCTACAAATTATGTAGCATTATTTTTTTTTTGAACCAAATAATGCAACCTGCTAAGATTGTTTTTCCTTGTAAAAGGAAGTGCTATCTTTACCTAAAATTTACAGCAATGAAAATAAACCCTAAAATAGGAATCGATCAGCTCGTTTTCGGTATGAAGCAAAAAGATGTTGTGGCGCTTTATGGTAATCCGGATAAGCAATACAAAGACGATGATAATAATGTCATTTATCTCTATAATGCTCAAAAAATGCGTCTTACTTTTTATGATGATGAGGATTTGCGTTTTGGCTATGTTATTAGTTCCAATGTGGATTTGGAATTGTTTTCTGAGAAAATAATAGGGAAATCAGGAACGGATATTGAACAGCTTTTGGCAGGCAAAGGAATTAAATCAATGGAAAAAGAAAACTTCGATACTGTTGATAATTATTTTAACGAAAGCAACTGGATGATTTTTCAGATAGAATACGATCAGGTAATCCGATTCGAATTGGGTGCCGTATTTAATGACAAAGACGAATTCGATTGGAAATTTAAGGCATAAAAAAAGCTCCCGAAAAGGGAGCTTTTTTTTATATGTCTGAATTATTTTGTAGGAGCCTTGTCTGCTGGCATTGCCTCAAGTAATTCCAATTCAAAAACTAAATTAGCGTTAGGTGGAATAACACCACCGGCACCTTGCGCACCATATCCTAAATTAGATGGGATAAATAAAACGGATTTGTCTCCCAAAGACATTTTTTCCAATCCTTCCAAAAATCCAGGGATTAGACCATCTTTTCTTCCAGCCTGAAAAGGGAAAGGTTTGTAACCGTTTTGAGCAGCTCTGGTAGGGTCAAATTTTCCGTATAATTTATTTACTTCTTCATAGCTTGAATCAAATAGATCTCCATTTTCAAAATAACCGGCGTAGTGAACATAAACTGTTGATCCGGCAGCTGGTTTTTGACCTCCGCCTTTTTGTATGATATTGTACACTAATCCGGATTCTGCTTTCGTTCCTGCGTTTTTAGTTGTAGCAAAATAAGCTACTTTATCCGCTTTTACTTTTGCTGTTTTAGCCTCTTGTACTTTTTTGGCAGCAGTTTCAATATCAAAATGCTCTTTGAAAACTTTAGCAGCATCAAATTTCTTCGCTTTAGAACCTCTTCTAATGATAGTTACTTTGATGATCTTATCGTCTTGAGCGATTTTATCTACTACTTCCTGACCAGTAATTACATGTCCGAAAACAGTATGACGGCCGTTTAAATAATTGGTTTCTTTGTGTGTGATAAAAAACTGACTTCCGTTAGTTGCCGGGCCTGAATTAGCCATGGCAAGTACGCCTTTTTTATCCATTTTCAGGTCTTCTCTGAATTCGTCTTTGAATTTGTAACCTGGTCCGCCAGATCCATTTCCGTCAGGATCTCCGCCCTGAATCATAAAATCAGCAATAACTCTGTGGAATTTTAATCCGTCATAAAATGGTTTCCCTGAAAATTTCTGGTTTACCATAGTGTTTTTTCCTTCAGCAAGCGATACAAAGTTGGCTACTGTAACAGGTGTTTTTTCGTATTCTAATTGTAATAAAATTTTTCCTTTGCTGGTTTCCATTTCAGCATACAAACCATCAGGTAATTTGTCATGCTCAGAATTACAAGAAAAGAAAAGGGCAAAAAAGCTAAAAAATAAACTTATCATTCGATTCATTTTAGTTAATAATTAATTATTTATGGTTACTCAATTTTAATTTCATTCTCGGGTTTGATGTCATTCAGTGTTACCGTACACATCAAAGGTTTGTTAGTACCTATCTTGTTATTGTCGCCATGATACCCAAAAGCCATGTGGGAAGGGAATAGAAAAGTTACTTTTTCTCCTTTTCTCATTAATTTAATACCGTCACTTAAGCCAATCATAATGTTTTGCTTGTCGACCAGATAACGTTGGGGTTTTAATTCATTCTGGCTGTAGATGATATTGCCTTTCAGGTCTTTAATTTCATAATCAAAAAAGGCTACATCTCCTTTTGCAGGTTTGACCAATGCCCCGTCATTTTTTTTGTGGTAGAAATACCAATAGCCTTTGGTAGAAGAAATATAATCTACGGCGGTATCTTTTTTAATGATAGCTTCAATAATGCTTTCTTCGCTTTCGTTGAGTTTTTTATTTCGCTCGATAGATTGTTTCATAAATTCACCTGAAGCATGCGAAATTGGTCTGCGTGCTTCCTGCTTTGGAGTACAACAGGTAACCAAATTCATTCCGAGTAATAAACAGCCCACTATTTTTAGTGCCTTCATAATTCCTTATTTTTTTACTTCTTTGACAATCCTTTCAAATTCTGCAATGGTTTCCGGTAATGATTTAACCGATTTTCCTCCGGCTGCATTAATGTGTCCGCCACCGCCAAAATAACTTCTGGAGAATTGATTCACGTCAAAACTGCCTTGAGAGCGGAATGATATTTTTACAATTCCTTCGTCTTTATTTTCGATAAAGATAGCAGTTAAATCGATACCATCAATAGTAAGACCGTAATTAACAATTCCTTCCGTATCTCCTTTCTGACAATTGAAATGGTCCAGTTCTTTCTGAGAAAGTGTAATATAAGATGTTTTGTATTCCGGCATCAGCTTCATGTTTTGAAGGGCGCGGCCAAGCAACTGAAGGCGGTTGTAAGAACTCGTATCAAACAGTTGGTTATGAATGGCACTGTTTTCTACGCCTCGGTCTATCAAATCTGCAACAACGCGATGGGTTGTACTGGTTGTTGCTGGAAAACGGAACGAACCTGAATCAGTTACAATACCGGTGTAAATACAGGTAGCAACCGTTTTATCGATTAAATTACCCAAATCCAGTTGTTGTATAAAATGGTATACCATTTCGCAGGTAGAACCATAGCTGGTATCTGAAAAAGTATATTTGGCAAAACCATCAGGGAACTGGTGATGGTCTATCATAATAAAAGTTTTGTCTAAGGTTTTCAATACGGCTTCCATTGTGTCGCCTACACGGTGCAATGCATTGAAGTCAAGAGTAAATATAAGGTCGGATTCCTGCAATCTTTGGGTACCTTTTTCGATGTCTTTTTCAAAAACCACCACCTTGTCTGAAGAAGGTAACCAGGCCAGAAAATCAGGAAATTCATTAGGCGATAAAACAACGGCATCGTGCTGTTGCTGTACTAAAAAATGGTACAATGCCAATGTTGATCCCATGGCGTCACCATCAGGATTTCGGTGTGGAATAATTGTTATTTTCTTTGGGGAAGCCAGCAGTACTTTGATAGCTTCAATATCAGGTTCATTCATCATGATGCGAAAATACAGATTTTAGTTTGAATTATTAATTTAAAAAAATCTTAAATTAACAGTGTATGCTTCCGGCTTTTTTTGGTGCTATTTACTATCGATATAAAGTGTTCCATATCCAAAATATAAAAAAAACATACTAAAGTTATCATTGGTCTTATAAAAACCATATATTCTGTTATAGATATTAATTTCTTTAGCATTGAGCATTATTTCGGTAATAGGCAGCAATTTGTGAGGGTTGTGTTTGACTATTGTTTTTAAAAAACGGTATAGAAAAACATAAAAACAATGACTGGATTGGGTTCGGAAAATAAGCAGACATTTTAAAAATACATAAGAGACTGAAAAAAATCTTCAATCTTTCAAACATTAAGGCTTTTAATTTTTACAGAAATGTCTATTTTTGCACATGCAACACAACGTCCTTATTTTAGATTTCGGGTCTCAATACACACAATTGATTGCCCGCAGAGTTCGCGAATTAAATATCTTCTGCGAAATCTTCCCTTTCGATAAAATCCCTGATGATTTATCCAGTTATAAAGCAGTTATTCTTGGCGGAAGTCCTTTTTCAGTTCGTGCTGAAGATGCTTTGCACCCAGATTTGACTCAAATACGCGGTAAATTGCCTTTGTTGGCAGTTTGTTACGGAGCGCAGTATCTGGCTCATTTTTCCGGTGGCGAAGTTGCTGCTTCCAATACCCGAGAATATGGTCGTGCGAATCTGACTTACATTAAAGATAATGAAACGTTTTTTGAAGGTGTAAATACCAATTCGCAAGTTTGGATGTCTCATAGTGATTCTATCAAAGAATTGCCTACAAGTGGTGTCCGCATTGCCAGTACGCAAGATGTGCAAAATGCCGCTTACCGTATTGAAGGTGAAACAACGTACGCAATACAATTTCACCCGGAAGTGTATCATTCTACTGATGGGAAGCAAATGCTGGAGAATTTTTTGGTTAAAATTGCTGAGGTTCCTCAAAACTTTACTCCGAACGCTTTTGTAGAAGAAATCGTAGCCGAAATGCAGGAGAAAATAAAAGGTGATAAAGTTGTCCTTGGTCTTTCTGGTGGAGTCGATTCTACAGTAGCAGCGGTTTTGCTAAACAAAGCCATTGGTAAAAACCTGTATTGTATTTTCGTAAACAACGGATTGCTTCGTAAAAACGAATTCGCAAGCGTGTTGGAAC
Organism: Flavobacterium sp.; assembly: GCF_050696275.1. Taxonomy (GTDB): domain Bacteria; phylum Bacteroidota; class Bacteroidia; order Flavobacteriales; family Flavobacteriaceae; genus Flavobacterium. The sequence continues at coordinate 74,326 of NZ_JBOGUT010000001.1, forward strand.
AATACAAAGGAATGGGATTGAACGTAAAAGGAGTAGATGCTTCTGACAGATTCTTGTCTGAATTAGCCGGAGTTTCTGATCCTGAAACGAAACGTAAAATTATAGGTAGAGTATTCATCGAGGTTTTTGATGACGAATCACACTTAATAGAAGATGTAAAATTCCTGGCACAGGGAACTATTTATCCTGATGTTATTGAATCGGTTTCGGTTAAAGGCCCATCGGCAACAATCAAATCACACCATAATGTGGGAGGATTACCGGATTATATGAAATTACAAATTGTAGAACCTTTGCGTATGCTGTTTAAAGACGAAGTGCGCAGAGTAGGAGCTTCTTTGGGAATCAATCCTGAATTGTTAGGCCGTCATCCTTTCCCGGGACCTGGATTGTCTATTCGTATTTTAGGCGATATCACTCCTGAGAAAGTACAGATTTTACAAGATGTGGACGCGGTTTTTATCAACGGGTTAAAAGAGTATGGTTTGTACGATAAAGTATGGCAGGCCGGAGCAATTTTGCTTCCTGTAAACAGTGTAGGTGTTATGGGTGATGAGCGTACATACGAAAAAGTAGTAGCGCTTCGTGCCGTAGAATCCACAGATGGTATGACTGCTGACTGGGTACACCTTCCGTATGATTTCTTAATGAAAATATCGAATGAAATTATCAATAAAGTGAAAGGGGTAAACAGAGTCGTTTATGACATTAGTTCGAAACCGCCTGCAACTATTGAGTGGGAATAAATTGTATAATAAAATGTTAAAAAAGCCGTTACTAATCTTTATATTGTAACGGCTTATTTTTTTTAGAAGAAGTGGGCCAGCCAAAAAACAAACAAATAAATTGAACAAAAATTACTAACTGACCCATGAAAAAACTATTACTCCTACTTTTGGGCGTGTCTACTGTTGCGTTTGCTCAGCAAGAAAAATCATTTAAGCATACGGTACTTCAAGGTGAGACTATCGGGCTGATTTCCAAAAAATACAATGTTTCTGAAAAGGAGGTTTTACAATTGAATCCGGGTGCAGAAAAAGGACTGCAGGAAAACACGATGCTGATCATTCCGAATCACCAATCCATTTCTTATTTATTAAAAAAGAACGATGTTAATTCTGTAGTATATACGCAGCATCAAGTAGCTGCTAAAGAAACGCTGTTCGGTATTGCCAAACAGCATAATATATCAATTGATGAACTGGAAAAAGCCAATACGGAAATTCTGGCAAACGGATTGAAAGAAGGGCAGACGCTTCAGATTCCACAAAATTACCCGGTGCAAATGACGTCAAATGCAAAACAGGAAGGTGTTCTGACTGGGAATCTTCATGAAGTGCAACCCAAAGAAACATTGTTTAGCATCGCCAGATTATACAATGTTTCGGTTAAGGATTTGGATGAGCTGAATGCTGAAATACTAAAGGAAGGATTAAAAATAGGACAGAAAATAGCCATTCCAAACAAGAAAAAAACAATTAGCGGTGCTGCAAGAATAATCAATGCAGAAACTGTTTTCCATATCGTTTTACCGAAAGAAACAAAATATTCCATTTCAAAAAAGTACGGAATAACAATCGAACAATTAGAAATGCAAAATCCGGAAATCATCAATGGATTGGTTGAAGGCAATCAGTTAGCTATCAATAAATCAATCATCAAAGCAAAGAATGAAAACGAGGAGCTGATGATAGCATTAGCCGAAAAACAGGCCGCGGCAGAAAAAGCAAAAGGGCAAACTGCTAAAATTGAAGATCTGGAAGACCGATTGAAGGTTCAAAAAGAACTGAACAAGAAAATGATTACGTTAAACAAATTGAATATCAATTTGAATGCCATTGATGAAACCAAAACTGGTTCTGTTGAAAAATTAAGATTAGTACTTGATGCCAATAAAAAAATTCAGGATATTTTAATAGGTAAACTCGATTCACTTGCTGTTACAATGGAAAATGATTTGGAAGGACTTAAAAATAAAGAAGTTGAAACATTGGAAGAGTCCAGAAAACTAGAGAAGGAATCGTATCAGAATATTGGAGAAACGAACAAGCTGATTCTTCAATTGAAAAAGGATTTGGCAGAAAACCGCAAGATTTACACCGGTATCATGTCTAAAGTACAGCGCATCACCGTACAGGAAAACCACGAATACAAGAAGAAAGTAAGAGAAAGCCTGTCAGACAAAGACTTGGCTTCGCTGGAAGAAATAGGGAAGTTGAGTGAAGGACAGCTGGAGAGCGAAAAGAAAAATTCGCAATTGCTGACAAAAATTGATTTGATTGGTTCTGAGAAAAACAATGAATTGAAGCGTAAGATTTCAAAAGCAACTTTTTACAGTTCCGAAGCTCGCGAATATGATGATAAATTAGCCTTGGTAAAATTACAGCGTTATCAGAAAAATGCGGCTGAAAACGATAAAGACGTAGCTTCGACAACTCAGGAAACCGTAAATGCAGCAGATATCAGAAAAAATCTAAGCAATAAAACGGTAGACGAAAACAAACTGACAAAAATAGAAGTAATCAAAAACCTGAATGATCTTCAAAATGGTTATTACCTGATTGCCGGCGTTTTTCAGGAAGCAAAGGACCGTGATGCATTTGCCATAAAATTATCGGACAGCGGAGAAACAAAAACGAGTTTCTTTTATAATGTGAATAACCTTTCGTATTACGTGTACACTAAAATATTTAATACTGCTGATGAAGCTATTTTTGAGTATAACCAGAAATTAAATAAAGAATTATTTGGGAATTTATTTATTGTACAAGTCCAAAAGGAACAATAACTTTACAGCGATTAAATCTTAAAAAGAAATAAAATGAAATACATGTTTGTATGGTTGGTTTTTTTGAGTTTTACTGCTGTCTTTGGTCAAAATCTGATAAAACACAAAGTAGCTAAGGGGGAGACAATTGCACAGATCTCAAAAAAATACAATGTAGGTCTTCCGGATATTTACAAGCTCAATCCGGATGCACAAAAAGGAGTTCAGGAAAATACCCTTTTACTAATCCCGAATAAACCGGCAGACAAGAAAGAGGTAAAAGAAACCAAAAAAGAAACCAAAAAAGAAACTAAAACAGAAGCAAAACCATCAGCGTATGTAGGTCATGAGGTAGCGCCGAAGGAAACTTTGTACGGTATATCCAAGCAATATAATGTCCCTATGTCGGATATTGAAAAGAATAATGCAGACCTCTTAAAAGACGGTTTGAAAGTAGGAATGATGTTAACTATTAAAGGAAAACTTCCTGTCAAAAAAACGGAACCTGTACCAGTAAAACCAATCGTTCAAAATAGTTCCAAAGCTCCGGTGTATCACGAAGTATTACCAAAAGAAACCAAATACGGTATCGCAAAACAATATGGTATTACGGTAGAACAACTGGAAAAGCAAAATCCGGGAATCGTTACTGATTTGCCTATAGGCCAAAAATTATTGATAAGCGGAAAACCGACTGCATCACAAATAGTTGCTCATGAAATCAGTCAAAAACCGGAAGAAACCGGCTATACGGTAAAACCAAAAGAAACGTTATACAGTCTGTCCGGTCAATTCGGAATCACACAAGAAGAATTGATTGCGCTAAATCCGGAATTAAAGAATGGTGTTCAGGAAGGAATGATACTAAAAATCCCTGCCAAAATAACTGCTTCAATCCCTAAGAAAGACTATAAGGATTTAACAAAAACCTATACAAAACAAGGGAATAAGAAACTGGCTTTGCTGCTTCCGTTTAATTTAACAAAATTGGATCAGGATACTTTAAATTCGACCAAAGCCAGATTGAAAAAAGACAAATTCCTTAACATGACCCTTGATTTTTATGCCGGTGCTTTAATGGCTATAGATTCGGTTAATAAAATGGGAATCAATGTCGATGTGACGATTTTAGATTCAGAAGAAACCAAATCAAGTTCAAATATTTACAATTTAATTCAGAATAATAATTTGAGAACAATGGATGCGATTATCGGACCATTTTATCAAAACAATGTGGAAAAAACAGCTGAGTTGCTAAACCTGTCCAATGTTCCGGTTATTTCTCCTTTGTCTAAGGATTATGACAAGAAATTTCCTAATCTGATTCAGGCAACGCCTTCTTCGGATGAAGTTAAAAATGCTATGTTCGACTTTATGCATGCGGCAGGAGGTAACATCATCGCTGTGGTTGATCCTAAAAAAATGTCGGTTAAGCAATATCTTTCAGAACAGCATAAAGATGTTTTATTTGCCAATTTCAATGAAAGCAGTGTTTTAGACGTGGCACAGCTGAAGTCACTTTTAGTTAAGGACAAAATTAATTTTGTTGTGATGGAAACCGAACGGACCAACCTTATTTTAAGCACAACCAGTGCCTTGTTAAACGTTTTGAATGAGTATCAGGTCAGATTGGTAATTTTAGGTGAAAATGAAGCGCTTGACTACGAGGAAATTCAAATGAACCGTTTGACCAAGTTAAAAATGCATTACCCTTCGGTGGCACGTGTTAACGATTCGGAACAAGCCGCTATTTTAGACAACAGTTTTAAAAAGAAAAATAAAGTCTATCCAAATCAGTTTGCCACTCGTGGTTTCGACGTGACATTTGATGTTTTAATGCGCCTAGTTCAGGAAAAACCGTTCATTGAAACATTAAACGATGCTGCAACAGAACAAGTGGAAAATAAATTTTATTATGCACCGGATACCAATGGCGGTTATACCAATAAAGGAGTATACATTTTATATTATGATACTGATTTAACCATAAAAGAAGCAAAATAATGACATCAAAAGTGACTTACTTAGGCGATTTAAGAACATCGTCTATACATATACAATCAGGAACGGAACTCCTTTCTGATGCACCCACGGATAACAACGGGAAAGGAGAGGCTTTTTCGCCAACTGACCTGCTGGCAAATTCTTTGGGAAGCTGTATGATGACCATCATGGCTATTAAATCACGAGATTTAAATGTTGATTTAACCGGTTCTACTGTAGAAGTTACCAAAATTATGCAGGCCGAACCCCGAAAAATAGCTAAACTTCAATTGGTTTTAAATATGTCAGTTGCTGCAGAGGATAAAACAAAAATAATTCTGGAAAGAACAGGGATGAATTGCCCGGTTTTATTAAGCTTGAATCCGGATATTGATAAGGAAATTACCTTTAATTGGAAACAGTAAATATGGAATTCTTAACATTTCAAAGGTCTGGTAAGAAAGAAGATCTTCTTTCTTTAAGCGAGATTCTGAAGGAAAACAATATCGATTCATTAATTGAAGATACGGGGAATTCGCTGGATTCTAATTTAGGAAACAGTCAGTTTGCCATTGAGTATCTTTTAAAGGTAAAAAAATCCGATTTTGAAAAAGCCAGAAAATTATCAGAGGAGATTTCCGAAAGAGAATTGGATGAGGTAGAAGAAGATTATTTTTTATTTGGATTTTCAGAAGTGGAGCTGGAAGAAGTGGTCTTTAAAAAGGATGAGTGGGGAGATTTTAATTTTGCTTTGGCCTTGAAAATATTAAAGGAAAGAGGTGTCGAAATTACTCCGGAACAAATTAAGAATTTCGAAGGAAAAAGACTGATTGAACTTTCCAAACCCGAAGAAAAACAAACAGAATGGATATTTTTCGGATATGTTTTTGCTGTTTTGGGCGGTTTTTTAGGAGTGCTGACGGGCTGGTACCTGTTAACTTTAAAGAAAACATTGCCAAACGGAGAAAGAGTATACAGCTACTCGACTTCTGACCGCAAACACGGAAAAAGAATCTTTTGTATTGGAATTGTATTTTTAATCATCTGGTCAGTTATCTGGATTGCTAAAAAAGTAAACTACAATTGAATAATCAACAGCAATTGCTAGTTAAACTTGCACATACTAAGATGCCCTTCGGAAAATACGAAGGGTATTTTCTTATTGATCTGCCGGAATATTATGTGGTTTGGTACCATAATAAAGGTTTTCCAAAAGGACAATTGGGAGAACAACTCCAATTGGTGTATGAGCTCAAACTCAACGGACTTGAAGAACTCGTGAGAAATATCCGCAGAAACTTTCCGAAACCGTAAATTTAATTACAAAAGAAAATAGAAGAAAGAGAATAGAGCAAAGAGCATAATTTCTCTACAAGAAAAATTTCTTTCGAAGAGTTAACCGCCCTAAAACCTTTCCGTTTTACTGCTGTAACGATCTACTTCACTTCTGTGAAAGTGTATTTCGCTTCTGTAATCGAATATTTCCTTCTGTGATTGTCTATTGCACTTCTGTGAAAGTGTATTTCGCTTCTGTAACCGAATATTTCCTTCTGTAATTTCCTATTTCGCTTCTGTAATCACATATTTCCTTCTGTAACTGTTCATTTCACTTCTGTGAAAATACATTTCGCTTCTGTAATTACCTATTTCCCTTCTGTGAAAGTAAATTTCGCTTCTGTAATCAAATATTTCCTTCTGTAACTGTTCATTTCACTTCTGTGAAAATTCATTTCGCTTCTGTAATCGAATATTTCCTTCTGTAATAGCCTATTTCACTTTTGAAATCCCCTGTTTCCATCCGAAACAAGAATATAAAATCTAAAGTTTGTTTTGTATCTTCGATAAGATTTTAATTTATAAATAAATGGAAAAGAGATAGTTAGGTGTGATACGTTAATTATTCGTTATTTTCTGAAAATCTGATAATTCAACAATCTAATAATCGAATTATAATTGTATTTTTGCGCGTTTTTAAACAACAACACAACAATAAACACAATACAATGAATCAAACGAAGTATATTTTTGTTACAGGCGGCGTGACTTCTTCTTTAGGAAAAGGAATTATTGCAGCTTCTTTAGCAAAATTATTGCAGGCAAGAGGTTACCGAACGACAATTCAGAAATTCGACCCATACATCAACGTAGATCCGGGAACGTTAAATCCTTACGAACATGGAGAATGCTATGTAACAGATGATGGAGCTGAAACGGATTTGGATTTAGGTCACTATGAGAGATTTTTAAATGTACCAACATCACAGGCGAACAATGTAACGACCGGAAGAGTATATCTTTCAGTAATTGAAAAAGAACGTCGTGGTGAATTTTTAGGAAAAACGGTTCAGGTTGTTCCTCACATCACCAACGAAATCAAAGAACGCATGCAACTGCTTGGCAAAAGCGGCGATTATGATATTGTGATTACAGAAATAGGAGGAACAGTCGGAGATATCGAATCTCTTCCTTATATCGAATCGGTGCGTCAGTTGGTTTGGGAATTAGGTGAGAATAACAGTATTGTAATTCACTTAACATTGGTGCCTTATTTGGCTGCGGCTGGAGAATTGAAGACAAAACCAACACAGCATTCCGTAAAGACATTAATGGAAAGCGGTATCAAAGCGGATATTTTGGTTTGTAGAACAGAATACGAACTATCGGAAGATTTACGTCAGAAATTAGCATTGTTCTGTAATGTGAAAAGAGAAGCGGTAATTCAATCTATTGATGCTTCTACTATTTATGATGTTCCTAATTTAATGCTGGAAGAAGGATTAGACAGGGTAGCATTGAAAAAATTAGACTTACCGGAGAGAACAGCACCGGATTTATCACAATGGAATGAGTTTCTGCACAAACTTAAAAATCCAAAACACGAAGTTAACATCGGACTTGTTGGAAAATATGTGGAATTACAGGATTCATACAAATCTATTTTGGAAGCATTCATTCACGCAGGTGCCGCAAATGAGACAAAAGTGAATGTGATCAGCATTCATTCAGAATATTTAGATGCCAAAACGGCAGAAAATCAGCTTAAAAATCTGGATGGCATACTAGTTGCTCCCGGATTTGGAGAGCGCGGAATAGAAGGAAAAATCGAAACAGTACGTTATGCAAGAGAAAATAATGTTCCTTTCTTTGGAATTTGTTTGGGAATGCAAATGGCTGTTATCGAATATTCAAGAAATGTTTTAGGCCATACCGATGCTAATTCAACTGAAATGAATGAAAGTACTTCAAATCCGGTAATCAGTATCATGGAAGAGCAGAAAAATATTACTGACAAAGGAGGAACGATGCGTTTAGGTGCTTGGAAATGTGAATTGAAAGAAAACACGCTGGCACATAAAGTGTACGGGAAATCTAATATTTTAGAACGTCACCGCCACCGTTATGAATTTAATGGAGAATATTTGGAAGCATTGGAGAATGCAGGATTGAAAGCTACTGGGATTAACCCTGACACAGGTTTGGTAGAAGTAGTGGAATTGGAAAATCATCCATTCTTTATAGGTGTTCAATACCATCCGGAATACAAAAGTACAGTAGCAAATCCGCATCCTATTTTTGTGAAATTTGTGGAGGCAGCCGTCAAACATAAACAATAATGAATTCGGCATGAAAATGCCATGATTATAGTAGTCGAATTGTTTTTTGGTAACAAAAGAAACGTTTTACAGACTAACAGAATGCTTACGCTTAAAGCCTAATGCTTAAAGCAAAATTGTAATTAAATGGAAAAAAAGAAATTAGATCTTACCTCAATTATTGGTTTTGTATTAATTTTTGGTATCATGATGTGGATCATGTACAACAACCAGCCAACTCAAGCTGAAATTGATGCTAAAAAAGCCAAACAGGAACAAGTTGAAAAAGCTAAAAAAGCAGAAGTTACTACGGTTGCCGCTCCTGCTGCAGATAATGTAGCTGTTGATTCGGCACAGGTTGCCAAACTGCAATCATCATTAGGAAATTTTGCTTATTCTGCGACTTTGCCATCAGCAAAAGCCGAATTTACAACGCTTGAAAACGAATTGCTATCGATTAAAGTTGCGAATAAAGGAGGATATATTACTGAAGTTACTCTTAAGAGATTTAAAAAGTTTTCTAAAGATTCAGGGCAGCTCGTTGCACTGATAAAAGATAACAATTCCAATTTAAATATCCAGCTTCAAACTCAGGATAACAGAGTTTTGAATACCAAAGACTTGTTTTTTGAGCCTACTTTGTCAAAAGCAGGAGAAGATCAAGTGCTTTCAATGAAGCTTAAAGCAGGACCAAATGAGTTTTTGGAATATAAATATATTCTAAAGCCAAACGATTATATGGTTGGTTTTGACCTTCAGTCACAAGGGTTGAAAAAAGCATTAAACACTTCAAAACCATTGGATTTGGAATGGAGCTTAAAATCATACAGAAACGAGAAAAGTATTTCTTATGAAAACAGATATGCTGACATCCGTTATGAATATGAAGATGGGAAAATTAATAATGTAGGTCTTGGGAAAGATAGTGAAGAGACTCCTGAAAAAGTAAGTTTTATTGCTTTTAAACAACATTTCTTTTCTTCAATCTTATTAACTGATAAACCATTTACTACTTCAAAATTGCACTCGGATAATTTAGTAAATGACGAAAAAATTGACACCGTTTTTACCAAACAATTTAAAGCAAATGTTCCATTGGCATTTAATAATGGAGAGATTGACTATAAAATGAATTGGTATTTCGGGCCAACAGATTACACCACTTTAAAGAAATACGACAAAGACCTTGACAAAATAATTCCTTTAGGATGGGGAATTTTCGGATGGATTAATAAGTTTATCTTCAGCCCTTTATTTGACTTTTTAAGTTCTTATATTTCTTATGGTATTGCTATTATAATTTTTACAATAATTATAAAATTGGCCATGTCTCCAATTACATATAAGTCATTTTTATCTCAGGCAAAGATGAAAGTGCTGCGTCCTGAGATTACGGAACTGAATGAGAAATTTTCTAAAGATCCAATGAAGAAACAACAGGAAACAATGAAGTTGTATAATAAAGCAGGTGTAAATCCAATGGCGGGTTGTATACCGGCACTGATACAAATACCATTTATGTATGCTTCATTCCAGTTTTTCCCTTCTGCTTTTGAATTAAGACAAAAAAGCTTCCTTTGGGCTGATGATTTGTCTTCTTTTGATCAGATATTTAAATTGCCGTTCAATATTCCATTGTATGGAGACCACGTAAGTTTGTTTCCAATTCTTGCTGCTATCGCTATTTTCTTCTATATGAGAATGACGACAGGAGATCAGCAAATGGCAGCGCCACAGCAAGAAGGTATGCCGGATATGGGTAAAATCATGAAAATGATGATTTATATTTCGCCAATCATGATGTTAATATTCTTTAACAGCTATGGTTCAGGATTGAGTTTGTATAACTTTATTTCAAACTTAATTACAATCGGTATTATGTTTGTTATCAAGAATTATATCGTAGATAGCGATAAGATTCATGCTAAGATTCAGGAAAATAAATTAAAAGAACCTAAAAAACCCGGAAAGTTCCAGCAAAAATTACAACAAGCTATGGAACAGGCTGAAGAGCAGAAAAAAGCGAAAGGGAATAAATAGTTAGAATAATATTCCTAAAAAAATACAATCCCTGTTTTGATTCTTGTGAAAGAGTTGAAACAGGGATTTTTTATTTGTTTAATTTTAAAAGAAGTTAGTATGAAAATTGCTATTATCGGTTTTGGAAATTTAGGCAAAACATTTGCCAGTAGTTTTATCAAGTCAAGATTCATTAAAAATGATGACATTCAGGTTATAACAAGAACATTGCCCACACCCGAAATGACTTTCGGAATTCCGATGGGAAATTTTCAGCATACAGCTTCTTCAAAAATTGCTGAAGTTGACATTTTAATTCTAGCCACAAAACCTCAGGATTTTGAGGAAGTCGCTAAAGGATTGAAAGGTCTGATATCTTCAGAACAGGTGGTATTGTCTGTTATGGCAGGAGTATCTATTGAAAAAATTAAAGAAAAACTTCAGGTAGAAAAAGTAATTCGTTCTATGCCAAATCTAAGTACGCAGATAGGGTTGGGGATGACTGTCTTTTCAGCTTCAGTTGAAACTGATAGAAAGGATTTGTTTATCATTCAGAATTTAATCAACACCACAGGAAAATCAATTTATGCAGAGAACGAATCTTTAATAAATCCTGCGACAGCCGTGTCAGGAAGTGGACCGGCTTATGTGTTTTATTTTATGAACGCAATGATTAAAGCGGCTGAAGAGTTTGGTTTTTCATCCTCTGAAGCCGAAGTTTTAGTACACCAGACTTTTCTCGGGGCAATTAATTTGCAAAGTGCGAGTAATTTATCTAATGAAGAACTGATTGTAAAAGTAGCTTCAAAAGGAGGAACTACAGAAAGTGCACTCAAGGTTTTTGATACTCATGAATTGGATAAAATAATTGCTCAGGCTATGTGTAGTGCAAATCAACGAGCTATAGAATTAGGTGCTTAAGAATAGTAAATGTGAAATATATTCTGTAAATACTGAACATCTTTCTGGATGTCATTTTTGGCAGAATCCGTCAATAGTTTGTTAATAAAGAATTATTTATTATTTCTAAATAGTAACTTTGGACAGAAATAAGAATGCAATTTAAAACAGAAATTGAAGTTATATAATTAAGAAAGTAATAAAACGATGATAAATAAACAGTTGGTTATATTGTGTATAATGATTATGTCTTTTGCCGTAAGTGCTCAGGAAAAGTTAAATCAGTTAGACTCCAAAGGGGAACGTCACGGATTGTGGAATGGACACTATGATGATTCTAAACTGCTTCGTTATGAAGGAAAGTTCAACCACGGTAAGGAAATAGGGGTGTTTACTTATTACGCAAACAGTGATAAGAAAATTGTCATGGCTACAAGAGAGTTTGATGGCAAAGGGAAGGCATATACTATTTTTTATGATGAAAAGAAGAACAAGGTAAGCGAAGGAAATATTGTAAATAAACTTCGTCAGGGTTTATGGAAGTATTACCATAAAAATGCCAAGACTGTCATGTCAACCGAAAATTATGTTGATGATAAAATAGAAGGTGTCAGAAAAGTGTTTTATTCGAATGGAGTTTTGGGTGAAGAAATCCTGTATAAGAATAACTTAAAGGACGGTTTAGCAAAAAAATTCAATCAGGAAGGTAAGCTTATCGAAGAATCCACTTTTGTCAAAGGATTGATGGAAGGACCTTATAAAGTCTACGATGATGCTGGAAATATTGTTATTAGCGGTAAATTTAAAAATGACAAAAAGAAGGGAATCTGGCAATATTTTGAGAAAGGCAAATTAGTTAGAGAAATGAACGCAGATACCATAAATGGTTACGGAAAACCAAGCTTAAAAGTTAAAAAATAGTATTTTTAATATTATTTTTAATAAAATCTTATGATTGTATGATTTTCTTTTGCTAAATTAGTAAGAAAAAATCTATGAAACAATCAATTACTTTTTCCAAAAATGTCTTTTTTGCATTTTTGATGACATTGATGTTTTCCAATGGATGGTCACAGTCTGATTGCTCAAGCGCTGTGGTTGTCTGCGGAAATACTCAATCGTTTAATCCAAGCGGAGTTGGTTCCAAATTAGAACAACTTGCCTGTGGTGGAATTGAGCACAACAGTATTTGGGTAGCTTTTCAGGCTAAAGCCAATGGTAAGCTCAACTTTGTGATTCGGCCATTCACTCCGGATGGTTTACCCAGTAATTCAGATTTCGACTGGAGTTTATTTGCTTTATCAGGTGCGCCTGGAGTAGCAAATTGTGATGCAAAAACACAATTAAGCTGTAATTTTGCAGGGACAGCAACTGTTTTTGGAATTCCAGGAGGAACGGGTATGGCCAGTCCTAATTATGTGGCAACCCAATTTAACCCTGGAGTGGATGTAGTAAGTGGAAACTGGTATGTAATTATAGTTGACCAGTTCAGTAACACCACTCCCTTATTGTTCAGTATACAATTTACGGATAATCCTGAGAGTCCTAATCTGAACTCTTCACCGGGAATTTTCGATAATAAGCCTAATTTTGCCATTACGAATTCTTCAGCATGTGCAGGGGCTTTTACATTTACAAATAGTTCGGCTTCTACCTTTTTGCCTAATACATATTTGTGGAATTTTGGTGACGGATTGACTTCAACAGCAACAAGTCCAAGCCATACCTATGCCACTCAAGGTACCTATTATGCGACTCTTACTGCTACAGATAATAATGGCTGTAAGTCGGATATCAGAAAAAAAGTAGTCTTTAATGATTCTCCACCAACTGTAAATACGGCAGGGATTTTATTAACTCCATCTTGTTCAGACAGTAATGGAGGGACAATTACTGTTACTGAAATTGGAGCAACAACTCCGGGAGTTACAGGGGGAACGCCACCTTATACCTATGAGCTTGTTTCTCCATCACCTATGATACGGCCTTCGCAATCTTCTAATGTTTTTACTGCATTACAGCCGGGAGGTTATACCATCAAAGTAACTGATGCTTGCGGAAAAGCAGCTACAAATACAGTGACTTTGACACAAATTGCTACAAATTCTACAATAGGTCTAACCATTCAGAATATTCAGTCTTCCTGCGCAGGTTTACCTACTGGAACTGGTACTTTTATGGTTAATGGTACGACTCCTCCCTACACATTGGCACTGGTTAACAGTTCACCTGTATTGGTAGCGCCACAGCCTACAGTTTTGAGAGATCCGGTTACAGCAAATTATTATTATACTTTTAATAATTTATTACCAGGAGTATATACTTTGGAGGCTAGTGATGGTTGTGGTAAAAAGAGGAGAGCAACTTTTACAGTGTCTCCAAGTACCGCGCCTATAGCAACAGCAATTGCCAGTGCTTCTTGTGCAAACAATGCTACCGGAACACTAAATGTAACAGCAACAGCAGCAACAGGTTTGAGTGGAAATGGGTCACCTGGAGTTTTTCAATATGCTTTAATTTCACCTTCACCTATCAGCAGACCATTCCAGAACAGTTCTGTTTTTGAAAATTTATTTCCAGGAGTATATACTGTAGCTGTGAAAGATGCTTGTGGTAACATAGGAACATCAAATGTTTCAGTTGGAACAGCGGCTGCACCTACATTCGGAACGGCTTTTACAACTCCTTCATGTCCAAATGGATCCACAGGTTCATTGGAGGCTCAGATTTCTGCTGCTGGAGGAGGTTCTCCATACACTTTTGAATTGATTGCTCCATCACCTGCATTAAGACCTGCCCAAGCGAGTAATTTATTTGAGAATTTACCTCCGGGTGCCTATACTGTTCGTCTTACAGATGCCTGTGGTGTGCAGGTAACAGCTGCTGTTACAATTAATGCCGCTTCAGCACCTTCATTTGCAACTACTGTAGTTGCTAGTTGTGCTGCTTCAGCTAAGGGAACTATTACTGTGGCTCCGAATGCCAGTAGTATTGGCCCATTTACATTTGAACTGATTAGTCCGGGTGGAGCGATACGACCTGTTCAAGGAAGTAATGTAGCTAACTCTACCAGCACAATATTTACCGGGTTAAATCAAGGATCTTATACAGTAAGAATGTATGATGGTTGTGGTGTACCAGTTACCGGAGTAGTTTCAGTTGGTGCGCCAACCGTATTAGCCTTCCCGGCAGGGTCTGCAGTAGTATCTTCATGCGGAGCTTTGTCAACAGGGCAAATTACCGTGGCTCAGCCTACTACCGGGTTAGCGCCTTATATGTATGAATTAGCAGCTCCATCAACTCTTATTGTAGCCCAGCAATCAAGCCGAATCTTTAATAATCTGCCAGCAGGAAGCTATACAGTAATGATTACAGATGCTTGTGGTACACAAGTTACAATAGGAGCACCTTTAGTAATTGGTACTGCAACTGCACCAACGTTATCAGTGACTAATTCATCCAGTTGTGCTATAAGCAGCGGTACAATCACTTGTTTATCGACTACGGCCAATCAAGGTGGTGTTTACCAGTTTGCTTTAATTGCTCCTTCGCCAACTATAAGACCAAACCAGTTGTCACCAATTTTTACAGGATTACAGGCAGGAGCTTATACAGTACAAATTACAGACCAGTGTGGTTTAACAGGTACTACTACGACTACAATCACTTCAGCGGGAGCTTTTACTCCTGCAGCCGGAGGATCAGTAGTATCTTGCAGTGGCTCTAATTATAATGCTCAAATTATTGTGACTAATCCACAGAATTTTACTCCAGGAGGACCAATTCCTGCAGGTAGTGGTGGAGGGCCTTATACTTTTGCTCTATATGATGCTACTAATACAACACAAATTGTAGCTCCGCAAGCAAGCAATATATTTCCTTTAGTGGTACCTATAGCAGGAGCTCCAACACATACGTTACGTGTAACTGATGTTTGCGGAAATACATCAACAGTAACTGTTGCAATTAATGCTCCGGCAGCCCTTGCTAATGCGGTAATAAGTGCTACGACAGCTTCTTGTGCAAGCAGTAATACGGGAGTTATTAAGGTGACGACAGCTGCAACAGGAGGATTAGCCCCTTATTCTTATACTTTAATTGATGCCGTTTCGGCAGCAGTTGTGGCAGGTCCGCAAACAGCAACAACATTTAATGGAATAGCGGCAAACGCAACCGGTTATTTTGTTCGTGTTACAGATGCTTGTGGTAATATTACGACTTCAGCAGTTGCATTGTTATTCCCGGCTTCGGCAATTCCTACAGTTACTGCTGCAACAATTGCCTCGTGCGCAGCTGGTTCTACGGGAAGAATAACGGCAACTCCAGGAACCGGGGCTACTTTAGCCGGAGGAACATTCAGTTATGCTTTGTATGACTCAGGAAATACAGTACTGATTGCTGGTCCGCAGGCAAGTCCGGTATTCAATAACGTTGCCGCAGCTACTTATACAGTTAGAATTATTGACAGATGTGGTGTGATTGGAAGTGTTTCAGCAACAGTTACTTCTGCTGTAACGGCGCTTACTTCTGCCGGAACTGCAACAGGATCTTGTACAAGTGGAAGTAACGGTGTTATCATAGGGTCTTCAACAGGAGGTTCATTACCAATTACTTATACTTTGGTGAATCAGCCAACGATGACAGTAATTACAGGTCCGCAGGCCAGTACAATTTTTACAGGATTGGCAGCTGGAACTTACATTGTAAGAGCAATTGATGCCTGTGGAACAAATACTGATTCAGCGAATATTGTTTTAGGAAGTTTAGCAGCAACACCAACCATAACTACGAGTACTGCATTAGATTGTTCCGGATCAGCTACCATAGCCGGATTTGGAGGAGGAGGTAATGGAGGTCCTTATACTTACGCAATGTGTAATGGTGCCGGTTGTACGACTTTTGGAGTTTATAATGCTTCCAGTACTTTCACTATTAATTCCAGTGGAGTTTACAGAATAAGTGTTCAGGATCGATGCGGTAATGCAACATCTTCAACAGATATCACAGTGACTATTCCAATTAAAGGAGTTATTACAGGAGTTACAGCAAATATTCCATGTGGACCTACTATTGTAACGCCAATATTGCTAAATGTGCCTAATACTCCTTATTACAGTATCGATGGATCTAATTTTGGACCTACTATAGGAGTGTTAAGTCAAGGAACACATACTTTAATTGTTTCAGATTATAATGCAGGAACATTCGGATGTGCGAGTGACCCATTTATATTTGCCATTAATTCAGTGGCACCTACGGGAGTATCTCCACAATCACTGGCTTCTACACAAACATTGGCTGACATTGTTGTAGTCGGAACAGGTATTATTTGGTATGCTTCAGCTTCTGACGCTGCATCAGCAATAAATCCGTTGCCTAATTCTACGGTAGTGACAAATAACACTACTTATTATGCAACTCAAACGATTGCAGGTTGTCAAAGTACAGCAAGTGTAGCTATTACTGTACAAACTTTCTTAGGAAATGAAGAATTTAATTTAAACTCTCTGACTTATTATCCAAACCCTGTTGTTGAGAATATCTTAAAATTGTCTTATTCTGAGAAATTGACAAATGTTATCATTTATAATATTGTTGGAAAACAGATTTTTACGAAAAAATTAAATGCCAATAAAGAAGAAATAGATATGTCAGGATTAGCCGATGGAGTTTACTTCTTGAAAGTATCCTCTGGAGACGTCTCAAAAATGATTAAAGTGATCAAAGAGTAACTATTTTTATCTAAACTTTTGTTAAAAGCCACCATATTATGGTGGCTTTTGTTTTTGATTTGAAATTGTAAGAATAAATATTTCTACCTTTGCACTCTTAAATTCAATTTATTATGAAGCGTGTAGTTGTTGGTCTTTCAGGAGGTGTTGATTCTAGTGTTGCTGCTTATTTACTAAAGGAGCAAGGCTATGAAGTTATTGGCCTTTTTATGAAAAACTGGCATGACGACTCTGTTACCATCTCTAACGAATGTCCTTGGTTGGAAGATAGTAATGATGCACTTCTGGTAGCTCAGAAATTAGACATTCCTTTCCAAACGGTTGACTTAAGTGAGCAATACAAAGAAAAAATTGTGGACTATATGTTCAGCGAATATGAAAAAGGACGTACACCAAATCCTGATGTCTTGTGTAACCGGGAGATCAAGTTTGATGTTTTTATGAAAATTGCACTTTCATTGGGTGCTGATTATGTAGCGACCGGACACTATTGCCGCAAAGGTGAAATTGAAGTAGAAGGAAAACCCGTATATCAGTTACTTGCCGGTGTTGATGATAATAAGGATCAGTCGTATTTTTTATGTCAATTATCTCAGGATCAATTGGCTAAATCATTATTCCCTATTGGTGAATTGACAAAACCTCAAGTGCGTGAAATTGCTGCAAAAATGGAATTAATTACTGCTGAAAAGAAAGATTCTCAAGGATTGTGCTTTATAGGAAAAGTTCGTCTGCCTGAATTTTTACAACAACAGCTGCAACCCAAAGACGGTTTGATTTTTGAGGTGGATGCCAATAATGAAATTTACAGTCAAAAAGCAATCAATTTTGATTCTATTGAAGAAAAATTAGCGTTTGAAGCGACAAATATCCACTATACTCCAGAAGTTGCTAAAGTTGTCGGGAAGCATCCGGGTGCACACTATTTTACGATTGGGCAACGAAAAGGACTAAATGTCGGAGGTACAAAAGAAGCTTTATTTATTATTGCTACTGATGTGGAAACCAATACTATTTATACCGGTCAAGGCCACAATCACCCGGGATTATTTAAAAAAGCATTATTTGTAGCTAAGGATGAAATTCACTGGATTCGTCCTGATTTGGCTTTAACCAATGGTCAAAAAAGGGAAGTAATGGCACGTATTCGTTACCGTCAGGAACTACAAAAAGCGACATTACATCAATTTGAAAATGGAATGTACGTTGAATTCGATGCTCCACAGTCAGCAATTACTCAAGGGCAATTTGTATCTTGGCATATTGATGATGAGTTAATTGGTTCAGGTGTAATCTCATAAAATTTTAGTTTTTAATTCGCTTTATGTATCTTTGGAGTATTCCAAACTTACGGGCAATGAAAAGAATACTACTGCTTATATTCGGTTTGATTTCGATAACCTCATTTTCACAAGAAGATGCGTGGATATTCTTTAATGCAAAACCAAATGCTCAATATTATTATGATAACCCACTGCAAATGCTTTCTCAAAGAGCATTAGACAGAAGGACAGCTCAAAACATTGCTCTGGATATCAAAGATGTGCCTTTGCATCAGCCTTATATAGATCAGATTACCGCTTCGGCCGGAATTGTTGTTTTGACTAAGTCAAAATGGCTTAATGCTTTGCATATCAGGGGAACTCAAACAGATATCAGTGCTTTAACCGCTTTGTCTTTTGTTGATCATATTCAATATGCTAATCACTCCCTAAATCCGGGCGGACGCAAAGCAATCAAAGGAGGAAATATTAAAGTTTCGAACAAATTTCTGGACATTCAGGTTAATTATGATTATGGAACTTCTTCCAATCAGATTCAAATGCTAAACGGACATATTTTGCACCAGCAAGACCATACGGGCGCAGGAAAAATCATTGCGATTATGGATGCCGGATTTCCGGGAGTAAACACTACGGCTCCATTTCAGCGGTTACGAGATAACGGATTGATATTAGGCGGATATGATTTTGTAAATGATTCGGCAAATCCATATACAGGGTATCAACATGGAACACAAGTATTGTCCGATATGGGAGGTTATGTAAGCGGACAATTAGTTGGAACAGCACCAGATGCTCAGTATTATTTATTTATTACTGAAGATGTAGGTAGCGAAAGCCCATTAGAAGAAAGTAATTGGGTTGAAGCTGCCGAAATGGCTGATAATTTAGGTGTAGATGTCATAAACACGTCCTTGGGATATTTTATTTATGATAATCCGAATTATAGTTATGATTATGCCGATATGAATGGAACAACGTCATTTATTTCACGTGCTGCGGATATTGCTTTTACCCGTGGAATGATTTGCGTCACTTCTGCTGGTAATTCAGGAACTTCAGCCAATCCACATATTTCAGTTCCATCGGATTCTGCCCTAAGTTTTTCTGTAGGTGCAGTAAATGCAGCTGAAGTGAAAGCAAATTTCAGTTCAATAGGCCCTTCTTTTGACGGTCGGATTAAACCTGATGTAATGGCTATGGGAGTTGCTTCAGTCGTGGCAACACAAACAGGTACAATTGGTACAAATAATGGGACTTCGTTCGCCAGTCCTATTTTAGCAGGAGCAATAACGTCATTTTGGTCTGCTTTTCCGGCAAAAACAAATTCGGAGATAATTCAATTGGTAAAAGAATCAGCAGATAGGTTTACTACACCGGATAACAATTATGGTTATGGGATACCTGACTTTCAAAAGGCACTCAACGCTGTTTTATCGGTTTCCAGTCATTCAGAAGAAAAATTCAATTTGTATCCAAATCCAACATATGATTTTGTAACTATTTCAATTCCTACTGCCAGTGTCGGTGCCGAAATTGTTTTTCATAATAATTTAGGACAAATTATTTTCAGTCAAAATATCAATAATACAATTCAGAACATTTCTTTACAAAATTTAAGCAGCGGTATTTATTATTATACGATTGCTTCGGCAGGAGGAAAGCGAAATGGAAAAATCATCAAAAATTAATTTAAAAATCCGATTATTCAACAAACCGGATACGTATTTCAATGAATAAAATAACATCTCTTTTCAATATTAAATATCCAATTGTTCAAGGTGGAATGATTTGGAACAGTGGTTACAAATTAGCAAGCGCAGTAAGTAATGCAGGTGGTTTAGGCTTAATAGGAGCAGGATCAATGTACCCTGATGTGCTGCGGAATCATATTCAAAAATGTAAAAAAGCAACAGATAAGCCTTTTGGAGTAAATGTACCGATGCTGTATCCAAATATAGAGGAAATCATGCAGATTATTGTCGAAGAAGGAGTCAAAATTGTATTTACTTCGGCTGGAAATCCAAAAACGTGGACTTCTTTCCTGAAAGAAAAAGGAATTACTGTAGTGCATGTAGTGAGCAGTTCCAAATTTGCATTGAAAGCACAAGAGGCTGGTGTTGATGCGGTCGTAGCCGAAGGTTTTGAAGCAGGTGGACACAATGGTCGTGAAG
This sequence comes from Flavobacterium sp., assembly GCF_050696275.1. GTDB lineage: Bacteria > Bacteroidota > Bacteroidia > Flavobacteriales > Flavobacteriaceae > Flavobacterium. The sequence continues at coordinate 94,777 of NZ_JBOGUT010000001.1, forward strand.
AAACGACAACATTAACGCTGATTCCTATGGTAAGAGAACAAATTTCAATTCCGTTAATTGCTGCCGGTGGAATTGCAACAGGAAGAGGTATGCTTGCTGCCATGGTTCTTGGTGCAGACGGTGTACAGGTAGGCTCAAGATTTGCGGCTTCAACGGAAAGTTCATCACACAGCAATTTCAAACAAACAATTGTAGAGTTAGAAGAAGGCGGAACGCATTTGACTTTAAAAGAACTGGCTCCGGTCCGATTGATTAAAAATAAGTTTTACAACGATGTTCAGGAATTATATGCAAAATGTCCCACAACTGATGAGTTAAAAACGTTGTTAGGCAGAGCCCGTGCTAAAAGAGGAATGTTTGAAGGTGATTTAGTGGAAGGAGAACTCGAAATAGGACAAATTGCAGGCTTAATTCACGACATAAAACCAGTGGAAAACATTGTAAACGATATGATTGCTGAATTTGAAGCTGCAACGAAAGAAGTAGCCTCATTACTATAAACAAAATTCTTTAAAAAATAAAAGTCCTTTTAATCTGGGACTTTTTTAATTACAACGGCAATTACGTATTTTTGCCAAAATTAAATAAAAATGAGAAAAATAATTATTCTACTAAGTGTTGTTGTTTCTTTTGCAGGTATTGCTCAGGAGAAACGCCCAAAATTAGTTGTAGGAATTGTGGTTGATCAAATGAAAATGGAGTACCTATATCGTTTTTCAGATGATTTTTCAGCTAATGGTTTCAAAAGGTTGATGAACAATGGTTATACCTTTCATAACATGCATTACAACTACATGCCAACGTATACTGCTCCGGGGCATGCTTCAATTTATACAGGAACAACACCTGAAACACATGGAATTGTTGGTAACGAATGGTTTAGCCGTAGTTTAGGCAAAGAAATGTATTGTACAGACGATGCATCAGTAACTACGATTGGTGATGGATCTGAAGCAGAAGGAAAAATGTCGCCTAAAAACCTGTTAACTACTACAATTACTGATGAACTTCGACTTGCAACTAATTTTAAAGGGAAAGTTATCGGGATGAGCCTTAAAGATCGTGGTGCTATTCTACCGGCTGGACATTTTGCGAATTGGGCATTTTGGTACAGTAAAACAGGAGCTTTTGTTTCAAGTACATTTTATGGTGTGAAATTACCGGATTGGGTTACTCAATACAATAGTGAAAAACATTATATGACTTACATCGATAAAGGATGGGATCTGTTGAAACCGATTTCAGTTTATAACGAAAGTCTTGCTGATGATAATCCGTATGAAAGTAAAGTGAATGGGGTTAAACCTGTTTTTCCTTATAATTTAAAAGAAATGTTTGCAAAAGCAGATGCAGGAATTATTCGTTTATTGCCTTATGGAAATGATTTGCTGGAAGATTTTGCTAAAAAAGCGATTGAAAAAGAAGCATTAGGAAAAGATGAAATTACTGATTTTTTAACTGTGAGTTTTTCGTCTACAGATTATGTTGGACATGGTCAGGGACCTCGTTCGATAGAATTACAGGATACTTACCTGCGTCTTGATTTAACTATTGCTGATTTCTTAACTTACCTTGATACGAATGTTGGAGCAGGAAACTATCTGTTATTTTTAACTGCCGATCATGCTGGTGCTGAAAACGCTACTTTCTTAAAAGACAACAAATACAATGTAAAAAATATCTTGCCTTCTGATATTGAAAAAGGATTGAGAAAGTTTTCTACGGATACATTTGGGGCTGACTTGGTTTTGGATTATGGAAACTATAATTTGTTTTTCAATAGAGCAATTATGAAAACCAATGGTTTGGAAATGAATAAAGTGAAGCAGAGTTTCAAAGAATACCTAATGACTCAGGAACAGGTTAAAAGAGTTTATACAGAAGAAGAAATTCTTGCCAATTCAGGAAATGATTATTATTTGAATTTCATTGCAAAAGGATACGATGCAACTCAAAATGGAGATTTAGTTATATTAGATAAGCCGGCCTATATTGAGTATGGAGCAACAGGAACTTCTCATGGAACTCCTTTTAGTTACGATACACACGTTCCTTGTCTTTTTTATGGATGGGAAATTAAAAAAGGAGAATCTCACGATAAGAAAGCAATTACACAAATTGCACCAACAATTGCGCAAAAAATAAAAGTAGCTTTCCCTAATGGAACGGAAAGTAATGTTTTAGAAGAAATTTTAAAGTAAAAAGATTGAAAAAAGAAAAAAGCTGCCATTGGCAGCTTTTTTTATAGTTAATGATGTTATAAGTTGAGCAATAATTTTACAGTTTTACTAAAGCTCTTTGTTTTTAACTGAACAAGATAAATTCCATTTTTAGCTCCGGTTGGGATTTCAAAAGCTATTTTTTGATCACCGTTTACAATAGTACATTTTTTACTGCAAACCATTTTGCCGTTAATATCATAAATGGTAAGGACAGCTTCATTATCCAACGGTAAATCCTGTACCAGCAAACTGCCGGTATACGTTGTTAACGGATTAGGAACAAGCTCTAATTTAGGTGCTGCCATTTGATGTGTTCCGTTAGATAAGACGGCTCTGTTTATCTCAATTATTTGATTGTAAACTAATTCATCATCAAGATTGTATAATTTCAAACGATAAAAAACATGCTCTAAAGCCGTATTGTCTGTAAAAGTATAGTTGGTAGGATTATAATAGGTACCTCGGCCTAATTGCTGGTTAATTTCCACAAAATTCTGATCGTTATTTTCACTTCTTTCTAAAGTAAAGTGTTTAGACCGGTATTCGTGGTAGGTATTCCATTTTAGATGTATCGGGCTTGTTGGAGTATCATATTGACCATAAAAATCGGTAATGATGCTTTGTCTTAAAGATGGATTTTCTTCTACATATATGCTAATTGTAGTATTAAGACTGCCTAAAGTAGCTTTAAAAGTGGATTCTCCAGGAATAAGACCTTTTATTATCTTGCTGTTTATTTGCTGCAGAATACTTTGATCGCCTATTGTAAATACAACACCATTTAAATCATTTATTCTACGTTCAATACCATCGCTGTACATTCCTAGTAATTCAAAAATATACTGACTCTGTTCCGGTATTGTTTCTTCAGATTTAGAAAACCTGATGCTTTGTAAAGTAATGCTTTGTGGTAACTGCACAGGAAAAGAAGGCTCTACAATATGTTTAGCAACTAATTTACCATCACTGAACCCATAAGCAGTTACAGTAAATTTTCCAAAAAACTCTTGAGGGATGTTAAATGTAAAATTGTTCTCAAAAGCTAAACCGGTCACTTTTCTGCAAAGAAAAATATCTTCAATTCCAGGATACTGATAGGCAATCATGATTTTATCCAAATTTTCCTGATATACTTTGAAAGTAACTGCATCACCTGAATTCATTAGAGTTGGAAATGATTCCGGATTGATAACAATCTTTTTATCCGAATTATCAGCTGCATCTAGTCTGTTCGAAGACGCAGGAGGAAGGTTAGGCAGGAAATTATAGGTTAATGCCGGAGGAGTAACACCATTTTTGGTAAAATTACTATTGGATGCATTCGGATTTTGTTTCAATAAGGTATAAATCCTATCGTGAACAGGTATGCTTTCTGTTACACCAGGATTGATTGTAATATTTGAATGTGCAATATTTTCACCAGAAAGAGTACTAATGAATTGCGAATTTAACCCAGCCTTCATACTACTGCTGGGAACTACGACGTCATTGGTTTGGTTTCCGTACAGGTACTTAACAAAATCACTTAGGCTTTGGACTCCCTGATCTAAAAGGAATTCTATAGATTCTTTAGTTAATGTCAACCAAAAGGCGCTTCCTCTTAAGCCTATAGGTACATCAAAATTAGATTCACCATTGCATAAAATTGGGCTTAATTGACACAAATCGAAAGTGGTTGCGACTGCATGTATAGGCACTTGAGCAGTGGTTAATTTTTGCAAGTTTTCAGGTTTGTTCAAATTTTTTACAAATTCCGTTTCACGATTATAGGAACCCGAAAGTACATCGTTTTCAACCATAAGGTTTTTTGCTCCCCAATTGTCTACCTCATCTGCATCCGGGACTAGAGGTTTTACAAACTGGCTCACAGGAACGGGATCGGTCAGACTAAAATTAATTACAGATAAATTTTGCGAAATCAATAATGGAATTGGTAGCATTATTGGAATATTGATTCCTGGGATGGCAATCCGCTTGTCCATGGCAGCATTTGCGGCATGAGAACCTGAATGAGGTGTGTTCAGTGTAATTAAGGAATTAATGTCGTCTTTGTAATAGGTTTGAGGAGAAATACCTTCAATATAAGCACGTGTATACAAGCCACCTCTACTGTGTACAATTACATTTACCTTGCCGGCAGAGACTTTTCTGCCCATTGCTTTATTTCGCAACTCATTTATCGCGTTAGGAATAACAAGGGCATCAGCTTCAAAAGGATGTTCTGCGTCTTCCTTATTTTTTCTCCACACTTTCAATAGCTCATATTCGCTATATCCTTTTGACATAAGATAACTTTCTAATTTTGCCAGGGAGCCTACATCTGTCCATACTCCATGTCCTAATAAAATGGGTGGTAACGAAAGTTTAATAGGGTATTGAAAGATAATATGAGGATTCAATTCGTCTGTTTTGTCCCAAATCAGCAATTCGTATTCAGCATAATTTTTGCCGCTTGATAAATCGTCAGGATTGATGTATTTAGGGTGCCTGTATATGAATTCTACAGATTCCAAATCTTCAGCAGTTACATTGTTTCCATAAAAAGAAAGAGGTTTTAAAATAAATTCACCATAGCGATCAATGTATTCATTGGTTCCGGGTACTTCAGAAGGAAAAGAACCGCTCTGTTTTCTTATTTCAAAGCTAAATTTACTGTTATATTCATAAAACTCTACAGCCAGGTCGGTTTTGTACTTGATGACACTCGATTCCGTACCATCAGCAGCAAAAGCAGGTTTGTCTTCATCCCCTGGATAATATCCGTCAGCTACTTTCAATTCGGCAATCGGAATATAATTTTGCTTTCCGTTTGAAGTTTGATAGAAAGGAGTGTTTTTATCATTAATATGATAGACCATAACATCTCCTTGCGGAATAAAGCTTCTCATAATACCTGAAGAGGTCACAATCCATGAAAAATAAGGTCTTTCTTCGCCTTCGGTTATTCCGGCAAGAATATCATTTGATAACATATTCGGGTCATGAACACTTCTGTAAGAGGTATATTCTGTTTTTGTATAAAGTGTGTAAGAATCAGCAGAATTAACCGGTCCCATACCGTCATAAACAATTAATCCGTTATTCGTCCCTAAATATACTTTCCCGAAGTTGTCCCCCCAGATAGCCGCTCTATTGAAGCGTGTTCCCGGTGGCATAAGAGCTGCTGAAGTTATATTATACCATCTTCCTTCTTTAAGTACGGAAAAACCATTATTGACAATAGTTGTTGTTACCCAGACTCCTTTGGCATTATTAGCATATACTCCATGGAAATTTCCTCCAAGAGTAAATTTAGCATCTTGAACCTTATAGGACTTTACAAAAGTACCATCTAACTCATATTGTAATAATCTGGAAGGTAAAAATACTTCGCTTATATGTGTTGTATAAGGAAATACACTAACCCACATGGACTCATTGTCAGCAGATATAGCATTACAGGTTCTTGACTGTGCTGTTTGCGAAGGTGTCGGATTGTATGTAAAAGCAGGGTAAGGCAAATTAGGATCAACATTTGTTGTCTGAACATCCTGCCAGGTACTCACAGCATTGAATTTATCACCATCAGCATTCGCCATTCTGGAAGAAAACGTACCCGGAGTAACAATATAATCAGGAGACGATGTTAAATCATGATACCGATGTGCAATCCAGACTTTATTGAAAGGATCCACCACAACTTGCTGAGCATTAGCAGTACCCAGACCATCTCTTTGTAAAAAAGTAAACCCTCTGGCGTCTCTGTCCGGAGATAAATGTTGTACTGCATTTGTAGCGACGGTTATTTTCTCAACGCCTCCTTGGGCGTTAGATGTGTTTATTCCGCCATGGCCAACCCAGATGCCTCCGGATTTGTCTGCAGCCATTGTCTGTATTCTTAAGGAAGCCAGGGTGGGTGCAGTACCTAAGGAGGTTAAGGTAAAAGTATTGGTAGGACTGTCCTGATTTAAAAAATAAACCCCTTGCCGATCTGTTCCTGCCCAAACATTTTTATTTTGATCTACAGCAATAGCAGTAAATGCTGTCCCTGTCTGAAATGTTTTAAAACGAGGTTCAATAGTAGGTGTTTGTGCAAAAATTAAAAAATGACTACATAGAAAAAATAATGTCATTACAATTTTTGGAGGTTTGAATGTAAACTTTCTCATAGATAAAGGATTAATTAATTAGTAGTTTTGTTTGTGTACTCTTGTTTTTATTGAATGATTGTTCTAATTTTTATTTTAAATACTATCTTTTCATGGCAAAATGAGATTTGAATTCTTTCTGCTCTCCATTTTCGATATAAATTACAGTGAACCAATAATCATCAGCAGGCATTTTAGATCCATTGAAAGTTCCGTCCCATCCTTGTCCCCTAGGGTCTAATTGCTTTAAAAGCTTACCATATCTGTCGAAAATGTGAATTTTAGCTTCCGGTTGGTCATAGACACCTTCAATCTGCCAATAATCATTATAGCCATCTCCGTTCGGTGTAAAGAATTTATCGTAATTCAGTACAATAACTTCTAAAACAGTGTTATTACATCCATTTAAATCTAAAACACTGATCGTATGTGTTCCTGGCGATACATCTTCAAACAAAGGGCTTTGCTGTATTGGATTATTGTCTAATTGGTAATTGTAATTTCCAATTCCAGTGGCGGTTACTATAATATTGACAACATCATTAAACGAATATTCTACTCTTGCGCTGGCAACGGCTGATTCCGATTTTATAACAGTAGCCATAGCCGGCTCAGATTCACAATCTGTTTGAATTTCAGTAGCTATTACAAAATAATCACCGGCAACGGTTACTTCAAGCGTAGCGCCTGTCTGATTCGCTATCGGATTAGTTTCCTGAAACCATTCAAAAGTATGTGTGTTGGCACTCAAATGACTATCGATAATATGACTGCTAACCAGATTTCCGGTGATTTGATCATAGCAGACCGTTCCTCCGTTCGGGGTTGGTTCCGGTAATAAATTCACTTTTAAATCGAATGAAACAACAGCGGAACATTTATTTACGGTTCCATTGTTTACTACAAAGGCATAAACTGTTTGAGGATTATGGGTATTGATAAAATGTGCCGGATCTGTTATTGGAAAATGATTGGTAAGGTTACTTTCCGAGGCATAATAATGCACTTCATAATTCGGATCTGTCTGATTCGGACCAAAAATAACCGAATTCAAATCGGATAAATTAAATTCTGTCAGTCCATTGTTTTCCTCATCGGTATCACAAAGTGTAGTGAGCAATACATCTGGTTGTGTTGCTGTCGTGGTGGTTTCTGCTATTAATTTCAAAGAAGAAACAGCAATACAGCCAGTGGTATTATTTTTAATTCCTGCCCAAATGGTCTTAGTTACACTAATGTAAGTTAGCGGTAATGGGTTTGTGCTATTTTTTGCTTGTTGCTCTGTCTCATGGTAGCTTACGGAAAATTGAGCCGAATTCTGATTCGAAAGCGCTTCATTATTTTTCGTGTTTAAATAAAAAGTTGCTGAGGTTGTATTAGAATTACTGCAACTGTAATAATCGGAAATAACTCCGGCAACCGGTAGCGGATTTACTATCAGTTTCTGTTCAATTACAATAGCACAGGATGTTAAATTGCTCACAGGGCTGGTTACTATTCTTATCCAAATGCTTCTTGTCTGGCTTTCATAATTTGTAGGAACGGCAATAGGAGATAACGCATTTTGCGCATCGGATAAAGAAAGATGGTACGTTATGATATAAGTCGAATTGCCATTTCGAATATAATTTTCATTGGCAGTCAAATTAAAGAATTCTTTCAAATCTCCTGAATTAACGTCATCGCATATTACTATAGGAAGCGGGTTTAATTTCGGAGTTGGCAACGCAACTACCTCCAGTTTTTGTTCTACCGTAATGACGCAGGATGTGAGGGCAGTAGGAGTGTTTGTTGTTACTCTGACCCAGATCGAATTGGTGCCACTCAGATAATGCGTAGGATTGACTATAGGATTTGTCCCAGTTTGTGCACTAGCTTGAGTTGTATGATACGATAACAAATAAGTCGGATTTCCATTTGAAATAGCAGCAGTATTTTGGCTTAAATCAAAATATTCCATCATGTCTCCGGTGTTGTTGATGTCGCATTTCTGTAATAAAACAGGATTCATGTTTGGAGTTGGCAGCGGAATTACTTTTATTTTTTGCTCTACAATAACCGCACAGTTTGTAATGCTGCTGACAGGATTTGTCGTTATTCGGATCCAGATACTTGCCGTTGGACTTGGATAAGCCGCTGGATTTGCAATTGGATTATTTCCGTTTTGAGCATTTAGTAATGACGTATGATAGGTTACAAGATCCGTACTTCCGTTTACAATATAATTCTGATTGAGGGTCAAATCGAATGTTTCGGTTACATCTCCCGGATTGGTTGTATCACAAAGTTCAATAGGATTCGGATGTAGGTTCGAATTCGGAAAAGGAATTATATCAATTTCCAAACTGGTAACCGAATAGCATCCGTTAGCATCCTGAAAACGTATCCAGAATGTTTTTTGAGGCTGATTTAAAAAGTAATTACTATTGGATACCTGATCCGTTGCAGTTGCATTATTAGCACCCAATTCAGAATGATAGCTTGTTACAGTATAAGTGTTTGAAACGGAAGACATCAAATTGAAATAATCTATCAAATGAATCGCCTCACTGCCATTTCGGTCAAAATCACACAAGCTGACATTGGCTGGTGTCAATACTATAGGCTGCGGAGTGATAAAATGAAGTTCTTTTATAATTGGGCAACCGGTAGCAATATTGGTTATCTTAACGAATAATGGCGTACTGAAATTCGTAAATGTATAAGTATGGGAATTGGATATAATATTGACCCCCGAAGCTGCATTGGCGGCAGAATTATAAAATTCCAAAGTAATGTCTGAAGGAGTAATCGCCAGCAAAACATCCAGAACGATTTGGTCTAAATCGGCCTCTTCTGTTCCGTCAGCATTATTGTCACATAGGGTAATCTGAGCAGGCAATGCATATTCCTGATAAAAGGGATGCAAGGTAATCGTTGCCCAGGCATCACAATTACTGGCTGGTGATGACAATCGTACATAAACAACGCTTGGGTTAGGAGTCAGATTCTGATAAACGGTCGGATTTGAAATACTATTGCTGTTGGCCTGTAAATTAGGTATCGAAGTAAAATATGTAAAAGCAATGCCCGCCTGATTGGTTACCAATGCTTGGGCTTCTGTTAGGTTAAAGGTTGCAACACCGTCATTATTAGGGTCGCATTCCAAAAGTGTTACTGAATTACTCAACAAAGGAACTTCCGGTTTGTGTTCCAATACAACACTTTTTACTTTACTGCAATTATTGCTGTTGGTTCCTTTTACATAAACGGTTTTCGGGAATTCATTTAAATTAATAATGAAATTGGTGAAATTTGCAATCGGATTATTATTGGCATAAGCATCTGTTTCCGATAAGAAATACTGAAAAGTATAAGGTGTCGGATCTTCTACTACAGTACCGTTCAATGAAGCCAGATTCAGCGTATAAACACCGTCCAGATTATCATCGCATACATCATAAGTACTGTTTACAAATTTTGGCAGGTTGTAAATCTGCAGTTCGATTCTTTTTACGGTATAACATCCTGTGGTCGTATCAACAAAACGGACGTATACATATGAAGTCTGATTGGCGTATACAGTATAATTTCCAGGCGTATTGATCGGATTTGATCCCGCATTGGCATCAGCCGGAGTCGTATGGTAGCTTATCGTGTAATTGGAAGGATTCGCAATCATACCGTTTGTTCCTACTCTGGGTATCAGTGTAGTCAGGTTGAATACTCCCTGCAATTCATTCGTAAGCGAAATATCACACGAGAAGGAAATGGCATCATAAGCTTCAATAACATCATAACGTTTAAACGTAATGGTAGCAATGGAAACACATCCTGTCGTATTGCTTATCACTCTCACATATATCGGTGCCGATAAATTGGTCGCATCAAAAGAAGCAATAGTATAATTAAGGACATTAAAGTTGCTGAAAGCATTCAGATCTTGTAAAGCATTATTTTGAATGTCATAATATTTGAAGGTATAATCCGAAGGAACCGCAACAATCTGATTCTGATAAAAATTCAAATTAACTGTCTCCGTTCCATTTCCTAAGTTGTCGCATATAACCGGGGTTATGTTGGTGACAATTGGTGCTCGTTTAAAATCGATTTCAATTGGGATGACCTTCACGCAATCTGCTTGATTTCCGCTTGTTATTCTCACATATACAATGTTTCCGTCGTGCAGAGTATAATTCGAAGGCAGGACAGGAGTTCCCGCATTGGCATCCGCCGAATTTAGAAAATAGGCATATGTATATAACAAATAATTAGCTGTAATTTGAGGATTGAAAAAACTCATATTGGCAACGGTTTCGCTGTTGTCATTCTCAAAATCACAAAGGCTTACGGTTGAATTTGTACTCAACGGGAAGGATCTCATTTGTAAATTGATGGCAACAATACGCTCACAACCGGTAACGTCATTTTTCAGGTACAAATAAATGATTCCGTTAACGCCTAATACATTGGAATCGTAAACAAAGGTGTCCCAATCTGGTAAAATTTCATAAACGGGGTCATTGGTCTGGGCTGCGGCCAAATTGTAATAGAGCTTTTTAGTAATGGGTTCTGCGGGAATCTCATTGACAATCGAAGCAACGATAGCATTTAAATTGCTTAGTACCACATGAGCGTCATTGTCAGTATCACAAACTTCAATGGTTCCAATGGTATTCACTGAAACAGAATTATAAAAATCAAAGTTTATTTCCTGAATGGTAGGGCAGGTTTTCGGCAGAATAGCAGGGTCTTCTTCAATTCTGGCCCATACGGTTGTTGTGGTATTTACAGGGTAATTCGTTGTGTTGTTCGGTATGATATTGGTTTCATTGTAAGCGCCGTTTAAGGTCGAATGGTAACTTAATGTCGGGTTGGTAAAACCGGTAATTAAACTCGGAATCAATGCGGCCAAATTATAAGGTTCCGAATTGTCCGAATTAATATCACATATTTTTTCAAGTATCGGAACTCTTACATCAAAAGGAGTAAGGATAAAATTTAAGTCGTAATTGGAATCACAGCCGTAAGAACTTACTTTGACATAAACGATAGTATTTGGAGCGATTACATTAATGGAAGTTATCGGGTTTGTTCCGGCTGTATAATCGGCTTGTGTGGCAAAACAGGTAACGGTTTCTCCGGGATTTTCCAGTTGGATTTCTGCTATATAAGGAGCTAAGGCTACGGTTTCGGAACCATTGTTGTAAATATCACAAATTTCAATGTCTTTATTTTCATGCTTCACAAATTTTACAGGAACGAATATTCGTTTAATACCCGGGATTCCATTGGCATCATTAAATCGTACCCAAACTTCTGATAAAGGAGACACTGGAACAAAATTAGCGATTGCTGCTGCGGTCAATTGTACAGCCGAATCCTGAGTTTGTGCTCCAACAAGCGTGGTATAAAATCCTAAAGGTGCCGGAACAGGTGTAATAGGACTCATGGCTGCGGTATAAACCAGATTCAAATCGTAAGACGGAATCGGATCTCCGGCTTCAAGACAGGCGCCAAAACCTCCGTTTCCACCGCCACCACCGCCGCCGCCGCCGTCATTGCCTTCGGCTTCGCAAAACGAAATAGTGACCGGAACGACAGTCTGGCAATAGCCATTATAATTGGCTGTAATGTAAATGGTAGTATCTACAGAAGGAGAAGGGATTGAAACAACATGATTGCCTGGGTTTCCAATAGGATTTGTACTGTTTTGAGCATTGGCTAAACTGATATAATAACCCAAAGTCAAATCACCAACAGTAGCCGGACCGGTAATTATTGATAAAGGAATGGTGGTCAGATCATGAATTTCACTTAAATTAAAATCAGGGTCGTTAATGCAAAACGAAGCAACGGGTGCCAATTCTAATTTCGGGCTTATTCTTATCGTAATCAAGGCTACTGACCAGCAATTAGGATTACCCGGATTAAAAGCCCGGACGTATATATCATAAAAACCGGGTGTGCTTAAAACAGTAACGGTATTAAATGGATTGGTTCCCGCAATAGCATTGGCCTGGTTCTGATAATAACTGATGCCCATCCAGTTTTGGTACCCTATAATTTGGGAAGTCAAACTGGAAAGTGTAACGGTTTCCGATCCGTCATTGTTGGCATCGCAAACGTATAAGATCTGATTGCCTATTTCTGGGGTTTGGAATAAATTTAAAGTAATAGTCCCTGTAGCATAACAGTCGCCAATGGTTTCTCTGTAAATAAATGTTTTAGTAGAGGCAGTCATTAAATAAGCATTCACTCCTGTCAGTGCATTGCTATCCGCATCGGCTTCTGCCTGTGTGTTATAAATGGTTTTTATAATGCTTGGTTCTGGAATCAAAAGGCTTTCCACATCAATAATTTCACTTGGAAATGGAGCAGTCGTATCACAGAAATTCCCGACGACATTGGGCGCTACCGGATAATCCAAATCATAAACAACGTCTATCGAACTCTGTAATTGCTGAGGTACACAAGTAGCATAATTTACTTTTACCGTATACAGTGTATTTCCGGTCGGAATCACTTCTATTGGGTTGGAAGTGCCTAACAGAGTACCTCCGGCATTAAACCATTGTACCGTTGTAGCACTGGCACCATTTGGGGTAAATGTATAGGATTCGTCCATGGCTGACCATACTCCTGTATTTCTGTTCGGAGGAGAAATTCCTATAGTTCCGTCAGAATTGTTAAGGCCTAATAGCGAATTGGCATTTCCATTGGCACTTATATTCCCATTGCAGGTGATGGGTTTCGATTTGACATTAATCTCAATAACATTGGTGGTTTCATATAGAACAATCTGAAAAGTCGATTTTCTCCCGTTAAATCCCGTACAGTTAAAATGATTTACTTCGTTATAATTGACTGTAAATATTCGGAATGGAGCCGTACCTGTCGTAACATAAGTGACTGTTCCGCAGTTTTCTCCCGGGGCACATCCAAAACCGGCTGGGATGTTCAGCATATCCTGAAATCCTCCAAAGATGGCATTCTTAACCAATGAAGGACTGGGTGTAGTGTTGGTTATCGAAGAAAAAGATCCTTCAGGAAGACTGCTGTTGTAGCCAAAACGGACGATTCCGTTATCTCCTACATTTACAGTATTGTAATTATTGTTGTAAAAGCAAAAGGAAAATCCAATAGGAATTGCCGTACTCCAGGTATCATCTCCTGTAAATACAATAGGTGTTCCGTCCGAATAATTACCATTCTGATGGTACGCAACTTGAGCAACGCTATAATCAGTGGTTGTTTTAAGGTCTGGAAAACTGGCAGTCAGTTCAATTTTTTTGATGGGCTTGAATTGGTAATCGCAGTCTATCGGGATCGTTCCGGTATTGTTGTTATGGTCTGTAATGACAACACTTGGATTGGTTTGTGAATAGAGCTGAAGGGTAAGGTCTAAAAAGAAAAATAAGTAATAAGTTAACTTTATCTTCATAATGTAATAATGTAAGTTTTTTATTCCAAAAAGCAAAAGTACAAATTTACTTTGGTAAAAAAAATCGTACATAAAACCTTAAGGATAAAATAATTGATCCTTAATTATTTAGTAATTTCAATTCCTTTTTTGCGCCTGATTTTTTGAGGTATCCAGAAGGGTTTTGGAGCTGTTGTCGGGTTTTCAGATTCTGATGCCGAGGGTACTGTTTTGTCGCAGAGTAATGGAGTTTTTACGGAAAAGAATATAATAGAAACAAAGGATAATAAAAAACCCTACCGCTGCAATGCATACAGACAGTAGGGTGGTTTAGTAGTTGTGTGTGAATTTATAATTCAATCTCAATCTGATTTTTCAGCAGATCTTCAAAAGTTTCTCTTGCACGGATAAGTTGGGCTTTGCCGGCTTTCCAAAGTACTTCGGCTGGCTTGTATCGCGAATTGTAGTTGGAAGCCATCGAAAAGCAATAAGCACCGGCATTTCTGAAACAAAGGACATCGCCTTCTTTTATTTCCGAAATTCTTCGGTTGGTACCAAAGGTGTCTGTCTCGCAAATATAACCTACAACGGTATAAAAACGTTCTTTCCCTTTCGGATGCGAAATATTCTCAATATAATGCTCAGAGCCATACAACATTGGTCGGATCAAATGGTTGAAACCACTATCTATCCCTGCAAATACGGTAGAAGTAGTCTGCTTTACAACATTTACTCTGGCCAAAAAGGAACCGGCTTCACTTACCAGAAATTTCCCCGGTTCAAAAGCTAAAGTAAGTTCACGACCGTATTCTTTTTCGAAAGCCAGGAATCGTTTGGTCAGTTTTCTTCCGAATTCTTCTACATTGGTCTCAATATCTCCTTTTTTATAAGGTACTTTAAATCCGCTTCCAAAGTCAATGAAGTCTAAGGTTTTGAAATGTTTCGCTGTTTCAAACAAAATTTCTGCAGCATAAAGGAAAACTTCAATATCCAGAATATCGGAACCGGTATGCATATGGATTCCGTTAATGTGCATTTTCGTATTTTCGACAATACGCAGCACATGTGGCAATTGATGAATGGAAATACCGAATTTGCTGTCAATATGTCCCACAGATATGTTAGAGTTTCCTCCAGCCATTACATGCGGGTTAATTCGGATGCACACAGGAACTTGTGGGTGTTTTGTTCCAAATTGTTCTAAAATGGACAAATTGTCAATATTGATCTGAACGCCTAATTTTGTCACGGCTTCTATCTCATCCATCGAAACACCATTAGGAGTATAGATGATTTTGTCCGGAGTAAAACCGGCATGCAACCCCAACTGTACTTCCTGTATTGAAACTGTATCAAGTCCGGAGCCCATTTCTTTGAGGAGCTTTAAAATCGAAATATTCGACAAGGCTTTCACTGCGTAATTGATACGCAATTTTTCCACCTTGGAAAACGCATTAGCTAACCGATTGTACTGCGATTCGATTTTTTCGGCGTCATAAACATATAACGGACTGCCAAATTCAGATTCAATTGAAAGTAATTGTTGAGATTCCATGAGTATTATTTTATTTGAAGGCAAAATTATGTTGTGAATTTGTTTTATGCAAAAAATAAACAAATTATAACAAATTATAACAAAATGTTATTATTTTAAATGTTTACTAATTTATTCCTGATGAAATATACTACAATTTTATCTTTTAATGATTAAAAAATCAGTAATTTTAGATGAAATAAGGTTTGGTAATCAGTCTTATATCTCAAAATATGGATACACAGGTACTAATAGTTGGCGCTGGGCCAACGGGCTTAATGGCAGCAAATCAGTTACAGCGTTTCGGGATTGATTGCCTTGTTATTGATTCGAAAATAGGACCCACAATAGAGTCCAGGGCTATCGCAGTTACCGCAAGAAGTCTGGAAATATACCAGCAATTGGGACTTTCTGATACTGTCGTCGAAAACGGAATCATAATGAGTTCTTTTTGTCTGTATTCCGAAGGAATCCTTAAAGCCGAAGTCAAAGTTGGGGAAATCGGAAAAGGAATGACTGATTTTCCGTATCTGCTGGCTTTTGAACAAAGCGATAATGAGAAGCTCCTATATGAGAATTTTAAAAGTAATGGGAAGGATGTACATTGGGAAACGGAATTTGTTTCTTTAAAAGAATACGAAAAGGAAATCATTGTCCTGGCTAAAAAGAACGGAGAAACTATTGAGATCAGAGCCGAATTCTTAATTGGTTGCGATGGTGCCAAAAGTCCGTTGCGTCATCAGCTTAATTTTAACTTTCATGGAGGAACTTACGAAAACAGGTTCTTTGTGGCGGATGTTGTCATGAACTGGAAGCTGCCTCACAATAATCTTATTATTTCTCCTTCGGATGAAGATTTCTGTGGTTTTTTTCCTTTAAAAGGAGATTGGTATTACAGGGTTTTGGGAACTTTGCCCAGAGCTTATTTCGATAAAGATGATGTTAGTTTTGATGATATTGAAAAGGAAGTAGCGAAAACTATTGGCATTCCGATAGAATTTGAAAAAGTAAACTGGTTTTCGGTTTATAATTTACACCATCGTTGCGTGGATAATTTTAGTAAAGGAAGAGTCCATTTGGCTGGAGACAGTGCGCATATTCACAGTCCTGCCGGAGGACAAGGCATGAATACAGGTTTGCAGGATGCCTATAATCTTGCATGGAAAGTAGCATTTGTATTGAAAAAATACGCGAAAAATGATTTATTGAATACGTACAACGAAGAACGTTTGCCTTTTGCAAAATGGCTGATGAAATTCACAGACAGGATGTTCAATCTGATGACAAGTGATAATTGGTTCGTTGCCAAGTTCAGAAAGCATATTGCCATCCGTTTGATTAGTAAAGTTTTCACTTTCGGAAAAATCCGGCCTGTACTTTTCAGGACGGCTTCACAAATATGGTACAATTACCAGGGAAAATCATTGTCTTGGTCAACCAGCAGTCAGCGGTTGCTTTTTCAAGCGGGAGATAGATTGCCTTATATTACCGATGCGCATTTGGAAATCCCTTTTTATATGCTGTTTTCTGAACCGATGTTCCATCTTTTATACCTCTCAAACGAGGTGCTGGAACCGGAAACAGAACAAAAAATAAAGACCGTTTTTCCTTTTCCGATAAAAATAATTGTTTATCCTTTAACCAAAAGCTGGACGGAACTTGGTGTAGAAAAGGACTTGTTTATTCTGGTCCGTCCTGATAATTATATCGCCTATCATTTCGATTCATTCAAAGAAACGGAAGTAAAAAACTATTTGAGCCGCTACTTTTTATTCCAAGAGTAAAAAAGAAACCGTAAAGGGTAAAAAATGGTCAAATAAAAAACAAAAATCAGTTAGAATATTCATTTGGAATTTATTATTTTTGTGCCACTTTAAAAAGTCAAAAACTTCATTATGGATATACACGAATACCAAGGAAAAGAAATATTAGCCAGTTACGGTGTGAAAGTTCAACGTGGTTACGTTGCCAACAACCCACAGGAAGCGGTTGCTGTTGCAAAACAATTAACAGCAGAAACAGGAACAGGATGGCATGTTATCAAAGCACAGGTTCACGCTGGTGGTCGTGGAAAAGGTGGAGGAGTTAAACTTGCTAAAAACTTACAGCAGGTAGAAGAATTGGCAGAACAAATCATTGGAATGCAATTAATCACTCCGCAAACTTCTGCAGAAGGTAAAAAAGTACACAAAGTTTTGGTTGCTGAGGATGTTTACTATCCAGGTGAAAGCGAAACTTCAGAGTTTTATATGTCAGTTTTATTGAATAGAGGTAAAGGACGCAACATGATTATGTATTCTACTGAAGGTGGAATGGATATTGAAGAAGTTGCTGAGCACACACCTCATTTAATTTTCACTGAAGAAATCGATCCATCAGTTGGATTACAAGGTTTTCAGGCAAGAAGAATTGCTTTCAATTTAGGATTATCAGGAAATGCATTCAAAGAAATGGTGCAGTTCGTAGATTCTTTATACAAAGCATACATCGGATCTGATGCTTCTATGTTTGAAATCAACCCGGTTTTGAAAACTTCGGATAACAAAATTATTGCTGTTGATGCCAAAGTAAATTTGGATGACAATGCTTTATACAGACACCCTACTTTAGCTGAAATGCGTGATATCCGTGAGGAAAATGCCATTGAAGTAGAAGCTAAGGCGGCAGGATTAAACTATGTGGATCTTGATGGTACAGTAGGATGTATGGTGAATGGTGCAGGTCTTGCAATGGCAACCATGGATTTAATTAAATATGCAGGTTATGAGCCGGCTAACTTCCTTGACGTAGGTGGAACAGCTGATGCTAAACGTGTAGAATTGGCTTTCAGAATCATTTTGAAAGATCCAAACGTAAAAGCAATCCTTATCAACATCTTTGGAGGAATCGTTCGTTGTGACCGTGTAGCTCAAGGTGTGGTAGATGCTTACAAAAACATGGGAGACGCTATTAAAGTGCCGATCATCGTTCGTTTGCAAGGTACAAATGCAGAAATTGCTAAAGAATTAATTGATAATTCAGGTATGCCAATTTTATCTGCAGTACAATTCCAGGAAGCTGCTGATCAAGTAAAAGCTGCTTTATCTTAAGAATTTAAGAATGCTATAGATATAAAAAATCCCGAGATAACTCTCGGGATTTTTTTATTTGAAGAAGTATTAACTTTTCTTGTTCTTTCCGTTGTTGAATTTTACCTTTTCAACTACCTGAATTTTCGGTGCAGGTTTTTTACTTGCTTTAGGTTTTGTTCCCGCTTTTTTCTTGAAATCCGTTTTAGGAGCCGGTTTAAAATCAGATTTAGGTTTCTCTGTCTTATTTTGCTTTAAAGTATCCTGGTTCTGCTTGATGACATCTATAGCGTTCTTAGGATCTTCTTTTGTGCCTCTCAGATGGATTATCAGACCATTTAGGAAGTTACGCAGTACTTGGTCTCCACATTCCATAAAATTAGGGTGATCTTCATTTCTGAAGATGTTTCCCAATTCTCCTTTTGACATTCTGAAATCGACCAATTCTAAAATTTCCACAATCTGATCGTCACGCAACTGAAGAGCTACACGTAGTTTTTTGAATATATCGTTGTTATTCATATTGACTTAAATTTTGGGCAAAGATACATAAAATCGGTTGGTGCTTTTTTGATTCCGATTTTAATTTTATTTTAGCCGAAAATATACAAGCATGGATTCTTACGAAGAAAAAATAAGTCTGCTTTCTGAAATGATTGCATTTGCGGTAATTGATGGAGAACTGCATGATCGCGAATATGATTTCCTCTTACTGGTTTCACAGGAATTGAATGTGGATAAAGATACTTTTATGGACTTGTTCAGCAGGCGAAATGAATTTGTGGTTGTAAAAGACGAGTTTCACAGAATTCTTCATTTTTACCGATTGGCATTGTTGATGCATTGCGATGGTATTTTGCATGAAAGAGAAAGAATTGCGATTAATGAAATAGGTATTAATATGGGGCTTAATCCGAGTGCGATGAAGCGTATTCTGGCTTTGATGGAGTCTTCTTCGAATAAAATGATTGATCCTGCGATTGTTGTGGGTGCTTTTCAGGAGCAGCACAATTAGAATTTTATAAAGAAAGATAGAATATTGCGGCTGGAGTAAAGAAATCTGCAACAGAAAGCACTAAAACTTGCAACGCAGACGCTAAAACTTAGAATGCAAACGCGAGAACTTATAACGCAGGTGCTAAAACTTACAAAGCAGACGCTAAAACTTACAAAGCAACCGCGAGAACTTACAACGCAGGTGCTAAAACTTACAAAGCAGACGCTAAAACTTACAAAGCAACCGCGAGAACTTACAATGCAGGTGCTAAAACTTAGAATGCAACCGCAAGAACTTACAATGCAACCGCGAGAACTTACAATGCAGGTGCTAAAACTTAGAATGCAACCGCAAGAACTTACAATGCAACCGCGAGAACTTACAATGCAGGTGCTAAAACTTATAACGCAGACGCTAAAACTTACAATGCAACCGCGAGAACTTATAACGTAGGTGCTTCAACTTACAAAGCAAGTGCTTCAACTTAGTTTACAGGATTTTAATCATAATCTTCTTTTCGGCTAAATCCAGCTAAATTGCCGTTTTCATCTTTTGATTCCTGGTTTTATTTTTGGGCTATTATTAGTAAATCAACGGTTTTTGTGCCATCAGTAGTTGGGTAATCCTGACGTTTAAAATGGATGATTTTAAAGCCGTTTTTTTCTAAGGCATTTAGCAGGTAATCGGCTTGATGGTAATAAATATACGCTCTGTATTCGTCGGAACTGGAGCTTTTAAAGCCTGATTTGTTGTCTTCGGTTTCTTCCATTGTACTGATGTACAAAATTCCATTTGGGTTTAAAATCGTTGCTGCATCATCAATTAATTTTTCCGATTCAGCTTTTGAAAGATACGGCAGACAGAAGCCACATAGGATGGCATCGTATTTTTTATTGAGCAGAAGAATATCCCTGCAATCCATTAATTGAAAGGTTGCTGACGGATTGTTGTTTCGAGCCAATTCAAGCATATTCGGTGCCAGATCAGTTCCTAAAATATTGAAATCAGGACGATTCTTTATTACATATCTGGTGCAGTTTCCGGGACCACAAGCGAGTTCTAAGACTTCGGCATTCACTTTAGTTACGCTGCTGCAGAATATATCGAAAGAATCGTTGTATAAATCCACATCCATGAATCTGTCCTGGTACTCTTTTGCTGATTTATTGAATACGTCTACAGCGATTTTAGTTTTGTCCATAGTTACATCTTATCCTGGTATACTTTAATTTCATCACGCAATTTAGCTGCCTGCATGAAATCCAGATCTTTTGCCGCTTTTTCCATGGCTTTGCGAAGATCCCGGATTTTCTTTTCGATTTCCGGTTTTGATAAATACAGACTTTCCGGTTCAGCTGCTTTTATGGCTTGATTTTCAAAATATTGTGAAGAGACTGAGTTTTTGTTTAAAGCATTACCAAGGCTTTTATTCAATGCCTTTGGAGCTAAATTATGTTTGGTGTTGTAATTGATTTGTTTTTCTCTGCGATAATTGGTTTCATCGATGGTTTTTTGCATACTTGCCGTGATTTTATCTGCGTACATAATGGCTTTTCCATTTACGTTACGAGCCGCACGTCCTACAGTTTGAGTCAGGGAACGGTGGCTGCGAAGAAAACCTTCTTTATCGGCATCCAGGATAGCAACCAGAGAAACTTCGGGTAAATCCAGCCCTTCTCTTAAGAGGTTGACCCCAATTAGAACATCAAATATACCTTTACGCAAATCCTGCATGATTTCTACACGTTCCAAAGTATCTACGTCGCTATGAATGTATCGGCAACGAATGGAAACTTTGGTTAAATATTTAGTCAGTTCTTCAGCCATACGTTTGGTTAAAGTAGTAACCAAAACTCGTTCATCAGCTTCGCAACGGAGTTGTATTTCTTCAATTAAATCATCAATCTGATTCAGGCTTGGACGTACTTCAATTACAGGATCCAATAAACTTGTTGGCCGAATTACTTGTTCTACATAAATACCTTCCGATTTTTGTAATTCATAATCGGCTGGAGTTGCTGAAACATAGAGCACTTGGTTTTGCATGCTTTCAAATTCCTCAAATTTTAAAGGACGGTTGTCCATAGCTGCAGGAAGTCTGAAACCATATTCGACCAGATTTTCTTTTCGGCTGCGATCACCGCCGTACATGGCATGAACCTGCGAGATGGTAACGTGACTTTCATCAACCACCATCAGGTAATCATCAGGGAAATAATCGATTAAGCAGAAAGGACGCGTTCCTGGTTGTCTTCCGTCCAGGTATCTTGAATAATTTTCGATTCCTGAACAATAGCCTAGTTCCCGTATCATTTCTAAGTCGAAATTAGTCCTTTCTTCGAGTCGTTTGGCCTCAAGATGTTTGCCGATTTCTTTAAAATAATCTACTTGTTTGACTAAATCCTGCTGGATTTCCCAAATGGCATTTTGCAGCACATCGGGAGAAGTCACAAACATATTGGCAGGGTAAATGGTTAGTTTTTCGTATTTTTCTAAAACCTGTGATGTTTTTGAATCAAAAGCTTCAATTTCTTCGATTTCATCTCCAAAAAAATGAATTCGGAACGGTTCATCGCCATAACTCGGATAAATGTCTACCGTATCTCCTTTAATCCGAAAAGTTCCGGGCGTAAATTCAGCCTCTGTTCTGGAGTATAAACTTTGCACCAGGCGATGCAATAATTTAGTGCGTGAAATAACCTGATTTTTTTCAATTGAAACCACATTTTTCTGAAACTCTACCGGATTCCCGATACCATACAAACACGAAACAGAAGCAACTACCAAAACGTCGCGACGACCTGAAAGCAGGGCAGAAGTAGTGCTTAAACGCAATTTCTCCAACTCGTCATTGATAGACAAATCTTTCTCAATAAAAACACCGGTTACTGGAATAAAAGCTTCGGGCTGATAATAGTCGTAATAAGAAACGAAATACTGCACTGAATTATTCGGGAAAAACTGTTTGAATTCCGAATACAATTGCGCAGCCAGCGTTTTATTGTGCGCTAAAACAAGTGTTGGCCGCTGTATTTCTTCAATAACATTAGCTACGGTAAAGGTTTTTCCTGAACCTGTAACACCGAGTAAAGTCTGGTATTTTTCACCATTGATAACTCCTTTAGCTAATTTTTCAATAGCCTGTGGCTGGTCACCCATAGGTTTATAATCGGAAACGACTTGGAATTTCATTGTTAGAAGTTGCTTGAGTTCTGGACGACTAAGTTACTGAGATTTTATTTTAAAAAAAATAAGTCTTGTAATTATACCGATTTTTAAAACGTCCAGTTTTTCTGCTGTGTTTCATTTAAAAAAGTCCAAGCGACAAACCGGCTGGTTTTTTGGCCCTGAGCCATATCGATTGTTTTTATTTTGACAGCGCCAACTTTATTCAAAGTCCTGTAAATAGAAGTCAGGTTTTCTTTTTTGGATACTAAAGTGGTAAACCAAAGCACTTGCTGAGGGTATTTCGCGCTTTCGTAAATCATTTGTGTGATAAAACCTATTTCTCCTCCATTACACCATAATTCGGCGTTTTGTCCGCCAAAATTTAAGACAGGCTTGCTGGTTTTGACGTGCTGCAGATTATTAACCTTTCGGGTTGTTGCTTTGTTTGCTTCTTCTGCGGAAGCGTGAAACGGCGGATTGCAGATGGTGAAGGCAAATTTATCTTCAGGAGCGATGATATTTTTAAAAATAAATCGGGATTCAGTTTGTAATTGTAAACTGATGGCTTCTATTAATTTTGGATTGTTCTGTATTATTTTTTTACAGTTTTGGATTGCATTTTCATCGATATCAGTTCCAACGAAGCTCCATCCGTAAGCTGAATTTCCTATAATCGGATAAATACAGTTGGCACCAACACCAATATCCAAACCTTCAACCGTTGTTCCTTTGGGAATAATTCCGTTGTTGGTTTCGGCTAATACATCAGCGATATAATGGATATAATCCGCTCGGCCAGGGATTGGCGGGCAAAGATAACTGGAGGGAATATCCCAATTTTGAATGTTATAATGAGAAATCAGCAGCGCTTTGTTGAGCGATTTTACCGCATCCGGATTACTGAAGTCTATAGTTATGTCTGAATCTTCAGTTGTATGTTTGTTGCTGGTGATAAAGTTTTTTAATTCAGGACAATTTGAAATCAATTGCTCAAAATCATACCGAAACCTATGCGGATTTCTGGGATGTAAACTTGTTTTTTCTGTAGTTGTTTTGGGTTTCATTTTCGTGTGATTCGGTACAAAGATAACTGTAAAAAACGGAACACAGAGAAAACAATTGCCCTTGATTCGTGCTTGTTTTGACTTATTAATCAAAACATTCCATCAGCATTAAATCACCTTCCTTGTATTCAATTACTACAATTCCGTCTTTAGAAACATGATTGCTGCTTCCTGTTCTGTAACCAATGGTTAAACTATCATTTTTGAGCGGATAAAATAAGTTTTCAGAAGTTATGCCCAATACAATTCCAATAGGGATTAAAGAAATTGGAGTGTTTGCAGTATACCATTTTTCGAATCGTTTGGGCAGCAGAAATACTTTGGAATGATCATCTAAAATTACAATTTTAAGTTTTTCACGATATTGTACGATACTGGTAATATTTGTAATGGTGTGATCAGCACGTTTTCCGGTCGCCCAGACAACATTGGCCGCTTTATGTCCTTTTGTTATTAAATAGTCGAATGCTTTTTCAAGATCTGTTTTATCCTGATTGGGAGTGTGAACAATTTCAATAGGATATTGTTTTTCGGCATAATATGCAGCATCGAAACCACGGTCGAAATCACCTAATAATACATCGACTTTTATGCCTAGTTCCAAAACTCTTTCGATGGCTGAATCCAAGACAATTACCAAAGGAGACCATTCCAGCAGTTGCCCTAACAGTTCTTCACTGCAGGAAGCACCATTAGCGATTATTAATGCCGGTTCCTGATCGTCGCGAACTATGTGATGTGAAGACATTTAAAGCTGGGAATTAGAATTTTAAAGGTAAAAATTTTGGAAATCTGTGGTAAAGATAGGAAAACACAAAAGCATTTTAAAACGATAAAAAGGAATCTTTTTGGCTGACTTTTTTGATTTTGGCAAAGTATCACAAAATAGGTTGGAGAAGTTAAATATCTTCTGACTTGTAAATTTGTTAAAATGTTGATTATTCTTGTGTAAAAGAAATGTTTTTTATGGAATAATACTTGTATAAGACAAAAATATTTTCTATTTTTTTAATTTCAGCCGAAATTTTTTATTGCGCCGGAATTCAAAATGCTTTTTGGCTTTATTCGAATAATCGGTACATTTGTAGTGTGAATTTTTACCTTCAAAAGTGTATTATAAAACAAAGACAAAAGTCAAATGGAATACAACAGAGTTCGGTTTAATTTTTTAATTCTACTCTTTTTTGCAATAGTATTATCTTCTAATTCTATTGTGGCTCAAATGCCGTCGAAACAACAGTCTTTATTCGATGAATTTGAGGAATTGGTTCATTCTAAACCTAATGAAGCCTTAAAAATCGGATTGCATTTATTAAAGAACAGTTCATCGGATAATGAAAGTGCTGAAATCAACTTGCTGATCGCCGAGATTTATAAAGTGAAAGGAGATTATAGTAACGCCCTTATTTATTTATATGCCGCTGACAAAGGTGTTTCGGATTTATCGAATATGAATTCGGTTAGAATCCTGCTTGCCAAATCAGCGATTTTAAGATCTCTGTATCTTGATGAAAAATCTGAAAGTTATTTTGAAGAAGCAACTCAGAAGGCAATAAATATAAAAGAGAAGGACGAGAAGGACTTGGCTACTATTTTTTTAACGCTTGAAAAAGCGGCTATGTACATTAATCGCCAGAATTATAAAGCAGCATTAAAGACAGTCGAAAATAAAAGCAAAGAATTTGAAATCGCCATGAAAGATTCACCAGATCTGGACTTATGGCTGACCATTAATCTCGGGAAAATATATAGCGGGCTGGGTGATTTTGAAAAAAGCAATCGTTATTTTAGTAAAGCCCAGCATCTTTTGGATAATAGCAATAAGAAAAATCAATTCGCTGAAATTTTTGTATTGAATGGATTGGCTGGTGTTAACTTCCATAATAAAAACTACCAAAAAGGAATTGTATTGCTTTCGAAAGCATTGCAAATTGCACAAAAGTTTGATAATTTATATCTGATGGAAACTATCAGCAAACAACTGGCAATTAATTATCTGGCCTTGAATGACAAGGCAAATTATAAATGGTACAATGCCAATCTATTAAAAATAAGCACTCAAATTGAAAACAGCGAACAGGAATCTGTCAATACAGCCTACAATCTTATCACGAAGGAAGATGAGAATAATTATGCGGCCAAAAAGCAAAATTACAGTATTCAATTTTATATAGCAATCGCATTATTTATTTTGGTTCTGATTGGTTGTGTTGTTTTCTGGCTTAAATTTCACTGGAAGAAAAAAAGGTTAAGAGAGATCATCAATTATCTTGAAGTGACCAGGAATAATCTTGTCAGCCGGTATACGGAAAAGAAAGAAACGAGTAAAAAGGTATTTATTCCACAGGAAACGGAACAGGCGCTGTTAAATAAACTCAAACGATTTGAAAATTCCATTCGATATACCAACAATGATATATCTCTTGCTGTGCTTTCAGGACAATTCGAAACCAATACAAAATATTTATCTGAAATTATCAATAAGCATTATAACGTTAATTTTAATACTTATATTAATAAACTCCGGATTAATTATATTGTTGAAAAGCTAAAATCCGATCCTAATTTTATGAATTACAAGATCAGTTATTTAGCTGAAACTTGCGGGTTTTCATCACACAGCAGTTTTGCTACCGTATTCAAATCAATAACAGGAATAGCTCCTATAACTTTTATTGAACTCCTTAAGAACGAAAAAGAAATTGGTAATCAAATAAATAGCCATCATGAGGTTGCACATTAATTTATCCTTTGTTTTCTTTGTTTTTGTAAGTCTTACGATGTTTACAGGCGCTTCTTATGGGCAAAGCACAAAAAATCTGGACAGTATTCTCAAAGCGAACGTTTCGGAAATGTATGGAAATCCTGATAAGGTAATTGCTGCCGGGAAAGAAGTAGTAAGCAAAGCCGGAAATGATGTAGATATAAAAATCAGAGGCTATAAATTGATTTCTGACGGTTATTCTTCAAAGCGTGATTATGAAAAATCACTGGAGTATGTCATTAAGGCGAATCAGCTTCTTCCGCAGTCGAATGATGAATTGTTAAAAATTTCGATAATTAGTAAAACTGGAATCCAATACCATCAGCTAAAAATTTATGATAAAGCAATCCAGTATCTTGATCAGTCAGAGCAATTGTGCTTGGAATATCCTGTTCGTGATTCTGTTCGCGTTAATCTTGGAATCAATTATATTGTAAGAGGCTTTATTTACAAGGAAAAACTGAATTGTGATATTGCAATTACTTTTTTTGATAAAGGAATTAACGAAATTTTGCTGTCTAAAAATTCGGTGATAAACGCAAGCAAATTAAGCATCGCCAAATACAATAAAGGGAATTGTTATATGCAGATGTCTGATAATAAGGCGGCTATTGAAAGTTTTCAGGAAGCAATTAATTTTGCCAAGCAGATTGAGGCAAATAGTCTTCAGGCATTCGCCCAAAAAGGATTGGCGCAGGTATATACCTTAGAAGGAAAATACACCGAAGCGATTGTCTTATTGCAAGATGCGCTTACAATGTCAAGCAATGTCAACGATTTGGTTTTGAATCAGGAAATATACAAAGGCCTTTCAGAGAATTTTTTGGCCATCAATCAATGGGATAATTACCAGAAATATAGGCTGAACTACCTCGAAACCCAATCTAAATTGAAGCGGCGGGAAAGAAAATCGGTTAGTGATTCATTAAAAGAAAAAGAAAATGAAGAGAAAAAGCAATTGGAAAGTGATATTTCCAGCTTTTTTTCCGGCATTGTAATCTTATTTTTCGTTTTACTGCTTGTTGTAGTACTCTTTGCCCTATCCATAAGAAGATCAAAATTAACTATTGAAAAACTGCAGGGAATAGTTAAAAACTTACAAAATGAGAATCATTAAAGAAGATTGTTTTTTTTAAGCTTTTATATTATTAAGATATTGTAAATTAGATGTTTAGATATTTTAATTGGTTTTTTAAATTCGGTAATTTGTAAAGATATTCTTAAAAATGCGATACCTGACACAATTATATTTATATTTATGTTCAGATCCATAAACCTAACCCAAAAACAAAACCATAACAACAACTAAAACAAATTTGAAATGAAAAAAAAACTACTCTTTATTTTTATCTTAATTCCTTTTTTTGCTAAAGCTCAAGTAGGGATAGGAACTACCACTCCACAAGCTACTTTAGATGTTAGGGAGGTAAATCCTGCTTCACCAACTGTTCAGGCAGGTATTGCAATCCCACAAGTAAGTGTTTTGCCTTCTTCAGGAAATAGAGCTGGACAATTGATTTACCTGACAACAACTAATTTATTCTATTGTTATAGTGGTAGTACTTGGAATGCGCTTTCTGCTCAGGTTTTTACTTTAGGTGATGTAAAATACGGCTTTCAGGCAGCGGATCATAACGGATGGATTTTATTAAACGGAAGACTAAAAAGTACTCTGACTGCCAGTCAGCAAACTGCAGCTACAGCACTAGGTATTGGTGCTAATTTGCCCAATATCTCAGACAAAAATATTGTTGGAGTAAGTGGTACAAAAACCTTAAATACTACCGGAGGAAGTGCTACAGCAACAATAAGTCAAAATCAATTGCCTAATGTTACTTTAACGACTAGTACCGATGGTGCCCACACACACCAAGCAGGAACACCAACGGCCGTTCTGCTTAATATTCTTGGACAGACATTTTTCGCAACATCATCAAATACAATTAATACATCAAGTGCTGGGGCTCATAGTCATACAACATCATCTATTAACGGAAATGTTGCCCAGCAGCCTGTAACGATTCAGAATCCATATCTTGCTTTAAATGGATTTGTATACTTAGGCTCGTAAAAATCATAACAATGGCTTTGGTTTTCTAAAACTTTAGCTTTGAAAATACATTGTATTATAAAAGACTCAACTTAAAATCAAGTTGAGTCTTTTTTGTATCTGTTTTTTAAATTAAAACCAAATGTGATGTTTATAACTTTTTGTTTTTTATTATAACTATATTTTAATTTTAATTTTTCAATGTTATTTTATAGCCTTTTCAAATATTAAAATCTAAAAAGTATCAATAGAAAAACATAATAAGGTAATCAAAAACCTACAAAACATAAGTGTGTTAAACAAAAGTAAATTAATAGTTAATTTAGCTTGTAAGGCATTGATTTTAAAAGGATTGTTGGTTTATTTTAACTTTAAAAATTCAGGAAACTGCAAAGGCATACATTAAGTTTAATAGAATTGGTGTAATTATTTTTATGGCATATCTATTAAACCAAAATATGTATGATTATGCAAAAAAAATTACAATTCACCAAAGTAATTGATTACTTTGATTTTAAAAAGCGAACCGGACTGCTTCAAAGTGCGTTTCTGATTGCATCGCTTTTTTGCTTCTCCGACAGTTTGTTTTCTCAAACTACATTAATTAATCCAACAACTGACGGAGGGTTTAATTCAGGAAATACATTTGCAGTAAATGGGTGGACTGTTGCCAATGAGGGAACAGGGTCTATTAAATGGACTGTTGGAACTGCTGCTTCCGGGATAACATCTATAGGTGCAACAACAAGTGGTTCAGGAACGGTTATTTTGACCGCTGCTAATGCTAACATTGTTGTAGGCCAGATAGTTTACGGAAATAACATTCCCGTTAATACTTTTGTGCAAAGTATTGCAGGAACTACTTTAACCTTATCGCAAAATGCCACAGCTAGTACTGCGGGTGTTGTGTTAGGTTTTGGAAAATCTTCCGGAAGTATTAGTGTTGGTACAACTCAGCTGACTAACGCTTCTATTTCTGCAAATACTTATTCGGTTACTTTGGCTGCCGCAAACCCAAATATTTCTGTGGGTATGGCAATTACTCCTGTTGCAGGTTTTATTGGTTCTGACACTTATGTGGCCAGTATTAACGGAACAACATTGGGATTGTCTAAGGCAACAATCAACGGAACTTCGCTTGCAGTTGCTCAAACTTTAACGTTAACAGCAACTTCAGCAGCAATTTCAGGTAATGCCGCTTACATAACAAACGATAATGGTGCATCCTATTCTTATGGGGGCTATCCAGTGAACAGAACGGTTTATTTCTACAGAGATATAACTAATGCTCCTTCGGCTGAAAATGCAATGACGTTGACATTTGACGTAAAATCAGATCCAACTTTCGGGGCTGGGTGGCAAGTATGGGTTGCACCTATTACACAAACAGTTACAGGTGTAAATACTCAGGTAACTTCTCCTTTTACTCATGGTGTTTCCTGGCCGGGTGCTACATTGCTTTCTTTCAATTCTAATTCGCAGGTATCCGTTACTAAAACGACAGCGTTTATTCCTAAATCTTTTGCCGGTATTCCTTTCAGATTGATTTTCGTATGGACAAACGGTACATCGGCAGGAACAACTCCTCCTGCGGCAATTGATAATATTTCGCTTACTTCAAGAATGTCTGAAGAAATTACCTGTGCTCATTCCGGGCTTTGGTCTCAGGCAAGTACTTGGGATGGAGGTAAAGTTCCTACTCCTGCTGATGCTGTGGTTCTTGACGGTGACAATGAAGTAGTTATGATTGACTCAAGATATTCAGGATGTGAAGATTTGATTCTTGCAGGATTAAATTCATTAGTACAGTATGCTATCAGTACTGTTATGGATGAATTTACAGTAAATAATGATATAAATATTGCTGCCGGTGGTGCTCGATTTAATAATCACGACGGTACCAATGGTAAATATTTAAAAGTTGGGCACAATATTGATGTAGGTCCAGCGGCAAGATTTGACAGTAGCCTTGGAGGTACAGGTAACTTTCAGGGTAGATTGACATTGAATGGGTCTTTACTTCAAACAATAACTGTTGATCCAGCTGGTTTTATAGGTGGTTCTTTAGCAGGAACAAATGGATTCAGCAACGTTGCAGGTGTATTAAATCAATTTGAAGTGACCAATACATTTTCAGGAGCAACAAATGTAATCTGGAATGCCAATGGTGTCAGAATCAAATCCAGTTTGAATTTAACAAGAGGTAGAGTAAATGTAACTTCAGGGAACAGATTAATTCTTGGAAGTTTTGGCTCTTTAAATACGGTAAACATTCCTGCCGGATATGGTTTTACCAATGGTACAGTATCCAGATGGATATCTTCTTCCAATACTAAAAATGTACAATCAGGAACTGAATATCCAGGAACCGATAATAATTATAGACCATACTGGTTTCCTTTTGTTAGCGGTGCCGGTTTAGACCGATCATTGTATTTATTGCCTGATGCTAGTCCGACGACAGCTGGAGAAGTAGCGATTACTTATACTGATGCAAGTACTGCAACTGGAAGTCTTTCAATTGCAGATGGTAGTTACACTATCAATAAAAGATACAACGGAAACTGGGTTTTCTCCACTCCGGATGCGAATGCTGTTCCTGCTGGTGCAGCTGTTTATTATACTACAGCTGGAAATCATAGGGTTGGGGTGTATGCTAACG
This sequence comes from Flavobacterium sp., assembly GCF_050696275.1. Taxonomy (GTDB): domain Bacteria; phylum Bacteroidota; class Bacteroidia; order Flavobacteriales; family Flavobacteriaceae; genus Flavobacterium. The sequence continues at coordinate 125,835 of NZ_JBOGUT010000001.1, forward strand.
GGGCTTTTGAAGCGACAGACGGTTCTTCAAGACTAATGAATGCTTCGGCTGCTTTGGCAGGTACTCATCAAGATGGTACAGCACAGCCATTTGTATTCAGAAAAGATTTGTCTTTGGCTAATTTAACAGCAGCTCCTGTGTATGTAGGAGTTAATAATGGGTCTGTTTTAAATACAGCTGCAGCTATTACTTCTGCAGGTTCAGGTGATTGGAATACACCTTCCACATGGGTTGGATCTGTTGTTCCTGCTTGCGGTACTATTGCTACCATTGCTAGTGGGCATAATGTAACTGTAACTGCTGCGGCCAATGCTGCTGGCGTAATTATCGCTAAAGGAGGTACATTGACAAATAATGCCGGAACGATGACAGTAGGTTGTACGGATAACAACGCTGCTTTTTTCAATTACGGAACGCATACGATGACTGGGGGTAATTTAAAAGTAAATGGTTTTGTTGCCTATAAAACAGGAAGTTTTTTCAACCAGTCAGGTGGTGAGATTATCATTGACAGTAATAATGCAGGTGATATTGCGACTTCGGTTGCTTTTGGAGGCTCTTCTTGTAAAATTGAAACAAATAATTTGAATTTAACAGGTGGTAAAATAACCATCGTTGACCCTCTTGTAAATATAGGAACTTCGGTTTCTGCGACTTCTATTGGAAATTACACATTGAATACAGAAGGTGCAGCCGGTACTTTTACTTATAATGGAAGTATTACCGGAAGTTCGGCCAGTATGGGAAATATCGCGAATGTTTTTGCTGTTGGTCAAGTAATTTCAGGGCATGCTAATATTCCAGCAGGTACAACTATTACAGCTATAACTATCGGAAGTTTTGGATTTCCTTATCCGCCGGTTACTTTAACATTATCAGCTCCGGTTTCTGCTCCAGTTGTAGCAGGGACTCCTTTGAGTTTTTCTTCTATGGTAAATAATTGTGCTTCGGTGGTTCTTGGAATGAATCCATCAAATGCAAACTTGGCTTTGGGCACAGGGGTTTCAGGACCTGGTATTCAAGCTGGATCAGTAATTACTGGAATAGCTATTAGTGGAAATGATTTTGCAAACAGTATAATTAAAATTACGTTATCATTACCGGTTACCGGTTTGGCTACATCGCCAATTACATCTCCTCAAACCTTGTCTTTTGCCGGTGTGAATCCGGGTTCTTATGCTGTAATTTTAACAGCTGTAAACCCTGCAATCACAGCTGGTATGACTGTTTCGGGAGCAGGTATTAAGCCAGGAACCTTTGTAACAGATGTATCGGATGCAAAACTTACTTTATCTGAACCAATTCAAGCTGGAGCTCCATCTCCTTTAGTTATGGACTTTTATGCATTCAATACCCAATCGAGCGGTTCATTTATTTATGCTTCGACGACGAATTATGCAGCCGGACTGAACCATACATTACAAATAGGTGATGGTGTTTCTAATCAAAATTCAGCTCTTATATCTAATGGATTCAACTGTCAGTTCCAAGCTTTGGGAGGATTATTCTCTTTAGGTAATTTAACAGTTGATGCTCCTGACGGAAATAATAGATTTATGAACGTGAGTAGCAACAATATCAATAATACTTACAATATGAACGTTCAGAATACATTAACGGTTACTGCCGGAAGTGCTTTCAGAAAAACGTTTGCTAATGGAACTGTTTATGTAGGTGGTAATATTGTAAATAATGGAACGATTAACTTTCCATGGGCATCAACTCCTTTGTATCTTGGAAATAGTGTCAATGGTGTGGCAGTGCCTTCTACGCAAGCGCAAACGATTTCAGGTTCTGGATCATGGGTTGCCAACCAATGGTCACTTAGTAGTGGTCCATTAACAGGTTATGCTTTATCTGGTTTAACGATAAACAATACAAATCCTGCAGGTGTAACATTACAGGTACCTAATTTCAGAGTGTGGGGTTCAGTTACTTTAACGAATGGTATTCTTCACACTTCTGCAGCGTATCCAATATATTGTGGTATTGAAGATGTTACAAGCGCTACCTATTTTGGAGGTTCTTTCAACGCACCAACAGGGAATAGCACGACCTATATTGATGGCCCGTGTGTTCACGCCAACAGATTTGATAGCACTTCTACACAATATAGACTATTCCCAGTAGGGAAAAATGGTAAATACCTTCCGATATTTATTGCTTCAAGCGGTGGTGTGGAACTTATGGCTGAGGCTTTCGATACCAATTCCGGTACCGTAAATGCTGCTAACGGTTCTAATTTAGGCACAGAAAGATGGAAAGTAAGTAGAGTAGGTTCTGCAGGTGCTTTTACAGGATACAATACCAGATTGGGTTCAAACTTAATTACTGCTTCTAATATCATAGTGCATTCGGCTACTGAAAATGGAGTGTATGATCTAGTTTCTGCTCCGGCTTCTGCTACAACTTTTGAATTAGCTTATTTCGCTACTCCAAATACTCCAACGCTTTATTTGGCTACTCCGCAAACAAGCGGTTTCTTAGGTAACTTTGCCTATTCTCAAGGTGTTGCTTGTACTGGGACTCCTGCTCCTGGAGCAACTATTGCATCTTCTATGTCTCCTTGTTCAGGGCAATCCATTACGTTGAGTTTAACAACTCCTGTTACAGGAGCAGGTGTAACTTACCAATGGCAAAGTTCAACAAATGGAGGAACTAACTGGACTAACATCGCTGGTGCTACTGCTGCTACTTATGCTGCTACTCCTTTTATGGATACTTTGTACCAATGTAATGTAACTTGTTCTTCAAGTACAGCTGCCTCAACTCCGGTTGCGGTAACTGTGGCATCATCAACAGCTAGTGCAACAGGGGCTTCGATCTGTGCTACTGGTACTGTTAATTTAACTGCTTCAGGTAGTACAATCTTGAATTGGTATGATGCATCAACAGATGGTAATTTGGTTGCAACCGGAACTTCTTATAGCCCTAGTGTAGCTTCAACTACTACATATTATGTGGCTTCTGGTTCAGAATCAATTGGTTTTGTAAATACTTCAGCATATACCGGTACAAGTGTTTCTTCTGCTTTATTTAAAGGTATTGCTTTTGATGTTACTAATAAACTAAGATTGAAAACAGTTACGGTTTATCCTAAAAACACAGCATCATTGGTACCAATAACGATCAGTTTATATGATGCTGCAGGTAATATTGTTACTGGAACTGCTCCGGTAATTTTTGTTCCGACTTTAGCAACGGGTACTGTTGGTACAACATCACAAGTTGTAACGCTTAACTATAATATCCCTGTTGGTACGGGTTACAGATTATTGGCTACTAATGGTTTGGTTACAACTAATAATACGTTAGGAAACAGTACAGCTGTAATCGCTTATCCAACAAGTGGACCACTTAAATTAACCGGTAATGTTTCGGCACTTAACGATGCAATCAGTACTACAGCTAATGCGACAAACTGTTTCCATAATTTGACTTATGATGAAATGTGTGAGTCTGTAAGAATACCGGTTACTGCTACTGTAGCAAATATCCCGGCTCCAACAGGTACTCCTATTCAAGATTCTTGTTTAACGGGAACGATTGCTGATTTCACAGTTACAGGTGGAAGCGGAGCTGCTTTTACGTGGTATGATGCCGGAGCACTTGGTAATGTTTTACCAACAAGCACGACTGCGGTTCTAAACACTACCTATTTTGTATCTCAAACGGTTAATGGATGTGAAGGACCAAGGTTACCAATTTTGGCTCAAGGAGGTTGTTTAAATATTGGTGGTTTTGAAACTACAGATTTAAAATATTTCCCAAATCCGGTTTCAAATGAATTGACTATTACAGCAAAAGACGTAATAACAAAAATTGAATTGTATAATTTATTAGGTCAAAAACTAAGAATTATTGATGCAAATGCAACTACTGTTCAAATAGATTTTAATGAGTTTAGATCATCAACTTATTTAGTTAAAGTGTACTCGGAACAAAACGTTCAGTTTTTTAGAGTTATTAAAAAATAACAATTTACAGGGAAGTAGGGCAGTCAGCCAGATTGTCTTACTTCCTAATTTTTACAACGGATTTTATGTTTAACAACAAAAATTAAAAAAATGCAAAAAAAAATAGCCATATCTAATTGGATATTTATTTCAAAGTTTTTTCTTCAGCGTAAGAAGAATTTTGAGATAAGTATCTTGCTGATATTTACATTTGGATTATTTTCAAATTCTGCTTTTGCGCAATTGCCATTAGAAGATTTTGGTAGTGGAATACCTGCAACCTGGGCAATTACCAGCAATCAAACAGTGACCAATAACTGGGTTCCGACAACTCCTACCGGAGGTTATTTGGGAACACCGGGTGCTATGGTAAATCCTGCTTTAAATAATACTGCGGGTGTAACAGCAGAATACTATTTGATATCACCCCAATTTTCGACTACAGACATTACCGAAATTAGGTTTTATACCAAACAAGGCAGCTTTGTCAATAAAGGAACTACTTATGAACTAAGACTTTCAACAGCTAATCAGCCGGATATCAGCAGCTTTAACGTGGTGTTGCAATCCTGGACGGAAGCCCAATTGAATGTCTCGGCTACAACTTATGAAGAAAAAATAGTTACTGTTCCTTCTATTCCGGCTGGAATACCGGTATATATCGCCTTTGTTGCTGTGACACAACAAACAGGAACATCTGCAACAAGTGGAGATACTTGGTTTGTAGACAATGTAAGAGTAATTTCAAGTTGTACTCCTGTAACGGGAATCACTTCTACGATGACCGCAAATGGAGGTGTAATCAACTGGATACATCCAACAGCAAGTAATTTTCAAATCCAAATTGTTCCGCATGATGCCCCTTATGTTCCAACAGGAGGAATTCCGGTAACAGGAACCTCTTATAATGCAATAGGTTTAGCAGACGGGACAACTTATGATGTATATATAAGAACAATATGTGATGCTACAACAGGGAGTTCATGGGCCGGCCCTTTTCCGGTTACAACTGCAAAACTGGGATTAGACTGTGGTACTCCCATTGTTGTCCCAACAAGTATCACAACAACACCATATGTTTTAAGTACTAATTTAAGTACGTTTCATGACCCTCAAAATTATACTCCTTTAGACTCGCAAGGTTTAAGCTGCCAGCCTTTTGGTTCTACCCAAAACTGGTTGTCTGGAGATCATGCCTTTTTATCTTACACGCCAACTACTTCAGGGCTTGTAAATATTAGCCAGGCGGTAAATATCAATTACCCGTCAGGATGTTATAATAGTTTATCAAGCGTATTTATTTTTGATAGCTGTGCCATTGGGACTACGGCAAACTGTTTGGGATCGCTTGTTACAGGAGAACCTTCCAGTGTAACTTCTTCCCAGCTTCAAAATATCTATATGCAGGCGGGACAAACGTATTACTTTGTCATTTCGTCGCCTTTTCAATATTATCCGGATCAGGACGGGGCAAGTATTTGCTTTACTTTTACTTTATCGGCACCTTCTTGTCCAATACCTTCAGGGATAACCTATACTAATTTAACGCAGACGAGTGCCACTTTTTCTTGGGATAATCCCCAAAACTTGGTCAATGCCTGGGAATATATCGTTAAACCGGTTGCTCAAGGCGCGCCTACCGGTTCAGATGTAGTAACTCCTACAGCAACGAATACCAACAATAGTGTTATAAATCTAACGTCAGCCACAAATTATAATGTGTATGTGCGCTCAGTTTGCGGCGGCACACCTGGAGGATGGTCTGCAGCATATGCTTTCAGGACACCATGTGATGCTTTGACACCACCTTATTATACAGGATTTGATGATGATACCATGAATAATTGCTGGTCACAATTGAACATGAATAACGACAGTGACTCTTTTGGTTTTGGGCCGAATGGCTTTAGTGAGCCTGTGGCAAAATTGAGGACTTCAAATGCAGAGAATAACACCAACGATATGCTGGTATCTCCACAATTCCATTTGGATGGAGTGACTCAAAAAAGATTACGATTCAAGTATAATATCTACGGTAACTGGGGACTTATAGTAAATAATCCTACTGGTGGTCCGGGCTCTTTTGAAGTGAAAATTTCTACGACTGGTATTGGTGCACAAAATTTTACTACAACCGTAATTCCTTTGACATCTTATACGACAGCTTATAATTTTATTGAAGCTATTGTTCCTTTGCCTAATATTACAGGAGATATCAATATTGCCTGGATCTTACCGCAAGGAGCTACACAAACAGGATCTTGGATTTATATTGATGATGTATATGTAGAAGATTTACCTGCTTGTTCAGAACCTAGTTATCCGGTAGTTACTGCGGGTTCTATAACTTCTACTTCAGCTGAAGTTTCCTGGACTAACGGTTACAATAATTCCCAATGGGAGCTGGTAGCACAACCTTTAGGCACAGGTGTTCCTACTACACCAGGGATTATTGTTAATAGCAATCCTTATACCTTGACAGGATTAGATCCGTCTACACGATATGAATTTTATGTGAGAGCCTATTGTTCGGCTACTTTACAAAGTACTTGGGCAGGGCCTATTAATTTTAATACATTATGTATTGCTCAGCCAACACCTTATTTTGAAAGTTTTAACGACGTTGATCCTAATACGAAGAAATTCTGTTGGTCAACTAACAATGTTGATGGCGATCCTGCAGAATGGAGGATCACAGGGACAGAAGCAAGTATCTATCCGCAGCCTGTTAACTTTTTTGAACCTTTTTCGACCTATAATGATTGGCTAATCAGTGCGCCGGTTAATGTTGTTGGGACCAAAAGGTTACGTTTTAAATACAGAGTAACGACTTCTCCGTTTTTCCCATCTCCAAGGGGTAATTTTGAAGTATTAATGTCGTCTACTCCTGATTTCAGTACGTATACGACTTTGATTCCTACACACAATTTTTCCAATGGAAGTTTTATGGAAGATGCTGTTCTGCTTACGGGAACAGGAACTACTTATATTGCTTTTAGGCTTCCTCCGGGAATGGCTAATCCAAGTGAAACAGGAATCGTAGTGATTGACGATTTCGTAATTGAAGACGCGCCGGCTTGCCCGAACCCTTCTCATTTAGCAGTTGCTAATATTACTCCTACAACAGCGAATTTGAATTGGACTATCGGAAATACTGAATCTCAATGGCAAGTTGTAGTTCAGGAAGCCGGTTCAGGAATCCCAACAGGTTCAGGAACAACAGTAAATGCAATTCCAACTTATAATGCTACAGGTTTAACGCCTGATACAAACTATGAGTATTACGTTATCGCTGTATGTAATGCTACAGAAAGCAGCGAATGGGTAGGGCCGTTTACTTTCAAAACTACCTGTAATCCATTGGCCACACCTTTCCTTGAAACGTTTGATTCTAATTCGAATACAGAATCTTGCTGGACAGTTGTTAATGCGAATGAAGACGGAAACAGCTGGAACCTTAACCAGCCGGCCAACCCAATTTTCGGTGACCAGATGGCTGCTTTATTTACCGGAATGAACGGTAATAATAATGATTGGTTAATCACACCAACCCTTACGGCACATGCGGGTCAAAGGTTGCGTTTTTACTATAAAGTGCTTGATAACTTTTTTGAAGAAGATTTAAAAGTAATGCTTTCTGTAAATGGAGTAGCTACAAATCAATTCTCACTTTTATATGAGAATAATACAGTTATTCCAACAGATGCTACAGGAACCGTTGCAGGTTCTGATATCATAACTTTAACTTCAACTCAAGGAGTACAATTAGGAGATAGAGTAGATATTCCAGGTTGGGTAATTCCATATGGTTCAACGGTTGTTGCTATCAATGGTTCTGCCATAACAATATCAGGAAATGCTGATATAACAGCTGCGGGCCCACTAAATGTTACATTCGTTCATGAAACCATTAATAACACGCAAGTGCGCGAAATGGTCATTAATTTAGATGATATTACAACTGCGACAAACATTAATATTGGGTTCCATACTCCTTATTTTCCACCAAATCCTTGGAATTATAGAGGTCAATATACTTTTATCGATAATGTAATTGTAGAAGATATTCCGGCATGTCCGTCTGTAATCAATGCAGCGGTTAGCACTATTATGGACACCACTGCCGGAATTAATTGGGAAGTAGTCGGTTCTGAAACAACATGGGAGATTTCAGTACAGCCATTTGGTACGCCTGCTCCGGTAGGCAGTACCCTTCCTCAATATTTGCAAACAACAACTGCACATCCATATACGATAACAGGGCTTGCACCATCCACTAAATATCAGGTGTATATAAGAGCTGTTTGTAGCGGTAGTTCACAAAGCGAATGGGTAGGTCCTATTGAAATTCTGACAAAATGTGACCTTTCTAATTTATGTGAATACACAATTTCACTTAGCAATGGTAATACAGGTCAAGTGTACCAAGGATTAGATGTGGTTCAAAACGGGGTAGTGTTGCAAACGCTTGAATTCCCTGTAGATGCGCCAAACCAACCTACAGTGTTGGATCACCATGTGTTTTTATGTTCTGGTATTGAATTTAACTTGTATTGGAATGGAATGGGAAGCGGGCTTCAATATTCAGAAGCACAAGCAGTAATTAAGGATCAATCCGGAACAGTGGTTTGGACCAGCCCACTTGGTTTAGGAACCATTAATACTGATATTTATACTGGAGTTTCTAACTGTGCTGCTGTTACTTGTCCACAGCCTACTGATTTGGCAGTGAGTAATTTAGGAGTGCTTTCTTGGACGCCTGGCGGTTCAGAAACACAATGGGAAGTTTTTGTACAGCCATTAGGACAAGGCTCAATTCCTCAATCGGGTACTATTGTAAACACGCCAAATTATACTCCTGTTGCTTCGGATTTTTATAATCCTTTAGCGGGTACGAATGAATTTTTTATAAGAGCAATTTGTGGTTCCAACGATAAAAGTTATTGGACAGGACCAAAAGTATTCATTAGAAATGATGAACCTACTACAGCCATCCGACTTAACGTAAACCCTTCTGAAGCTTGCGTATCGCAAGGTGTCAAAGCTTCTTTCATAGGCGCAACACCATCAAATGTTCCAACATCTTGCGGTAGCTTGAATGGCGGCGATATTTGGTACGAATTTGTAGCAGCTTCTAAAGTTCAGACAATTGAATTAAGCAATTTCAACCCTGGAAGCTATTATACGAGTTCTTTTACAGGAACCTGGCCTAAAATCATGTTGTCTTTATATGAAGTGCAACCGGACGGTTCTCTGGTAGAAAAAGCGTGTAGTGAGAATAATTCGTTAGTTACCGTATATTCTTCCGAATTAACTGTAGGTACTATTTATAAAATCAGGGTGAAATATGATGGTTCGGCAACAAATGAGAAGCAATTCGATATTTGTGTCAGCACACCATCGGATATCTGTAATATGAATGCTTTTAATTACAGTTTTGAAAAATTACCAATGCAGCATGTAACCGGAATCACTACCATCATTGATGCCGTTGTGGTACCAGGCTGGAGGGTTAATACAGATTGGGGAACAATGTTCTTCCAGGAAGGATCCAATTCCGGTGATGTTTCGCCATATTCAGGTGGACAATGTTTGCAATTGACACAGGATGGTGCTGATGCTTGGGATCCTAATGATCCTAATATCAAAGGATTGTACAAAGATTTTGATACTTCGGAAATCAAAGTAATGGATTACAGTTTTGCAAGTGCAACACGACAAACTAATGGTACAGGTACAACCCTTCAATTGTTTGCAGGACCTCCTTCAGGACCTTTTACAGTGATTGCAGAAGATCATGCTGATAGTTTAATTTGGGATTTGATCAAAGGAAGCTATACGATTCCTAATGGTCAGACTACAACACGTTTTATTTTCCGTGTTAAAGAGAATGCTATCGGGCATATTTTGGATGCGGCTAACTTTAAACCAAATACAGATATTCTAACAGAGGACACAACATTGCCTTGTACTCAGACATCATTGAATGTTGAGGCGGTTGGAGTAGGACAGTGGATTGCTGATGCCAATAATCCGGGAGTTACCAGTATAGGTGATCCTGCAAGTACAGCAACTGCTATTTCAGGATTCGCGGTACCGGGTGTTTACACTTATTATTGGAAAACACGCTACTGTGATAAAGTCATGACAATAACCTATCAAGGGGTTACTGAAGTTGCTACTGTAACAACTCCTGTTACTTACTGTATTAATCAGGTTGCATCTCCATTAACGGCAACTGCACCTGCGGGTTATACTTTACAATGGTTTACTGATCCTGTAGTAGGAACCGGAGATGCAAATGCTCCAATTCCATCAACAACTACAGTAGGGACAACTACTTATTATGTAGCATTAGTTGATGCTGGCGGATGTATCGGTGCAAGAACTTTAATTGAAGTTGTTGTAAATCCAAAAATCACTCCGGTAGTAGGATTCGGTTATGATGAGACTCAGTATTGTGTGGCAGGAAACAGTCCTGTAATCACTCTTGATGCTGGTTTTAGTTCAGGAGGTGCTTTTACAGTAAATCCTACTATAGGCTTACTTGTTGATCCTGTAACTGGTGCTGTTAATGTTTCAAACAGTACTCCGGGAACGTATGTTATAACTTATAATGTAGCTGAAGATAATGCAACTTGTAATTTAGGCGGAACAAGTAATTTCACTATAACAATTCAGGAAGCTCCTGTTGTTGTAATCGAAGATGTTTGTGAAGACCACATGTTATTACTGAAAGCATTGCCGGTTAACGCTTCTTTTGATCCGAGTACAGCTGATTATATTTGGAAAGACCATAATAATCTTGTGATTGGTACAAATGCAGATACCTTAAACGTAGATGAATATCTGAGCCAGAATCCATCAGTTAGTTTACCATTAAACTTTAGCGTTTCTATCACATCAGGTAATTGTATTGCTGAGGCTTCATTTACTCTTGAAAATGATCCTTGTAAAATGATTCCTCGTGGTATTTCTCCGAACAATGATAATTCGAATGATTCATTTGATTTGAATGGTTTGGATGTCAAAGAACTTTTGATCTACAACCGTTACGGTACTGAGGTTTATTCTTTCAAAGGGAATTACACGAACCAATGGAACGGATTGTCTTCTTCGGGAGAAGAATTGCCTGATGCGACATACTTCTACAGTATTCGTAAGGCTAATGGTAATACGGTTACGGGTTGGGTATATATCAACAGACAATATTAATCAATAATTATAGGCAGACTGCCCTTTTGGGCAGGCTGCTACTATAAAGCAATCAGAGCTTACAATGAAAAAAATATATTTAGCCTCGTTATTATTGGGTATGCTGTCTTCAGGGCTGCATGCACAGCAAGATCCGCATTATACGCAGTATATGTATAATATGAATATTATGAATCCTGCCTACGCCGGATCGAAAGAAAACCTGTCTATAGGTCTTCTATACCGTCAGCAATGGGTTAATATGGATGGTGCTCCTAAAACAGCAACACTGTCAGCGCATGCTCCGGTAGGAAAGAATGTAGGATTGGGTCTTTCGGTTATTTCGGATAAAATTGGCCCTGTTGAGGAGAACAATGCGTATGCTGATTTTTCGTATACTTTAAACCTGGGAGGTGACCATCGCCTGGCTTTTGGACTTAAAGCAGGAGCAACAATGCAGAAAGTAGGACTGTTTTCAGATATTGGTAACGGTTATGTACAGCATTCGGGTGATGTTGCTTTTAGCCAGAATTCCAACAATACTAACCTGAACCTTGGGGCAGGTGTTTTTTACCATTCTGAAAATTACTATGTGGCTTTTTCGGTTCCAAATATGCTTAAGAGTAAACATCTTAATGTTACTGAAGACGGTCAGGAATATCAGTTTGGAAGTGAGACTCAACATTATTTTTTGACCGGAGGTTATGTTTTTAATCTCTCAGAGTCAACTAAATTCAAACCTTCTGTGATGATTAAATCGGCTTTCAATGCGCCGGTTTCTCTGGATGCTTCAGCGAACTTTCTGTTTTTTGAGAAGTTTGAAGCAGGGGCAACTTATCGTCTGGATGATTCGTACGGTGCGATGGTAAATTATGCGATTTCTCCAAGTATCCGTATCGGGTACGCTTACGATCGTATTCTTTCTGACTTGAAGCTGACCACACAGGCTTCTCATGAGTTTATGCTGCTGTTTGATTTGAATTCTCGTAAAAAAGTATCCGTTTCACCAAGATTTTTCTAAACCAACCAAGAACAAAATGAAAAGACAATATATCACATTGGGCCTGCTACTGTTTTTAACTGCAGGTTCAGCTCAGGATAAGTTCACCGGTCATGCGGATAAACTTTTTGAAAGCTACCAGTATGTTGACGCTATAGCCGAGTACCAGAAACTTGCTCAAGGCAAAGGAGCGAATACTTATGTTTATACACAGCTGGCCGATAGCTATTATAATATATTCAATACAGCGGAAGCTGCCAAGTGGTATGCTAAAGCCGTTGAAGGAAAAGCTGCTGCAGAAACATACTACCATTATGCACAATGCCTTAAAACTCTTGGAAAATATGAAGAAGCAAACCGTCAGATGGATGCTTTTGCCGCTTCGTCTCCTAATGATGCTAGAGCCAAAGAACACAAATTAAATCCGAATTATTTTCCGAGCCTGTCAAGCCAATCCAAAATGTTTGATGTGAGCCAAACGAATATCAATACCAAAGGATCAAGTGATTTTGGAGCTGTTCTGACTAATGACAACGTGCTTTATTTTGCCAGTACTCGCAACAGTTCAAAACGCACAGACAGATGGACAGGCCAGCCTTATCTGGATATTTTTCGTTCAGTGCGTAATTCGGATGGAAGCTTATTGGAACCAGAAGCAGTGAAAGAACTGAACACGCCTTTTCACGATGGTCCGCTAACTATCAGTGCAGACGGCAACACGATGTTTTTTGCAAGAGACGGCCATAGTGAAGGAAAATACGATAAAACGAGCCAAATTAAAATAGGACAGCAAGGTTTGTACAAAGCCACTAAAACCAATGGTACGTGGTCTAATGCAGAAGCTCTTCCGTTTAACAGTACTAAATATTCAGTAACTCATCCTAGTTTGAGTGCAGATGGGAAGACCTTATATTTTGTATCGAATATGTCAGGCGGACTTGGAGATTCTGATATTTGGAAAGTAGCTATAAATTCCAATGGTTACGGTGCTCCGGAAAATCTTGGTGCTTCGGTTAATACTCCAGGAAAAGAAAATTTTCCATTTATAACACAAGACAATCAACTCTATTTTGCTTCATCAGGAAGACAGGGTTTTGGAGGTTTGGATGTTTTTAAAATTGATTTAAATGGAAATACTCAAGCTCAAAATGTTGGTAAACCGATGAACAGTGAGAAAGACGATTTCTCTTTCAGTTTAAACAACAGTTTGAATGTAGGTTATTTTTCATCGAATCGTAACGGTTCAGATGCCATTTATACTGCTATTCCGGTTTGTAAAGCCGAAGCGATAGCTTTTATCACCAATAAAAAAACTAGTGAAGTATTGTCCAATGCCACTGTGGCAATCTTAGATTCGAAAGGGAACAGTATTACAACCAGAGAATCGGACGGGCAAGGAAAAGTAAGCTATGGTATTGATTGCAATACAGAGTATACTTTTAAAGTGACTCTGGAGAACTTCGATACAGCAACTTTTACGGTTCCGGGTGTAAAATCAGGAGAATCGGTTGTAAATGCAGCTTTAACTCCGGTTGAAGTAATCATTACCGATACCGAAGTATTGCTTGATGCTATTTATTTCGATTTCAACAAAAACAACATTACTTCTCAGGGTGCAGCCGAGTTGGACAAACTGGTGAAGGTATTACAGGATCATCCAACAATGGAAATATTGGTTAAATCACACACAGATACTAAAGGAAGTGCTTCTTATAACCTGAATCTTTCAGAAAGAAGGGCACAGTCTACAGTTCAGTATGTGATTTCAAAAGGAATTTCCAAAGATAGAATCAAAGGAAAAGGTTTCGGTAGTTCTTCTCCAAAGATTGATTGCGGTTCAAACTGCAGTGAAGAAGAACATGCACAGAACAGACGTTCTGAGTTTATCATAGTAAGAAAATAATTTTTGGTAAGTTGTTTATTTGTTTTTTTTAATTGTGAAATCCTTCGTGTCTGCTAAAAACAGCACGAGGGATTTAATCTAAATTTCTAATACTGGTCTCTGTATTTTGAGATTAGTTATTTGCCCTAAAAACCGGATTAAATGAAAAAGATTTTAGTATTATTTTTAGTATTATTTTTAGCAAATTCAAATTTTGCTCAAAATACACCCAATGATTGTGTGAACGCAATTACAGTGTGCGGGAATGGAAATTTTAGGTCTAATGCAACTGGAATCGGGACTATACAAGAAATTTCTAATGCTTGTAGTGGGTTTGAACATAATTCCATTTGGCTTAAGATTAATATTGTACAATCGGGATTTTTAGGTTTTGATTTGATTCCTAACGATCTTAGTATTACTGTTGATTATGATTTTTGGGTATATGGACCTAATGTAGGATGTTCTAATTTGGGGCCGGCATTACGATGCGCAACTTCAAATCCGGCTATGCTGAACGCAAATAACAATCATACTGGAATGAGTTTAGGAACAGCTGTAACGCAAGTTGGTCCTGGATTATCTAATCCGGGCAATGGAGATAGTTACGTAAGGTCTATCCCTGTTTTAGCAGGCCAATCCTATTATATTGCCATCGATAGACCAGTAGGTGACGGAGGTTTTGAAATTCAATGGACAGGATCTGCCACTAATGGAACTGGAGCTTTTCCAATTCCGCCAACAGCAAACCAAATTCCGGATTTAAAAACCTGCAGCAATTCACCCAACATAGGTATTTTTGATCTTAATGCAGTTAGGGATGACATAAATCCTAACTTAGTGAACAATACCGTTAATTTTTATACGTCACTTGCCAATGCAGTTGACGGAATATCCCCATTACCGGGTATTATTGCCAATGATGGAAGTAATCCACAAAAAATTTATGCCAAAGTGGTGAATACTTTATCAGGATGTTCTACTATTACAGATTTTAATCTGAGGGTTTATCCGGTACCAAGTGCAAATATTTCAATTTCAAATACACAGGTTTGCTCGGGACAAAATGTAACAGTTACTTTTACAGGTACCCCAGGTGCAACCGTTGAATATACTATAAATAACGGAGCTGTTCAGTTCATTTTACTGAATGCATCAGGAACATTTCAGTTAACTCAATCTATCACAGCCCATACTACTTATGCTTTAGTTAGTGCCAAAATATTAGATGCAAATAATATTGCGGTCTGTTCGCAATTGGAAAACGATACCGTGTCAGTCACTGTTTCAACCGTAAGTACCCCAACTTTAACCACAAATTCGCCAATTTGCGAAGGAGATGTTGCAGTTCTGACATTTTCGGGTTTACCCAATGCAGTGATTACTTATTCTGTAAACAGCAATGCATCTCAAACAGTTAACTTGGATAATTCTGGACAACAACAAGTAAATTTGCCAAGTCTTCCTATTGGCATAAATCAAATAAACATATCAGATATTAGAGATTCAAATGCTCCTAATTGCAGTAGGACATTAAACATAAACGAAATTATAATTGTAAATGAGCATATAACTACAGCGATTTTAGTTACACAGAATGTATGTCAGAACGATCCTTCACCTCAAATTACATTTACCGGATTGGGAGGAAATGCACCATATAATTTTATTTACAATATAAATAATGGAACCAATCAAACAATAACTACAACAACTGGTAATAGCGTTTCTGTGAATGTACCTACTAATGTTCCCGGGATATTTGTTTATAATTTAGTTAGTGCAAGTTCAACAACAGCTCCAACTTGCGTTTTTCCACAGACAGGAACAGTTACTGTAACAGTTAATACATTACCATCTATTAGTGGAAATTTAACTTTATGCCAGAGTACGACAACACAATTAACAGGTTTAGGAACTCCTGCAGCAAATCCATGGACTTCAGATAATACAGGCGTTGCTACGGTAAATAATGCCGGATTGGTAACTGGAGTTTCAGGCGGAACAGCAGTAATTACTTATATGGGAGCTAATGGATGTCCGGCAACTGTAACGGTTACGGTAAATGGATTACCAACAATCAGCGGAACAATTTCTACTTGTATCAATACAACATCTCAGTTAACAATATCAGAAGTTCCAATGGCAAACACATGGAATTCTTCAAACCCAACTGTGGCAACTATAAACGCAAGCGGTTTGGTTACTGCCATTTCTCAAGGAAGTTCAACAATAACATATACGGATGCAAAAGGATGTATAGTTTCGGTATTATTTACTGTATATACAGCACCAAGTATTACAGGTTCAAATGTTATCTGTTCCAATGAAACCTCGCAATTAACAGGTTCTGGAACACCAGCAGCTATAAATCCATGGCTGTCCAATAATACTGCTGTCGCAACGGTTGATGCAAACGGATTGGTAAGAGGAGTATCGGCAGGAACTACGGTTATTACTTATTCGGATACCAATGGGTGCTCAAATACGATAACTATAACGATTAATGCTTTACCTGTCATAAGCGGAGTATTGTCTGCCTGTCAAGGTCTGTCAACACAATTAATGGGTTCGGGAACTCCAGCCGCAGCGAATGCATGGATTTCATCTGATACAAATATAGCTACAGTAAGTGGAACAGGATTAGTATTTGGGATTTCAGGCGGAACAGCTACAATTACTTATAGTAATAATAATGGATGTGTTGCAACTGCTGTCGTAACAATTAATCCATTACCAGCAATCAGCGGAATAGTAACTGTTTGTATGGGAGCAACAACCCAGTTGACAAGTACAGCAGCTCCAGCAGTGATAAATGCATGGATCTCATCTGATACAAATGTGGCCACAGTAAGTGCAACAGGATTAGTAACAGGAGTTTCAGCCGGGACAGCGACAATTACTTATACAAATGTTAATGGTTGTTCCAATACGGTTACAGTGACTGTATTATCTGCTCCAGCAGCAAGTATTTCAAATATAGGAGCTTCAACAATATGTTCAGGAAATACTGTAAATATTCAAATAACAGGTACTCCGGGAGCAATGGTAAACTATACTGAAAATTCAAATACTGTTTCAGGTTCAATTCCTGCTTCAGGTATAATTACTATCACTTCGGCATTAACATCCACAACAACATTTACGCTGGTAAACATTGTAAATGGAGGATGTAATAGCGTCTTAGGTCAAAGTGTTACTGTAAATGTAACTCCAATGCCTTCTGCAATGATAGCATACAATAGTCCATATTGTGTTACAGAGTCAATTCAGCAAGCAGTCAATTTTTTAGGAACTTCAGGAGGTTATTATACAGTCATTCCTGCGACGGGATTGAGTATTAATTTAACTACTGGCGCCATTTTACCAAGTGCAAGTACCCCGGGAATATATCAGATTACATATAATGTTGCTGCATCTGGTGGATGTCCGTTGTATACAAGTGCACCGGCTACAGTAACGATTTTGAATGGACCGAATGCCACAATTTCTTACGGAACACTTCCTTTTTGTATTTCACTGGCAGGACAGGTTAATGTAATTCAAACGGGAACAACCGGAGGAGTTTATTCTGCGGTACCTTCCGGATTGTCAATTAATAGTACTACTGGAGCAATAACGCCAAGTTCAAGTACGGCTGGTATTTATACGGTTTATTATAAAATTGTGTCATCAGGCAGTTGTCCCGAATTGATTAGAGAAGCTACAGTAAGTATTCTTGATATTCCTAAACCTGACGTAAATACAGGAGTGATATGTATGAATTCTGTAACCAATACACCTTTTAGCACAGCTACATTAATTAGTGGTCTGGATCCGCAAGGACTTACATTTGAATGGTATTTTAACGGATCTCTGGTAGGTTCTTCCAATTCATATGAAGCAAGTCAAATAGGCAGTTATACATTAATTGTAACTAATGCAGCGAATTGTTCGGCAACAGTCACAACATCAGTAACCGCTGCTTATCCCGCATTAGATGCAGATGTTACCTATGTGGTTAGTAATTATTTTGAAGACAATCAGATGATTACAATAAAAGTAATAGGAAGCGGATCTTATCTGTATAGTTTGGATGATGGCCCTTTCCAGGAAAGTAATGTATTTACCTATGTTTCTCCAGGAGAGCATTATGTTACGATTCACGATGAAAACGGATGTACCAATATTACCATCAAAAATATTATCACAATTGATTACCCGCATTTCTTTACACCTAATGGCGATGGTTACCATGATACCTGGAATATCTGGTCTTTGGGTAATCAGTCAAATGCTGAAATTCATGTTTTTGACAGAATGGGTAAATTAATCAAGATAATAAAACCCGAAGGAGGCGGATGGGATGGAACATTCAATGGACAGGAATTACCTGCCACAGATTATTGGTTTACCATTAAATACAATGAGAATCAGTCGGAGAAAATATTCAAATCACATTTCTCATTAAAAAGATAATTGTTGAGTTTAAAAACAAAAAACACCACTTAAAAAGTGGTGTTTTTTTATATCATAGTTAAGCTATTGTACGACATAAGAGGCCGTATCCGTTTCCCCTAAACTAAAATATCCTAAAGGATAATTGGACTTATTCGTCTGGTTTGTGATATTACCTCTCAAAGTAGCAGGTGGTGATGTAAAAGGATTTCCTTCGTTTGTTCCTGCAATGTTCAAAAGCTTGGTCATATAATTACTGTAGCGTTCAGAAATTCCCTGTAAGCTCAAATCTAGGATATCGTTAGCTTTTAAATCTTCATCGGTATAAAAACCAAACATTTGATTTCCTTGAAAAAACTCATCAGGAGCTACTCCATATTCCGGAAAGGTGATATTACTGTTTTTGAAGCCGATTAAATAAAAATTATCTTCAGCACCATTATCCTGATAGTAAAATTTCACTTGAATCTGTTCGTCACCAATACCTGGAAAAATACTTTGTTCAATGTCGTCGATTTCAGGAGAAGCATATAATTTTTCGGAAGCGGTGTATGTTTGTCCTTCAGAAATTACGGTTAAGGTATAATTCTCGTTGATTACAGGAGTAAAATTGGTACAAATATAGTCTCCTGTGTTTGGGGTTTCAATAAAATTGAACACAGTATTTGCACTGTTGGTTATAAAAACCGTTGCACCTGAAACTGTCGGAATTGTAGAATTGTAAAAGCCCGTTGTAGTGGTCAGTTTTACCTTTTGCTCATTCCCGGGTGTTCCTTTTACCCATTTAATGGAAGCATCTATAACTAATTTTGGAGGAGCTGTGTCTAAATCAACATCGACTACATCTTCGCAGCCTATGAATGAAAGAGAAGTTACAATGACAATAATATAAGTGAGGATATTTTTCATACGGATTAGAATTTAAAATTGTAAGATACTGATGGGACCATCCCAAAAATTGATAATTTGACCGCCTCATTTACACCAGTATCGGCATTTTGCCTGAAAGCTATTGAAGCGGCATTTTTTCGGCTGTATAAATTGTAAATACTAAATACCCATTCGCTTTGCCATCCTTTGTTTTTGTCAGGTTTAGGAATATAGGTCGCCGAAACATCAAGATGGTGGTACATAGGAAGGCTGTTGCCATTACGTTCCCCATAACTTGGAATAACAATACCTTGGTACATATATTGACCGTTTGGATACGTTACTGGTTGTCCGGATTGCAAGGTGAAATTAGCGCCAAAACTCCATTTTTTAGTGTATTTGTACAATCCGGTAACAGCCAGATTATGGGTTTTATCATAAGCAGAACGATACCAATCACCATTGTTTATACCAATTTCATCAGAAGTTCTTCCAGGAGTTTTTTGCTGCGAGCGAGAAATAGTATATGCAATCCAACCGCTTAGTTTTCCGGTATTTTTACGAAGCAGTAACTCAACGCCATAAGAACGCATTTGGCCGTTTAGAATGACTTGCTCGATAGCTTCATTGGCAATCAGATCAGCACCGTCAATATAATCCATACGGTTTTTAATTTTTTTGTAAAAACTTTCTACTTCAATAGTATAAGCATCGTCTTTAAAATTATTAAAATAGCCCACAGCAACCTGATCGGCAATTTGCGGCTTGATGTAATTATCACTTGGTGTCCATACATCCAGCGGAGTAGGTGAGGCTGTATTGGAAACCAATTGCAAGTACTGAACCATTCTGTTGTAACTCGCTTTTACAGATTGATCAGGGTTTAATTCATAAGAAACAGAAAAGCGGGGCTCGAAATTGTCAAAGCTGGCAATGGTTTTGTTTTTGCCAAAATATTCAGTGCCGATAGGTTTTGCTTTTTCATAGATTTCAAGTTCCGGATCATACGTCACTGCTTGGTTGTCCGTATACAAATTTACGGTCGAATTTCCCAAACGGTAAAACATGCTGTATCTCAATCCGTATAAAACCGAAATCTTATCGGTCAAATTCTGTTCAGCATCTATATAAAAAGCAGGTTCCAAAGCATATTTTTTATCCAATTGCCTGTAATTGATTCCTGATTCCGCATTGTTAGGTTCGATAGTTCCCGGGTTGAAATCATAGTAAATGGCATTGGCACCATAATTCAGCTTGATTTTATCCGATAAATAATGTTTAAAATCGTATTTTAAATTGTAGTTTCTGATTCCTGAATTCCAATTGAATCCGGCAAAATCCAATGTTAATCCATAATAATAATCACTGTAAATTAAAGACAGATTTGAAAATAATTTATCGTTAAATAAATGATTCCAACGAAGATTTAATATAGAATTTCCATACGTATTGACAAAGGTTTTGTTTAATGAAAATACATCACGGCCAAAATATCCGGAAAGGTATAAACTGTTGTTTTTGTTGAGCTTGTAATTCAGTTTTGTATTTAGATCATAAAAGTAAGCACTGTTTTCATTATCCGTTAATTTCAAGAATAAATGGGCGTAAGAAGCACGTCCTCCAATAAGAAATGAACCTTTTTCTTTCACTATCGGGCCTTCCGCCAGAATTCGGCTCGAAATTAATCCGATACCACCGTTCATACTAAATTTATTGCTGTTTCCGTCTTTTTGGTAAATATCCAGAACCGAAGATGCTCTGCCTCCAAAACGGGCCGGAATCCCTCCTTTGTATAATTTTAAATCCTTTATGGCATCCGGATTAAACACAGAGAAAAAACCGAAGAAATGGGAAGAATTGTAAATTGTTGCTTCATCCAGCAAAATTAAATTCTGATCGGCTCCACCACCACGAACATTAAATCCGGATTGTCCTTCACCAGCATTAGTCACACCCGGTAAAAACAACAAAGATTTGATAACATCCACTTCACCCAAAACCACAGGCATTTGCTTAATGGTTCCGATAGCGAGTTTGTTAGCACTCATTTCAGGTTTACGGATATTGGCCGTATTTTTTGAAGAGACAACGATTTCCTCTAGTTTTTTACTCTCTTCATTAAGGCTGAAATTCTTCTTGGTATTTTCCGAAAGCGAAACGGTTTCTTCAACGGATTGAAAACCAAGATAATTAATTAAAATAGTGTATTCTCCTTTAGGAATGGTAATCGAATAAAAACCATACTCGTTGGTTATTGCCGATGATTTTGTTTCCGGAATAAAAATGCTGACCCCAATTAAGGTCTCATTGCTGTTGACATCTGAAATTACACCGCTAAGTGTGAATTTTTCCTGGGAAAACGAAGTAAATAATCCAAAAAAGAAGAAAAGTGATAAGAGTAACTTTTTCTGAAGCGACATGTTTTTGATTTTAGTTTCCTGTTAGAACGAAAACGGGGGTATTTTGTTACAAAAGATTTGTTAAGATTTCATTAAAAAAAAGACGGCCAATAATTTGACCGTCTTTTATATTAGTATGTAAAAATAAGTTATGCTAATTTCTTATCTAAATTTACTTTTAATGTTTGAAGGAAATCTTCTGTAGTAAGGAAATCAG
This sequence comes from Flavobacterium sp., assembly GCF_050696275.1. Classification (GTDB taxonomy): domain Bacteria; phylum Bacteroidota; class Bacteroidia; order Flavobacteriales; family Flavobacteriaceae; genus Flavobacterium. The sequence goes on from NZ_JBOGUT010000001.1 coordinate 147,790, forward strand.
CATCAGTTAAGCCTTCCGGTTTTACTAAACTAGCTAAATCTTTAGTCATTTTTCCTGATTCAACAGTTTCGATACAAACTTCTTCCAGTTTGTTACAGAAATCGATTAGTTCCTGGTTTCCATCTAATTTACCTCTGTGCTCCAAACCTCTTGTCCAGGCAAAAATAGAAGCGATTGGGTTAGTAGATGTCTTTTTACCTTGTTGGTGCTGACGGTAGTGACGTGTAACAGTTCCGTGAGCTGCCTCAGCTTCTACAGTTTTTCCGTCCGGAGTTACTAATACAGAAGTCATTAATCCTAATGAACCAAATCCTTGTGCTACAGTATCCGATTGAACGTCACCATCGTAGTTTTTACAAGCCCAAACAAATCCACCGTTCCATTTCATCGCAGATGCCACCATGTCATCAATCAGCCTGTGCTCGTAAGTCATTCCGTTTTTGTCGAAATCGGCTTTATAATGCTGTTGGTATACTTCTTCGAAGATATCTTTAAAACGACCGTCGTAAGCTTTTAAGATTGTATTTTTAGTCGAAAGGTATAAAGGCCATTTTTTAGTCAATGCCATTTGGAAAGAAGAGTGAGCAAATCCGTAAATAGATTCGTCTGTGTTGTACATAGACATTGCAACTCCATCTCCTTTGAAATTATACACTTCCCATGAAGTAGTTTCTCCAGCTTCATTTGTGAAAGACATGGTTAAAGTCCCTTTTCCTTTGATAACCTTATCTGTTGCTTTGTATTGATCTCCAAAAGCGTGACGGCCAATAACGATTGGTTTAGTCCATCCCTGAACGTAACGAGGCACATTACTCATAATGATAGGCTCACGAAATACAGTACCACCTACAATATTACGGATGGTTCCGTTTGGAGATTTCCACATTTCAGAAAGGTTAAATTCTTTTACACGCTCTTCATCAGGTGTAATTGTAGCACATTTGATACCTACGTTGTATTTTTTGATAGCTTCTGCAGAGTCGATTGTAATCTGGTCTTTAGTTGCTTCACGGCTTTCAATTCCAAGATCGTAATATTTAATATCCAGATCTAAATAAGGAAGAATTAACTGTTCTTTGATAAAACTCCAAATGATTCGTGTCATTTCATCGCCATCCAATTCTACAACTGGATTAGCTACTTTTATTTTTGCCATAATTGTTTAGTTTGTAATTTTTGCGATGACAAAGATACTAAAATCGAGGATAAAATTCTTTCAAAATCTATTGAAACAATGACTTTTATCAATTTAATATTTTATTAGATTTTAAATGGGGTTTTTATATTTTTTCAAAAAAAAATCCCGAATTCGATATTTCGATTCGGGATTTTATAGGTAAGAATTTCAGAATTATCTTCTTCTTTCTTTGATTTTTGCTTTTTTACCAGTAAGCTCTCTAAAGTAGTAGATACGAGCTCTACGAACTTTACCTCTTTGGTTCAATTCAATTTTTTGAATAGCTGGCATGTTAACAGGGAAGATACGCTCAACACCTACAGCACCAGACATTTTACGGATTGTAAAAGTTTCGGTAGCACCTGTACCTCTTCTTTGGATTACAACACCTTTAAAAAACTGTGTTCTTGTTTTTTCACCCTCTTTAATTTCGTAGAAAACTGTGATTGTGTCTCCAGCTCCGAATGTAGGGAAATCTTTCTTAGCAGATAATTCGTTATTAACGAAATCGATTAAATTTGCCATGATAATATAAATTATGATTTAAACCAGAGCAACATTCACGGGTTTCGCCAGAGGTTGGTCTAATGTGGGTGCAAAGGTAAGAAAAATATTTAGAGTTACAAATGTATTTTGGAAAAAAGAAGAAAGATGCAACGGTCAATAAATCAATTGTTTAGCGATATTTGTTACATTATCAGTCTTTCCTGTTTCTTTCTCCTTTTATTATTCTTCCAACAAATCCGGCCTTCTGTTTTTCGTATGCTCATACGCCATTTCTTCACGCCATTTGTCAATTTTCGCAAAATGCCCGCTGGTTAAAACCTCCGGAACTTTCCAGCCTTTGTAATCCGCAGGACGTGTATAAATAGGAGGAGAAAGTAAATTGTCCTGAAAACTATCGGTTAATGCAGAAGTTTCGTCACTCAAAACCCCTGGAATCAGACGGATTAAAGCATCTGAAAGAACTAAAGCTCCCAATTCTCCGCCAGATAAGACATAATCGCCTATAGAAATTTCTTTCGTAATAAAATGATCCCTAACCCTTTGATCCACTCCTTTATAATGGCCGCAAAGAATAATGATATTTTCATACATTGACATGGTATTCGCCATTTTCTGATTCAATGTTTCCCCGTCAGGCGTCATGTAAATGATCTCGTCGTAGGATCTTTCGGTTTTTAAATGGGTAATACAAGCATCAATTGGCTGAACAGTCATGACCATTCCGGCGCCACCTCCAAAGGGATAATCATCAACACTTTTTTGCTTATTTGTTGTATAATCTCTCAGGTTGTGAAAATAAACTTCTACTAATCCTTTATCAATAGCACGCTTCATGATAGAGGCTTCAAAAGGACTTCGCAGTAATTCAGGTAAAACAGTAATGATATCTATGCGCATAATTTTTGTTTCAAAGTTGCAAAGGTACAAAGTTGCAAGGTTTTTTCAGGAGCTATTTCCCGCTGTTCGTTTCAATCTTTTGCTTTTTAAAGGAAAAAGCAAAAGGATTTCCACTGTCATCAGGGCTAAACCCCAAATTGCTTCAAATGATGGTCTAGATGTTTCCACATTAATTTGTCCCAATCATCATTAGTCATTTTACCAAAAAACGGATGGTTGTTTGATTTTATAACCGAATGTCCTTGCTTAAAAGAAATCACTTTTTCGGTTAATTTTTTTTTGGTTTCATCAAAATCATATCTTTCTGTTCGGATAAAAGAAGGCGCAGTCGGACTGTTTTTTTTGAAATCAGGTTCGTTTAGAATTTTATTTTTCATCATTCGGCCTAAAAGGCGAAATAGAAAATTAGCTTTCATCTGTTGATTTTCAAAAAGAAAATCAATAGGAGCAATACAATGCGACATCATTTGGTCAACGGTCATTACTCCCCATTGTGCTTGAGAATCGAAACTTAAACGGGTAATTCTTTCAATCAATTCTTGATTGTCATTGGAGTCAAAAATGCTTTTCATAATTTAGGTAAAAGTTATTTTTTGGTTGCTACCAAGGCATAAACCATTGGTATTTTATTCTCTAAATGTTTGATTCTGAATTTCCCAGGCTCAAATTCTTCAGTTTCGTTAAAACAAGCATAAGGAGAATAATCATATTCATTAAATGATTTGATTTCAAGGCCATTTCCCAGCAAAGAAGAAAAAACTTCAGTTAGAGGATGATTCCAGCTGATGGTCTGGTTTTTTATAGGTGCTTCTTTATCAGCATACGTCCCTTCGATATTCTCTATGATGGTTTCTACATTGAAATAGCTGTAGCCAATATTCTTGAAATAATCGTCAAACATCCAAACTACCGGGTGAAATTCTGCAAAAACAAACTTTCCTTTTGGTTTGAGGAAATGGGAAACTACTTTTGCCCATTTGTCCAGGTCAGGTAGCCAGCCAATGGTGCCATAACTGGTAAAGACCATGTCAAATTCCTCATGAAGGTACTGGGGTAAGTTATACACATCACAACAGATAAAATGGGCAGAAACATTCATTTTTTTAGCTATTTCAGTTGCAGTTTCAATCGCTTTATCAGATAAATCGACGCCTGTAACGCTAGCTCCTAATTTTGCCATTGAAATACTATCCTGACCAAAATGGCATTGCAAATGCAGGACTTTTAATCCGGAGATGTCGCCCAGAAGATTCAGTTCGATTTCGTTTAAAGAGGTTTTTCCTGCCAGAAAACCGTCTAGATTATAAAAATCGGAATGGACATGGACCGCTGTTTTTTCGTTCCATGCTGCTCTATTAATTTCGATATAATTTTCGGGAATTTTCATAAAAAAGAATTAAAGAATTAGTTCCATTTGGATGTCGGCACGGTGGTAATCGGTCTCATCCAGAGGAACTTCTGTAAAATTGTATTTTCGGTATAAATTTAAAGCTGTGTCCAGTTTGGTGCTTGACATCAGCATTATTTTTTTTGCTTTTTTTTCTTTGGCGAAAGCAATGCAGGCTTCCATTAAATAGTGGCTTAATTTCTGGCCTTGAAATGGCTTGTCTACCGCCAGTTTAGCCATTTCAAATACATTATTGTTTACTTTCTGCATGGCAACGGTTCCTGCTATTTCATTGTTGACCAAGCAGAAAAAAATTTCGCCTCCGGGATTTAAAATTACTTCTTCAATGTTTTCAAATACATCAATATCATGTTTTTCAACAAAAAAGTATTCTTCGAGCCAGGCTTTGTTTAAACGGATAAAATCAGATTTGAACTTGGGATTGTATGAGATAATTTTAATATCCATTTCGTCAGGACTTCTATTTAATATTTTGTAATTTTGCAGTTCAAATTTAAATAAATAAACCATGCAAGACGGAATTTACGCAAAATTTAATACTACAAAAGGATCTATTTTAGTAAAGCTAACTCATGATTTAACTCCGGGTACGGTTGGAAATTTTGTAGGCTTAGCTGAGGGGAACTTAGAGAATAAAGTAAAACCACAAGGGAACAAATATTACGACGGACTTAAATTTCACAGAGTTATTCCTAATTTTATGATTCAGGGAGGATGTCCTCTTGGAACAGGAACAGGGGATGCTGGCTACAAATTTGATGATGAATTTCATCCAAGTCTGAAACACGACAGGCCGGGAGTTTTATCTATGGCAAATGCAGGTCCCGGAACGAATGGATCACAATTCTTCATTACTCATATACCTACAGATTGGTTGGACGGTAAACATACTGTTTTTGGACATGTGGTTGAAGGTCAGGATGTAGTTGATGCTGTGGCTCAGGATGATATTCTTGAATCAGTAGAAATAATAAAAGTTGGTGCTGAAGCTGAGAAATGGAATGCAATTGAGGCTTTCAGAACTTTTGAAGGTTCCCGTGCAAAACGTGAAGCTGCTGAAAGAGCTGCTGCTGAAGAAGCCATGGAAAAAATTGCTGCCGGATTTGAAAAAACGGAAAGCGGACTACGTTATAAATTTATCCAAAGAGGAAACGGAAAAAAAGCGGAAAACGGTAAAACAGTTGCTGTGCATTATTCCGGTTCTTTAGAAAACGGAAAAGTATTCGATAATTCGTATGCAAGAAAAAAACCAATTGAATTCCCATTAGGAAGAGGAAATGTGATTGAAGGCTGGGACGAAGGTATTGCTTTACTTCAGGTAGGCGATAAAGCCCGTTTTGTGATTCCATCTCATTTAGGATACGGTTCTCGCGGTGCCGGTGGTGTTATTCCTCCAAATGCTACGTTGATTTTCGATGTGGAATTAATGGATGTAAAATAAGAAACACACATTTTTTTAGTATGAACTGCCCTTAGAGGCAGTTTTTTTATGCCTTGCCAAAAGAGGTTACTCTTTCTTTATTAGTGTATTATCTTGTGATTAGCCTGTTTTACTCTATTTTTAGCCGAAACATTTTCTTGTTAAAGGTTAAAATTAACGTAAAATTATTCTTATAAATTAAAAAAAAGTATACTTTAGCGTGTCATTTATTTGCAAGTAAAATCAGACATTAATCACAATTAAATTTTTATTATCATGAAAAACAAAGAAAATCTAAAAAAACCTTTTTTCGCAAATTTCTTAGAAAATCAAATTTCTAAAGAAGAGCAAACTACAATTCAAGGATCTGCACCTATGCAAACGCTAAAGTATCCTTCTGACGGTGAAGACGGCCCAGGAAATATTACAAAACCTGCTGTTGATATTGCACACACAATGAAGTACCCTTCTGATAACGATGAAGCTGGGACTGAAATATAATAAATAGAATTTGAGCAATGATTTTTACAGTCATTGCTCATTTTTTTCAGTATGATATTATGCATAAGCCACAGTAACGATTATTATACGGTAGATATAGTAATTAAAAGATTAAAAGAATTAGGGAAGGAAGTTTATCGCTTTAACTCTGATGATTTTTCAAACAAATTGAATTTTGATTATACCGGAAGTTCTGAAGGAGTTTCCGTTACCATCCAAACACCGGACCTTATATTTTCTTCTAATGACATTGAGGCGGTCTGGTACAGAAAGTTATGGGGAATCACATTACCTGAGGATTTGGATACTTCTTTTCACAACATTTATGTTCAGGAATATTCCACGATGCGAAATTTGTTTTTTGGATCGCTGAAAAATATCCCTTGGATGAATCCTATGAATAAGGATCATGAAATAGCTGAAAATAAGCTGGAACAACTGAGGTTGGCCAATGAATCCGGATTGCAAATCCCCGAAAGCCTCTTTACAAATGACGCTAAGAAAGTAAAAGACTTTTTTTATTCGGTTTGCAAAGGGAACATGATTGCTAAATTGCATGGTTCGTTATCAAGAAGCATGTCAGGAGATACTCCTTTCTTTCCAACCACTCTTATAGAGGAAACAGATTTGGATAATTTGGATACGCTAGGGTATTGCCCGATGATTTTTCAGCGGAACATAGCCAAAGCATACGAATTGAGAATCATCTATGTTGACGGCGTTTTTTTTACTGGAAAAATAAATGCAGAAACGTCAGTAAAAGGAAAAACAGACTGGCGCGTGGCAGATGATGTTTCATTGGCATGGGAACCGTACGTCTTACCGGAAGAAATCGGTAAAAGGCTCACTGTTATGATGAAAAAAATGGAATTGTTCTTCGGTGCCATTGACATGATTCGCCAAAAAGACGGCCAGTACGTGTTTTTAGAAGTAAATCCGCAAGGAGAATGGGGAATGATTCAGCGGGATCTGGACTATCCGATTGGAGAAACCATCGCTGAAAAATTAGTAGCAAGAATTGGATAAACAACCAGAATTGCTGCGCTTACATTAGAAATTAATTAACCGTTATAGAAACCCAAAAAACAGCCAATTGCTGGAACATAAATAAACTATGGAAAAAGTATTAATTATTACACATTCGCTTGATAATGAATGTATTGAAGTTGTTTCGAAGAAATTACGGGAATATAATGCAGTGCCAATACGTTTTAATGTAGACGAATATCCGCTTCACTACGGATTGAGCAGCTGCTACGAAAATAACGAATGGAAAGTTTACTTGGATTATAAAGGTGAAAGGGTGTCCATCCATGATATTTCCGCGGTATGGTACAGAAGAAGCCATAATTTAGGAAGTGGTTTGTCGTCTATCCTGGAAGGTGAATTTTTAAGTAGCGTTCATGGAGAAGTCCGTGCTACTTTGTTTGGGATGCTGGAAAGCCTGAATTGCTTTCAAATTGGTAAATTCAGTCAATATAGACGTTTGGATAGTAAAGAAGAACAAATGAAAATTGCCTCTCATTTAGGATTGAAAGTGCCGGAAACCTGTATTACTAATAATCCCGAAGAAGCCAAACGCTTTATCAAAGAAAGGCCAAAAGGAGTTATTTCCAAAATGCAGAGTGCTTTTGCTATTACCAGAGATGGGATCGAAAATGTTGTATTTACAAATATAATGAAAGAAGAAGATCTTGAAAATATTGATACTTTACAATATTGCCCGATGCAATTTCAGGAAAAACTGGAAAAGGCATTGGAATTAAGAGTAACTATTGTTGGAGACCAGGTTTTTTCTTTTGCCATTGATTCCCAAAAACTGGAGAATGCAAAATTAGACTGGAGAAGGGAAGGAGTTACGTTGCTGCAAGACTGGAAACCGTATGAATTGCCTTTGGAAGTTAAAGAAAAATTACTTCAATTGATGGATATCTATCAAATTAACTATGGTGCTATTGATATTATTGTTACTCCTGAAAATGAATGCTATTTTCTGGAAATAAATTCAGCTGGAGAATTTTTCTGGCTTGACAGATTAATCGATGGAGCTATTTCTGATCAGATTGCTAAAGTGTTGATAGGTAAAGAATTCAGACGATATTCACCTGTTTTAGAAGAAAACCATAGTAATGTTTTGTAATTTGAGATAAAGGAAAAAACGGTTTTCAGACCCAACTTTTTTCTTATATTTACCAAAATCAAAAACTTAAAAATATGTTTAAATCAAAAATTCTAGCAGTTGCTATTTTGGGGGTAATTATTTATTCCTGTTCGCCAAAAGTGGTTACAACAGCACCGGTAACTGAGGTTAAGCCAGTTGCAGTTGATCTTGCTCCAGAATTAGCAGAAGGAAAAAATTTATATGAAAATAATTGTGTAAAATGCCACAAACTATTTCCAGCTACTAGACATACTAAAGAAGAATGGGTTTCTGTTTTGGACCGTATGGCACCAAAAGCTAAAATTACAGATGTACAAAAAGCTTCGATTTATAATTATATTACTGCAAGCCTGTAAGTTTTATAATATATAGCATAAAAAAACCATCCGTAAGGATGGTTTTTTTATTTTCGGGCCGTAAAACCGACGGGAATCATTAGTTCACCTTTTTCAAATTTATTTATATATAGTAAAACCGGTTTGATTTGTCCTTCCCAGCTAATTTCATAAATATCGATTATTCCTGCTCCCATTTCTGTTTTTTTTGTTGGAAACGGGCAACAGCTGTCTTTTAATTCAAATTTTATTTTCTCTCCATTGGGACCCGCCAAAGCATTCAAAAAGCGTATTTGGTTTCTAGTGCCGTCTTCCAATGAAGTAAACCCAACATTTATAGGATAATCCTCATCGTATCCGTACTTTTTATCTGTAGCATTTTTAGTGATGATAAAACTATCATATTTCCCGTTTAATCCAGGGCCTGGGATAGAATCATCAATATTTTTAATAGTCGATTTTGTGCTGATACAAGAAGTAAATACTGCAAAAAGTAAAAAAACAGACAGAACTCTTTTCATTTATTAAATCTTTAGGTTGATTGTAACAAATATAAGAACATTCTGTTATTTTTGTAAAAAATATTTGCATGGAAATTATTACACATACATGGCATTGGTCTATTTCGGGGTTTCTCATCGGAATGGTTATGCTGATGCTGATTTATTTCGGAAAAACTTTCGGAATGTCTTCTAATATGAGAAGTTTATGTTCAATGACTGGAGTAGGAAAGTACGTTCCCTTTTTTAATTGGGATTGGAAATCACAACGATGGAATTTAGCTGTTGTTTTCGGCGCCATGCTTGGCGGATTTGTAGCAGTTCATTTTTTATCTGATAGTTCCAATGTGGCTATAAACCCGAACACGTCAGCGCTGCTGTCAACTTTTGGAATAGAAGCTCCTAATGGAAGTTTGGCTCCAAAGTCAATGTTTGGGACCGAAGCTTTTCAATCGCCTAAAATGATTTTTATTTTACTTATCGGAGGTATTCTTATTGGTTTCGGATCCAGATATGCCGGCGGTTGTACTTCAGGTCACGCTATTTCGGGATTAAGCAATCTGCAGTTGCCATCACTTAAAGCCGTGATAGGTTTTTTTGTAGGTGGCTTGATTATGGCACATTTTATCTTTCCTTTATTATTTTAATTATCAAGCAATGAATTTACTAAAATATATAGTTGTCGGTTTCTTCTTTGGAGTAGTCTTAACGAAATGTGAAGCTGTTTCCTGGTACAGGATTTATGAGATGTTCCAGTTTCAGTCCTTTCATATGTATGGAATAATAGGTGTTGCTATTGCCACAGGAGTCATTGGAATCCAAATCATTAAAAGGAAACAATTGAAAGATATTGATGGGTTGCCAATCGAAATTTTAGATAAAGAAAAGGGATCTGTCCGTTATTGGATTGGTGGGCTGATTTTTGGATTGGGCTGGGCATTAGTAGGCGCTTGTCCAGGACCTATTTTTATATTGATAGGAGCAGGATTTATGAGTGTGGGTATTATTTTAATCGGAGCGTTATTAGGTACATTTTTATATGGTATTCTGAAAGACAAACTGCCACATTAAAAATTTAGTCAGAAAAATAAAAAGCGGCATTTTCCCTATAAGGAAGATGCTGTTTTTTTTTCATTTAGTTTCAAAATCCCTAAAACAATAAGATATTGTGCCACAATATAAGTTGCCATAATTAAAAAACCGGAATTAGGTAATGGGCTGTAAAATTTATTCATAGCCAAAATACTGTCTGAAGTCACAAAGGCAATAGCTCCATTGAGAATAAGCAGATTCATAGGTTTTTTCCATGTTAATGAACCACGGATCGCCATTACAAGCATTAAGGAAATAGTAAATGCATAAACTGAAACAGGAATCTTCAAATCGCCTAATGTTGGGTAAAGAAGGGTAAGCATTCCATACAAATACGCCGAAATGATAGTAATTCCAAGCCCAAACAGAATTTTATTGAGCGGTCTTTTATCCGAGCTCTGCTTAACGAAAAGGACAATAAATAAAATATGAGCAATAAGAAATGATACCAATCCAAAAATAAAATATAATTCTCCTTTATCAGCAAACATCAGGATGACATCGCCAACCCATGAGAAGAACAATGCAGAAAGCAACCATTTTTTTGTTGGAAAATCGTTTGTTTTATAGGTAGCCAAAATTAAAAAAGGCAATAAGAATGGCTTTAAAATCCAAGCCCAGCTGTCTTTTCCTAAAAATAATAAAACCAGATAAAACGTACTTATAATAAGGAAATGCTTTAAAAAATTATTCATTTAACGGATTTAAAATGGGTTGATTTTGACTTCTAAACTCGAAAGTAACAAAATAAATGCTGACAGCCAAAGAAAGTGTCAGGTATGTCATCACAATATAAGTTCCGAAGGGAATGACGGTATTTAAACCAAACCAATCTCCATAATACGTAATAATTCCAATGGCAAAGATATAACGGATGATTTCCCAAAGGAATGAGAATTTATTCTTGTCCATGAGTTCTGTGTAGCTGTAAACAGTGACAAAAATAAAGGTACCATAAACAAAAATATTGGGCAGTCCGATTTTAGCAATATTGTCAAACAAATAACTAATCAGTAATAAAGTGGCAAACATTTGTGTAAGCGACCAATAAATTAATTTATTGGAATTTTCGGTTCCGAATTTTTCAAAATTAAAAACGTTATCAATTTTATGAATTGGATATTTTTCATCAAAACCTTCCGGTCTCCATCCGGTTGGCATAAACCAGATTCTGAATTTGTCTTTCCAGTCTTCGGCATGCCAGGCATCTCGTATTAAAACCCATAAATGCTGAAAGTTAATTTTGATTGGATTCCAGGTTTCAGCTGGTCTTGTAATTCCGAAAACAGCTGGAATTTCAGGTAATTCTTCTTGGAAAGTACCGAATAATTTATCCCAAATAATAAAAACCTGAGAATGATTTTTATCCATATACTCAGGGTTAATAGCATGATGTACCCTGTGATGAGATGGCGTAACAATAATTTTTTCTAAAAACCCTAATTTGTTAATGTATCTGGTGTGGTACCAAAACTGTACAAAAAACTGAATAGGCAGTGTTATAGCAATAACCGTTGCAGGTACTCCTAAAAGAGCAGCAGGCAATAATAAAAAAGTAAATAAGTTAACAAAGGTAGAAACTGATTGACGCAAGGCACACGATAAATTAAATTCTTCTGAACTGTGGTGAATCGCGTGTTTGTTCCAGAAAAAATTAATTTGATGCGACCATCGGTGATTCCAATAACCATAAAAATCAATCACAATAAACGCTATCACATAGGTTAAAACAGAAGCTTCTAATGTAAACAAAGACAATTTTGTAACCAACCATTCGTAGGTCAACAAAGAAACACTCAAACCTAAGGCATCTTTAACAGCATTTGTCATTCCGGAACTGATACTCGAAACACTATCCATTATCGGAACGTAGTTCACGCCTTTGTAATAACCGTATATTTTTTCAATAGCGATTAGCAGCAAAAAGCAAGGCATTGCTATGATTAATATTTTTCCGTAAATAGCTAAAGAATCTAGTTTTTCCATAAATTTAGTTAAATAATTTCTGCACTAAGGCCTGCTTCTAATAATTGGGTGCATTGCGGTTTTAACTCGTCAAAAGAACCTGTTTTTACGGTGCATTTTCCTTTGTAATGAACTAAAAGCGCACATTGTTCTGCTTGTAATTCGTCGTGTTTACAAACTCTTATTAAAGTTTCAATAACATGATCAAAAGTATTCACATCGTCATTGTACAATACGATTTCATTGTTTACACCTACAGCTTCAAGTACTGAAACTTCAATTTGTGTTTTTTCTATAGTTGCCATTTTTTTGACTTCTGGATTATTGGAAATTTTTGGCTTTCAGGTTTTACGATTGGTATTGCTTAAAGCTGTTACTAATTTACATATTTTAATGATACCCAGTTGTTTCGTTGTAGTTTTTTAACAAAAGTAAGCCCTTTTTCAGTACAGGATGCATCAATAAATGGAATATCTTCTTCGTAAAAACCGCTAAAAAGAATCGTCCCGTTTTCGTTTAGGCAATCTACATAAGCCTGCATGTCATTTAATAAAATATTTCGGTTGATATTGGCAATAATCAAATCGTATTTTTTGTCTTTTAATAAAGCAGCATCTCCTTCGTATACTGAAATGTGTTTGCAATTATTGCGTTCTGCATTTTCAATAGAATTAAGGTAACACCAATTATCAATATCTATTGCGTCAATCGGATGAGCGCCTTTCATTTCGGCAAGAATTGCTAAAATAGCCGTTCCGCAACCCATATCTAATGTTTTCATGTCAACAACATCATTTTCCAGCAAATGCTGAATCATCATATGCGTCGTTTCATGATGTCCGGTTCCAAAACTCATTTTAGGTTCAATAACAATATCGTATTGAGCCTCTGTTTTTGGGTGAAAAGGAGCACGAACATGACAGGTTCCGTCTACATCAATAGGTTCGAAGTTTTTTTCCCATTCCTCGTTCCAGTTAACTTGTTCGATCTCTTCAATCGTATACGAAATCTTAAATTCATCCGATCCAAGAATATAAATATCGTTCAGAATATCATCAGTCCATAAGTGTTTTTGAATGAAGGCTGAAAACCCTGTTTCGGTTTCTATAAAGCTTTCAAAGGGCTTTTCACCTAGTTCTGCAATTAATATTTCTGATCCAGGTTCTTTTGGCTCGACCGAAAAATGATATCCTATATATATGTTTTCCATAACAAAAAATTTCCGCAAAGGTAACAATTACTTAATATTGACTGAAATTAATAACATTAGTTTTGCAACCGAATAACACACAACTAACATTTTCTTAACATGAAAAATTTTTTTCTTTTTATTGCTTTGTGCTTTATCACTGTTTTACAGGCACAGGAAATAAAAGTTTCCACTAAAGATAACGATTTAAAATTAGCAGCTCTTCCATATTATAGCTATGGAAAAGGACTGGGAATTACTTCAGCCGACAGTTTGTTCCAGTTGAATATTCGTTTCAGAATCCAAAACAGAATTGGATATATTCAAAATGAGGATGAAGATGCTGCGTATGATGGGCAAATCCGTCGCTTGCGTTTGCGTTTTGATGGTTATGTCGGAAATCCAAAATACTTGTACGTAATTCAATTGTCTTTTGCACCGGGCGATGTTGGAGAAATTCAAGAAGGTGAAAACCTTAATATTATTCGTGATGCTGCGGTTTTTTACAGACCTAACAAGCATTGGAATTTAGTATTTGGTCAAACAAAAATTCCTGGAAACCGCCAGCGGGTAAACTCTTCGGGGGCTTTACAGCTTACAGATCGTTCTATAAATAATGGTAAATTTAACATTGACAGGGATTTTGGTATCCAGGCGTATTATTTGAATGAAAAACACGATGCTTTCTCTTATAATATAAAAACTGCAGTAACAACAGGAGAAGGGCGAAATTGGACTAAAAGCCCGGATAATGGTGTTGCTGTGACAGGAAAACTGGAATTGTTCCCTTTAGGAGCTTTTACTAAAGATGGTGCTAATTTTGAAGGTGATCTTGCCAGAGAAAAGTCTCCTAAGTTAATGTTGTCTGGTGTGTATCATCAGAATAATCACGCCAGAAGAACCCAAGGACAACTAGGTGATGATTTATTTGAACAAAGAACCATGAAATCGTTTTTAGCTGATGCAATGCTAAAATATAACGGATGGGCTGCCATGGCTACTTATATGAAAAGAGATGCTAAGAACCCTATAACCGTAAATCCTGATGACATAACGGAGTCTAATTATGTTTATACTGGAAACGGGATGGATTATCAGTTGAGTTATATTTTCCCTTCAATGTATGAAATCATAGGGCGCTATTCAACGCAGTCGGCAAATAATAATATCAAAGATCTGGCTCCGAATACTAGAGAATACACATTTGGTGTTACAAAATACGTTTGGGAACACGCTTTTAAAGTACAAACGGAATTTACATATGACAAACTGAGTTACTTTAACGGAAAAACTAAAGACAATTGGTATGTTCGTTTCCAGATTGAAATCGGAATCTAATCGTTTTGAAACTAAAATGAAAAAGCCAGAAAGAAACTCTTTCTGGCTTTATTGTAAAGATAAGAAAAACACACAACTACTTAACTACCAATTTCTTTACAATTCCTTCTGATGTTTTTACCATATAAATACCAGATGATAGAACAGCGGTATTTATTGTTAATGCATTTTTTTCCTGCTGGATTAGTTTTCCGGAGCAATCATATAACTCAAAATTTGCAGCACGGTTAAAGTAGACAATTCCCTTTTCTGCCGGATTTGGGAAAATTACAAATGTTTTTGGTTCCATTGAAAAATCAGGATTTGATAAATTAGTTGTATTTACTTCATACATCGAAATAGTTCCGCTTATTTCATTGGCAACCGCCACATAATTCTTTCCTGTAGTAGTATTTTCAGCTTTTATAAAAGTAATGCCTTCAGGGCCGTTATCTCCTGAATAAGCAGAAGTATTACGACTGTTTTTATAATCTGTAAATTTTACATCGTTCGGATTGGTGATATCATAGACCATAACTCCTCCAACTCTTTCCAGAGTGATAAAGGCAAAGGTTTGCCCGTTTAGCCCTGCAAGTGTTATTCCTTCAGGTTCCGGCCCTTTAGCACGGCTTCTTCCTTTTTTGATATTGTCACTGTGATCGGCATTAAAAACAGCATTGATTGCGGGTGTCAAAGCAGTATATTTCTCAAAATCATCCCCGCTGTCATAAACAATTGATTTTGTATCGGCATTGAATATGGAAAAAGAACGGCTTCCTAAACAGTAGATGTTTTCATAAGCGGCATCAGCATCCGTATTTCCGTTAAGATTGGTCACGCGCATTCTTCCGGCATTGTTGTTGCTTTTTAGTACAGCACTTTGTGGGAAATTTGTTGCATCCAGCGATATAGCTCCTATGGTGGTTCTTTCGTTTAGTCCGGTGTATTCTTTCTCGTCTCCTTCATTAGCGGTTACTAAATAGGTAGTTCCTGCAACGTTGTAGTTAGCAACTCCATCCGGAATATAATACGCTTTTATAGGCCAGTTAGCAATTAAAGTCTGGTTGTTATTATCTGAAATATCCATTCCGTTTCCAGGAAGGTTTACATCTTTTGTTCCCAATGGCCAAATATCGGCATATGTATTAGAAGCCAAATTGATTTCTGCTATAGCATTATTTTCCTGAATAGTTACCCAGGCTTTTTGAGAATCGGCGCTTACTGTAATGTATTCCGGTTCCAAATCCTGTGATAGTGTACTGGAAGCTTTGGTTTTTCGAATTCCAGAAGCCAACAATGCTGTTTCTTGTGCATTGTAATTTGTAAAAAGTAAAGTGGTTACACTCGATTGAGATACACCAGCAATTCCGCCTGAAACATCAATAATAGAAATTGAGCCTTCCGGATCTACTGTATAGGCATCGTTAGGCTGACCTTCATTAGCGGTCAAAACTTTATTTCCATCAGGTGTAAAGGTAATCATGTCGGGCAAAGCACCTACAGTTACTTGTTTTAAAAAGGTGCCGTTAGTGTCAAAAAAAACGACTGAGCCATTCAATTGTTCATTTGCATTAGGTGATGCTACGGCAACAATTCCGTTTTTTACAGCCACACTGGTAATTCCTCCGTATGGAGTCATATCAATGGAATTTACAATACTTAAACTGGTTGGATTTGAAAAATTGATAATGTCTAATTTTTTTGCAATGGCACTGATGGTAAATAATCTTTGGGAAGCAGGATCATGAACAACAATCTCGCAGGTACTGCTGCTGGCGCCTGACGGGTCAAAGCTTCCGATGTAATCCAATTGAATTGAATGGTTTGGAACTGGAGCCGATTCGTCATTGTCTTTAATGTAAATTGTTGTAAAAGTGTTTCCTGAAATGGTAAGACCTGATGGATTTTCCAAACTCAGTACAAAATATTCCGAATGTTGCTCACCAACGGCATCATCAATAATCGGAACGACAATGGTTTGTGTTAAGGCACTTCCTGAAGTAAAGTTTAGCGTTTGCGTTGCCAAAGTAAAATCATTGGAATCAGCCGTACTGAATGGAACGCCTTTTACGACTAAATTCACGGAGGAAGTCGTTGGGTTTACCAAGTTTAAAGTAAGGTTCAGATTTCCCTGATTTTCATTCGTTACAATAAAATTGGAACCAAATGAAACGGTTTGACTCCAGGAATAACCGTTTACAAGAAATAGGAGTAACGTTATTATTCTTAGTGGGGTTTGGTAATTTTTGGACATAAGTGTTGGTTTATATTTTCACACAAATGTCAAAACTGCTGATTAAGTAATGTTTAATTTAAAAACATCTTATAATTAGTATAAGTTTATCTTTAAGTTAATCAGGTAAATTTCGGTCTATTCTAAAATTAACTGCATAAAAACAGAATCCAGCCATCTACCGAATTTATAACCGGTTTCGTCAAGATGTCCGTTTTTTTCGAATCCTAATTTCTCATGGAAATGAATACTTCCTTCGTTTTCCGCATCGATAACACCAATCATACTATGCAGCTTTTGTGCTTTTGCCAAAGCAATCAGTCCTTTTAATATAATGGCGCCAATCCCGTTTCCGATGAAGTCCTTGTGTACATACAGCGAATGCTCTACTGTAAATTTATAGCCTTGCTTAAAACGGAAAGGACCGTACATACCAAAAGCAACAATTTTCCCATTATCCTCACCAACAATAAAAGGGAAATCTTTTTCCTTGGTTTGGTTGAAAATCCGTTCCTGCTCTTCTAATGTTCTTTCATCATAATCCCAAATCGAAGTGGTATGTAAAATTTCATGGTTTACGATTTCCAAAACACCTGGCATGTCTTGAAGGGTGGCGTGACGTACTGTAAGACTCATAATCTGATGGGTTTAGAACATCAAAAATAAGAAATATAACACAAACATCAAAAAAAGAATTAGCAGTTGTTAAAACGGTTTTATAACGCTTAATTTCAGCAGTTTGACGGGTAATTATGGTATGGTGAAAAATAAGTTTTAACTTTAAGTATGGATTCGCTACTAAAAAATAGGATGTCAGACGGATTGATTGTTTTGTATTTTACAACCATTGTAATTTACAGTTTTTTTGTTTTTTATGATTACCAGCCACTGAAAGGTTTTTTCGGGTTTATCAGGATTCCTGTCTTACTGTTACTTTATTATTTTACTTCAGTAAAAAGAGATTATGTTTATTTTTTAGCGCTTTTTATTTTTCAGATTACTTATCTTTTATTTAATAAAAGTACCGAAACGAGTATGTTTTATGGGGCTCTGGCTTCTGTGATTTTTCGTTTTTTAATGATTGTAATCATTTATAAGGCTATTCGGGAAAAAGAATGGATGCTGACTATTCTTGCCGGTCTGCCGTTTCTTTTTGTTCACTTATTTCTGATTGATCTGGTTAAGGATGTAATCTCCAATAGTATATATTTATGGATATTGAATGGTCTTCTGACGGCTTTGCTCGGAGGTATTTCGGTTTCAAATTATTACTATAATCCCGGAAATAAAAGTCTGTGGTTACTCATTAGCTGTTTGTTCTTCGTAGTGCAGATCGGATTGTTTTTTATCAATAGATTTTACTTAAAGCAGCAAATTTTTTTACAACTCATCATCATTATTTACGGAATATCTAATTTTACCTTTTATAAATTTATGATTGTGAAAGAAAAGGAAGAATGTGAGCCTAACTAAGCGGCTGATGGAACTGTCCCATTAATTTTATAAATTATAATGAAATCACTCGACAACTTTGTAACTTTGCGTTTCAGCAACTGCTAAAAACATGATTTACCCAAAAATACCCTTGGCTCAAAGCATACTCGAAATTTGTAAAGCTAAAGGACTCCAGCATATTGTAATTTCTCCTGGTTCGCGAAATGCACCCTTAACTATCGGTTTTACTAATAATCCCGCTTTTACCTGTTACAGCATTGCAGATGAACGCTGTGCCGCTTTTTTTGCCTTGGGAATGGCGCAACAGCTGCAACAGCCAGTGGCGGTGCTTTGTACTTCGGGTTCAGCATTATTGAATTATTATCCGGCTGTTGCCGAAGCGTTTTATAGTGAGATTCCATTAGTAGTTATTTCTGCCGATCGCCCGCATAATAAAATTGATATTGGTGACGGACAAACCATTCGTCAGGAAAACGTTTTTGCCAACCATTGCCTGCATAACGCAAATCTGACGGAACTGCCTTCTGAGGAAAACGATCTGAAAATCCAGGAAGCGTTGTTTTTGGCTGTGGCCAAAAGAGGTCCGGTTCATATTAATGTCCCGTTTGAAGAACCTTTATATGAAACAGTGGAAGAAGTTTCTGTTGCTCCTGATTTAATCGAATTGTTCTCGGAAGAAAAGCCAAAAATTGATATTGCACCTTTTGCTGCTCAATGGAATACTGCCAAAAAGAAATTAATTCTCATAGGTGGATGCGATCCTGATTTTATACAACAAGCCGTTTTAGACCAATTAGCGAATGATAATTCGGTTGTGGTGATGACAGAAGTGACTTCAAATGTGCATCATCCTAATTTTATTACCAATATCGATACTGTAATCACTCCTTTCGCGGAGGAAGATTTTAAAAACTTCCAGCCGGAAATCCTGATTACCATAGGAGGAATGATTGTTTCTAAAAGAATCAAGGCTTTCCTTCGAAAGTACAAGCCACTTCAGCATTGGCATATCGATGAACTTCGGGCGTACAATACTTTTGATTGTTTGTCTCAGCATTTTGAAATGACTCCAAATGCCTTTTTTGAGGAGTTTTTATCCAAAACAATGCCTGTTCACAGCGATTATCTTCAAAAAACAATGGAAATTAGGGAGTTTAGGGCGATAAAGCATCGGGAATATTTATCAGGAATAGCATTTTCTGATTTAAAAGCGTTTGAGTTGTTGTTGCCGAAAATCCCCAAAGAAAGCCAATTACAGATCAGTAACAGTTCTGCAATCCGATATGCTCAATTATTTGCAATAGACAAAAGCGTTGCCGTTTTCTGCAACCGAGGTACCAGCGGAATAGACGGAAGCACTTCAACAGCAATTGGAGCAGCCGTGGCATCAGGTAAAGAAACCATACTGATTACAGGTGATGTCAGTTTTTTATACGACAGTAATGCGCTCTGGAATAATTACATTCCGAAGAATTTCAAAATTATTCTTGTAAATAATGGAGGCGGAGGGATTTTCAGAATTTTGCCAGGACATCAGGAAACAGCAACATTTACCACATTTTTTGAAACAACACACAACCTGACTGCTGAACATTTGGCAAACATGTATGGGTTCCAATATGAGACTGCAAACACAGTACAATCTCTGGAAACAAGTTTAGATACTATATTAAAATCAGGAAAACCGAGTATCTTAGAAATTTTCACACCAACAAATGTTAACAATTTATTATTATTAGATTATTTTAAGAATTTAGCTTAAAAAAATCTATTTTTTTTGCCAAAATTTGTTTCCGAAATATTAATAAAATCCCTACATTTGAGATTCTTATTAAAATTATAAACTTAACTACTATGAGCAAAAGAGATGATTTAATCGTAAAGTATGCGGCCGATTTAAAGGAAAAATGTGGTGTTACACCAGATATGGCTTTACTGACAAAAGTAACAATTGGGTGTGGTCCATCTATTTATAATGCTGATGCCGCAACTGTTTCCGGAACACAGCAATCGGAATTGGATACCGTGAAAAATAATTTCCTGATTAAGAAATTAGGACTTAAAGATGGTGCTGATTTGGATAAAGGAATTGATGCTGTACTGGAAAAATACGGCAAATCAAACAAAAACAAATATAGAGCTGTTGTATATTATCTTCTCGCTGTACATTTCAAAAAAGAAAGCGTGTACAAATAAGATTGGGGATTTTAAAAGATACAGAAGCGTTTCAGAAATGAAACGCTTTTTTATTGGAACAACTTACAAACTTTGTACCTTTGCAACTTTGAAACTGGAATTATGATTGAAATAGGGAAATACAACACACTAACAATACTTCGTGAAACTAAGGTCGGTCTTTATTTAGGCAAGCCCGAGGAAAATAAAGATCCAAGTAAAGATATTTTACTGCCCGTTAAATATGTGCCCAACCAATTTGAAATTGGAGAGGAAATCGCCGTTTTTGTGTACCTGGATCATGAAGAAAGACCTGTTGCCACTACTTTGGAACCTTATATCTATCTGAATGAATTTGCGCTTTTACGTGTCAATTATGTGAATCAGGTTGGCGCTTTTATGAATTGGGGAATGGAGAAGGATTTATTTGTTCCTTTTAAAGAGCAAGCAAGACCTATGGAACAAGGTAAAAGATATCTTGTGTACATGTATATGGATGAGAAAACCAATCGTTTGGTAGCTTCCAGTAAAACAAATCAGTTCCTGAACAACGATGCTATTACTGTGGAAGAAGGGGAAGAAGTCGATTTGATCGTTTCTCATATTACCGAAGTTGGTATCAATGTGATTATCAATGAAAAACACAAAGGGCTTTTGTATAAAAACGAAGTATACGATGATTTACGTACCGGTGACAGAATTGTCGGTTACATCAAAAATATCCGCCCGGACGGTAAAATAGACGTTTCTGTATCTAAGTTAGGCTTTGATAAAATAGAGCCCAGCGCTCAGAGTATCCTCGACGAACTAAAAGCAAGCCGCGGATTTCTCCGTCTAAACGATGACTCGCATCCGGAAGACATCAAAACGGTACTCAAAATGAGTAAAAAGACATTCAAAAAGGCTATTGGAACTTTATACAAGCAAAAACTAATCGAAATAAAAGAAGACGGGATTTATCTAATAAAGTAACCGAAAATCCAGCTAAAAACAAAAAATGCCAATCCTACTGGGTTGGCATTTTTCTATTTATTCCATCGCTGAAATAAACGATAACATACGTAAAGGGATAATAACATTCTTTACTAAAATCAAAAAATTAAATAAACTTTTTTGGAATAATTTCTTTCATTAGAGAATTTGAATTCTAATATCTTCTCTTTCTTATTCCGATTTTTTTTGTGCCATAAAACAACTCTATCATATCATTTCAATGTAAAAACTGATATTCGCTTTGTTGCCTGTGGTTTGATAATGATTTTAAAGATTGCAGCGTAAGATTATTTTTTGCTAATCGAATCTTTTGGTTCAACCATAGGGGCTACTGTATCTGTTTTCACACTGTCAACAACTTCTGGAGCTATCTGCTCAGTTGCTACAGGTTCATCGTTAGATGTTTCTACTTTTTTATTACAACTTGTAATCAATGCACCTAGTGCAATTATAAGAGCGGCAGTTAAAACAATTTTCTTCAAAAAATACTTTTTTAGTTAATAAATCAGTGAAAAATTATAGTATATGGAAGCAATATAAAATATTGATTTCCAGTACATTAAAATTAGGTAAATTTGAAATACAAAATTCTAAAACGGAAGAATATTTTTAAACTTTAACATTTTAGGAGGTTTAATGCCGAATTGCTTTACAATTTTCTAAAAGAACAGGTGCTTTCAGGTTGTTTTTATAGGCCTAAATTCTGTTTTGTGCCTTTCTGCAGAGCATCTTTATGAACAAGAACAGAGATCGCTTTCAGTCTCATATAAGCTGCACTCATGTAAACATAACCGCCATTTGCCACTCTTTTTCCGTCTGTTCCCCAGGAATTTTTCACTTTGTAGTAAATAGTCCCTTTTTGATCTTTCATCTTCCCTACAATGTGCATCAAATGATCATCTGTTGTAGTCAGGTTTTCAAATTCCTGCTGACGCAATTCCGGAGTGATTTCTTTTTCGGTTTTAATTTCGCTTAAAATAGCGCTGCTGTCCTGTTCGTTTTCGGGAATCACGGCTACACCGCTTTTACCTGAAAAAGTAGGTTCGCTCACATCGCAGTCCAATTCTACCGTATAACCGTTGGCCAGTGCATAATCAATGTTGGAGATAAATTCAGTAAGCGGCAGATTGTAAAAACTTCCGTTTGAAAAATTATCAGGAATATTCAATATAAAAGATTTGTAATTTGGAACATGGGTAAACGAAGTAATGGTTACATAGTCTTTCGGGTTGATTTTGGTCATAGCCAAAAAACTTTGCGGAGTATATTTTTTTCCTTCAAAAGTAAACTCAGTTGGGTTTTTACCCATATAAACATCTAAAATGGCAGCAATCGCATTCTTCCAGTTTGGAGATAATTTTTTAGCAGGATTGTCTACGTATGTTTTCAGCATACTTTCAATTACAGCAACCATTTCGGCATGATTATGGTTTTCATAAGTGCCGTTCAATCCGGTGTAAACGGTATTTGGAACTATTCCATAATCCGCAACGGAATTGATTACATCATGAGCAAGTCCACCTTCACCAAATTGAGCTTTCCCCTGGCGCATAACATAATTTTCGGCTTTTTTCGGATACGTATTTCTTACTTGGTACATTTCCGAAAGGTCAATTTTCTTTCCTGTCAGACGAATAATTTCCGATTCTAAAAACGATGAAGCTGAAAAACTCCAGCATGTTCCTGAATTTCCTTGGCTGATTACAGGTAAGGCTTCTAGGTCAGTAACGGTTTGAAATTCATATTTTTGCGCATTTCCTGAGAAAA
This sequence comes from Flavobacterium sp., assembly GCF_050696275.1. Lineage (GTDB taxonomy): Bacteria > Bacteroidota > Bacteroidia > Flavobacteriales > Flavobacteriaceae > Flavobacterium. The sequence goes on from NZ_JBOGUT010000001.1 coordinate 170,882, forward strand.
TAAAACCCAGTAAGGAAGCTAAAATAAATAGTTTTTTCATTGTATTTTAATTTTTTTGAAACCGCAAGATAACATAAAAAATAGTTATTTTTACGGTAAAATTATTACATATGAGTACCATAAACTGGAAAATCGTTAAGGAGTTTGAAGATATAACATATAAGAAATGCGATGGCGTAGCAAGGATTGCTTTTAACCGTCCGGATGTGCGTAATGCCTTTCGTCCCAAAACAACCGCCGAATTATTACAGGCTTTTCATGATGCACAAGAAGATACTTCCATTGGTGTGGTGCTGCTTTCTGCCGAAGGACCTTCCTCTAAAGACGGAATTTGGTCGTTTTGCAGCGGTGGAGATCAAAAAGCCCGAGGACATCAGGGTTACGTAGGAGATGACGGATACCACAGACTGAACATTTTGGATGTACAAAGATTAATTCGTTTTATGCCAAAAGCGGTTATCTGCGTTGTCCCAGGCTGGGCAGTAGGTGGCGGGCATAGTCTGCACGTAGTTTGTGATTTAACATTGGCAAGTAAAGAACATGCAATTTTTAAACAGACAGATGCTGATGTAACCAGTTTTGATGGTGGTTATGGTTCTGCTTATTTAGCTAAGATGGTAGGACAAAAGAAAGCCCGCGAGATTTTCTTTTTAGGAAGAAATTATTCTGCACAGGAAGCATTCGAAATGGGAATGGTCAATGCCGTAATTCCTCACGAAGAACTCGAAGATACTGCTTATGAATGGGCACAGGAAATTCTGGCAAAATCACCTACTTCTATAAAAATGCTGAAATTTGCAATGAATCTGACAGATGACGGTATGGTGGGACAACAGGTTTTTGCCGGTGAAGCTACTCGTTTGGCATACATGACCGAAGAAGCAAAAGAAGGACGCGATGCTTTTCTTGAAAAACGCAAGCCTAATTTTGATAAAAAATGGCTGCCATAATTTGGAGAATAGCCAAGGAGTGTAAAGCAAAAACCAAAAACAAGATCGTCGTAAACTGACGTAGTACATTATCAAACAGACTTTCTCAATGGAAAATTTTACAAACGAAACAATAGATGTCAGCGCTCTTCCTAAATTTGAGGAAGTTCAATTTACTTCCTTACATCCTAATTATTGGAAAGTAATTTTGCTGTACTGGCTTATTTTTTTCCTGATTTTAGGAATAGCTGCCGCTGCGATCCTTTATTTTGTAGAGGATTTGGGAGGATTCCAATTGGGAGTAGGTTGTACTTTTATTATTTTTCTGGGGCTTTCAGTCTTTTTTTCCAGAATCAGTTTCCGGAAAAAAGCATTTGCTTTCAGGAATCACGATGTGCTTTTCAGATATGGGGTTATTGCGACCAATACAGTGGTTATCCCGTATAATAGAGTACAGCATGTGGCTTTGCATGAGGGATTGCTTTCAAGGTATTTCGGATTGGCCAAAATTGAGATTTTCACTGCAGGCGGAAGTTCCAGTGATATTGAAATACCGGGGATAGAAAAATCGCAGGCAGAAAATATTAAACAACTTTTGATGGGTAAAATTCAAAAACAACTATAATGGAAACCAATTTTACCCGGCCGCAGCTACAGTCTCCAATTGGAGTATTGGTTATGTTTTTTGATACTATAAGAGGTTGGGCAAGAGCGTTATGGCCTATTTTAGTGTTTTGGATTTTTAAATTCAATCAAATCAATACAGCATTTCTTTTGCTGGGAATCTTTGGTGTTTTTCTGGTTATTGCCATTTTTGCGTATCTGCGTTACCGTAATTTTTCCTTTTTTCTGGATTATGAAAACGAGGAATTCATCATTAACGAAGGAGTTTTCAATAAATCCAAAACAACTGTTCAGTTGAATAAAATTCAACAGGTAAATATCAGCCAATCTTTAATCCAAAGAATTATCGGTGTATACTCGTTAGATGTGGATACTGCCGGAAGTACTAAAAAAGAAGGAGAAATTAAGGCGATTTCACATCGGTTGGCACTGGAACTCAAAGCATGCCTGCTGGAAAATGGGAAAAACAAAAAGAATGAAATTCAGGAAACGGAAGGACCGGCTGTAGTATCGTCTGAAGCGCATCCGTTTATTAACATCAGCTTTTTAAGCCTTTTGAAAATAGGGATTACCTCAAATTATATCAGAAGTTTGGGTATCATTTTGGCTTTTTTTGCTACGGTTTATGAAAACGTTAATAATCTGGCAGAACACTCCAAGTTTGATAAGGATAAAATAGGTACCTATATTGATAAGAACTTAGCTGTTGATCAAGGTTTTGCGTTACAATCTGTGGCATTTATTGTTTTTCTGATGCTTGTCTCTGTCTTAGTGATTAACCTTTTTCGTGTTATTGTACGGTATTTCGATTACAAGATTGAAAGACAAAGCGGCTCACTGTTGTTGTCTTTTGGTTTGCTGAATACGAAAAGTACCATTATTAAGCCTGAAAAAGTCCAGATTACAACAGTGTCTCGGAATTATTTTCAGAAAAAAATGAATATTCTGGAGCTTAAAATCAGACAAGCTGTAAGTGATGGAAGAGACGAACGCAAATCGGCTATTGAGATTCCGGGCTGTAACGAATTAGAAAAGGACGAAATACTGAAATTGCTTTTTGGAAGAATTCCGGAAAGAGGCATCATGTTGCAGCCGAATTTTCGCAAACTTGTTTTTTCAATATTCCTTACAATAGTAATACCTTTGACAGGATTTTTTATAGTTGGCAATTATGCTGCTCCGCAACTGTTGGAATTTGCTTATCTAACGCCATTTTATATCCTGTTTTTTGGATTGGTACACTTTTTCGGATTCAGGAATTACCGGTTGTTTATCAGCGACGATTTTATCATAAAACAGAGTGGTGCCTGGGATATTGCACATGATATTATAGAGCCTATGAAAATCCAGGCAATAACTACTTCACAGCTTTTTTGGCATAAGGGTGCAGATATTGGATATCTTACCCTGCATACTGCCGGCGGAAATGTGGCTTTCCAATTGGGAGATTTTACAAAAATCAAGGCATATGTCAATCTTTGGCTGTACAAAATAGAAACATCGGACAGTAATTGGATGTAAAACAGATTACAGTATTTATAACGATTTAATTAATTCATCAAAAATGAAACACTGGATTGAAGCTGCACGATTAAGAACCTTACCTCTTTCTGTTTCCGGAATTATGGTGGGCAGTTTATACGCATTGGCAAACCCTACAAATGATATTTTAACGCCAACACAAGTTTTTAGCTGGAAAATATTCGGTTTCGCCATGCTGACTACGTTGGGATTGCAAATTCTGTCCAATTTCGCTAATGATTACGGCGACGGGATTAAAGGAACGGACAATGAAGACAGGGTAGGACCTGCGCGTGCCATACAAAGTGGTGTAATTACACCAAAAGCAATGAAAAGAGCTATGTTTATCACAGCGGCTTTAACATTCATTTCTGCGGTTTTACTGATTTATGTTTCTTTTCACGACAACCATTTAGGGTATTCGATCTTTTTTCTTGTGCTGGGTATTCTGGCTATTGCATCGGCTATCCGTTATACAGTAGGGAATTCTGCTTATGGTTATAAAGGGTTTGGTGATGTTTTTGTATTTGTTTTCTTCGGATTGGTGAGTACTTTGGGAGTCAACTTTTTATATTCAAAACAATTCGACTGGCAATTGGTTTTACCTGCTGCCGCCATTGGAATGCTAAGCGTTGGAGTTCTTAATCTGAACAATATGCGTGATGAGGCTTCTGATAAAAAAGCGGGAAAAAACACGATTGTAGTTAAAATAGGAGGCGAAAAAGCCAAAATCTACCATTATTTCCTGATTGTAACAGCAATGGCTCTAATCCTGCTGTTTGCTGTTCTGCAACATTTCCATTTCGATCAGTATCTTTTCCTGCTGGCTTATATCCCGTTGGTAAAACATTTGGTTACGGTGTATAAGAATAAAGATCCGAGAGCTTTGGATCCGGAATTAAAGAAAGTAGCGATAAGTACCTTTTTACTTTCGTTATTGTTGTCCTTATGTCTGATTTATTTTTTTTCGGATATTATTGTAAATGTCTTTTTAGGCGGAAGATAAGTAGTTAACTTAAATAAAATCAATTCAATAAAGATGAAAATAACATTCTACGGACATGCTTCAATCGGTATTGAAGTTTCAGGAAAACATATTTTAGTAGATCCTTTCATTACAGGTAATCCCAAAGCAGCCCATGTCGATATCGATACGCTGAAAGCCGATTATATTCTGTTAACTCATGCGCATCAGGATCATATCCTCGATGTAGAGGCTATTGCCAAAAGGACTAATGCGGTGATTGTTTCCAATTATGAAATTGCGACACATTTCGGAAGCAAAGGACTGCAGTTTCATCCGATGAATCACGGCGGAAGCTGGGACTTTGATTTTGGGAATGTAAAATACGTCAACGCTATTCATACGAGTTCTTTTCCTGACGGCAGTTACGGCGGTCAACCCGGAGGTTTTGTAATCGAAGGCGAACATAAAAATATCTATATCGCGGGTGATACTGCTCTTACAATGGACATGAAACTCATTCCGATGCGCACTAAACTTGATTTGGCAATTTTGCCAATAGGTAACAATTTTACGATGGATGTCGATGATGCCATCATTGCTTCTGATTTTGTAGACTGTGACAAGGTTTTGGGTTACCATTTCGATACTTTCGGCTATATCGTTATCAATCATGACGAAGCCAAAAAGAAGTTTTTTGATGCCGGTAAAGATCTGATGCTGCTCGAAATTGGTGAAAGCATCGACCTCTAGTTTTTCCATTGCTACTAAGCGCCGTCAAAGTGCCGTCAAAGTGCCGCATACCTGCAGTAAGGTTGCAGGACCCTTTTATATTCCAATAAAACTATGGCATTCTAATTGCTGTAATCCATTAAAAATTTATAATGAAATTCAAGATAATACCCTTTTTCATGCTTTTTGCTTTCCATACGTCATTTTCACAGGAAATGGACGGTTATTGGGATAAAGAACGAATTACAAATAAAGAAATCAAGCTGTCTGCAGGCGATAAAATTGTAATCAAATCGGAAGATCTTCCGGTAGGAACCACTGAATTCGTGTACAGAATTACCTTATTGGATGAAAACCAGAAGATGGTCAATGATCTGGCTTCTGTTCTTAAATCCATTCCTGATCCATACTACATTGGGAAAGGTGCCGGCGGAGCTATTTCTCTGGCCTCAAGTATTTCAGGAAGTGATAAATGCACGTATGGTATTTTTACGGATAACGATAAAGCCACCGAGTACACAAAATCAGGTGATTTCAAGTCGGCTTGTCTGTATCAGCCCAATTCGGTAAGCAAAGACGCCAAAGTGGTTTCGATGTTAAAATCTACCTGCCTCAATGAAAATACAAAGATTCTTTGGTTTGCTTTTGAAAATCAGAACTGGATCATGAATGAGAAAATTGTGCTGGAAATTGTGCCTTGGGTCGATAAGAAAGCCAGTCGTGGCTGGAGTCAGGACAATAAGAAAATAGCCGCTGTTTTTATAAAAGCCTCAGAAACGGCTTCAAGATTGACGAATTCTGATTCGTTTTGCTTTAATATCATGGAGAAAATCCAGAAAGAATATAAATTTCAGGAGTTTCAGAAACTGACTGCTTCAGAGAAAAATGCGTTGCTTGCTAAATTTGAAGATGCTTCTTTAGCCGAAACCGGAAATACATTGGTTTTTAATAAAATCATCCGCATGGAGGCCAAAACAATGTCCTTGAAAGGTCAATTTGAAAATGCCATCCAGCTCCTTAGCGATAAAATCATCGATAAAGGCAAAGGGACGGCTCTAGATTACAATTCTCTGGCTGAGCAATACATTTTCACCAAACAATTCGAAAAGTCGCTTAAATCGCTTAAAACCGCCGAAAAAATAGATTCCAGTGAACTGTTGGTGCAGCTTAATTTGGCACACACTTACATGTTTCTGGATAACATGACGGCTTCAAAAGAAATTCATAATAAATTCAAAGCACAAAATGTTTCGGTGAATCAAACCTGGAAAAATAAAACGATCAACGATTTGGATACTTTCCAAAAAAAGAATCTGCCGTCAGATAATTTCAAAAAGGTGCTGAGGCTGGTCGATTAAAAATGGCTTTGCCTCAATTAGCCCTTTCATTCAAAATCTGGAAATTATGAAGCCGGTTCAAACTAACGTTATAAGCAATCCAAATTGAAAGCAGTCTATCACAAATACATCCTCGATTTTAAAAAACCATCGGGAACTTCCCGCGGTGTTTTAACCCAAAAAGAAACTTGGTTCCTGGTGTTGGAAAACGACGGGAAAAAGGGCATAGGTGAGTGTGGAATTTTGCGTGGTCTCAGTGCAGACGACAGACCTGATTATGAAGAAAAATTACAATGGGTTTGTGATCATATTCATCTGGGTGAAAAAATGCTTTGGGAAGCTTTAATGGAGTTTCCTTCCATTCAGTTTGGAGTCGAAATGGCGTTCCGTTCTCTTACGGGTGAGAACCCTTTTTTGCTATTTCCTTCGGACTTTACTTCAGGAGAAAAAAGCATTCTGATTAATGGTTTAATCTGGATGGGTGATGAGGTGTTTATGAAGCAGCAAATCGAAGAAAAAATCGCTCAGGGTTTTCAATGCATAAAACTTAAAATCGGAGCCATAGATTTTGATAAAGAACTGCAGTTACTGCGTTATATTCGTCAGAATTTCTCTCCGGAACAAATAGAAATCCGTGTGGATGCTAACGGTGCTTTTAGTGAAAATGAAGCTTTATATAAAATAAATCAATTAACTGGTTTTCAATTGCATAGTATTGAGCAACCAATACAAAAAAACCATACTGACACGATGTCAGTTTTGTGTAAAAGCACGAATTTGCCCATCGCTTTAGACGAAGAACTCATTGGTGTTTTTACATATCAGGAAAAAGAAGATTTATTGCTTAAAATTAAGCCTCAATATATCATTTTAAAGCCAAGTTTTATAGGCGGAATCAGAGGGACTGATGAGTGGATTTCACTGGCTGAAAAACACAACATCGGTTGGTGGATTACATCAGCTTTAGAGTCGAATATAGGATTAAATGCGATTGCTCAATTTACTTTTTTGAAGTATAATTCCATGCCTCAGGGTTTGGGTACGGGAGCACTTTTTACCAATAATTTTGATGGTCCTTTAGAAGTTAAAAACGGCCGGTTGTTTTATAATTCCAATCGTAAATGGAATGATAAAACAACTGCTCTTTTAAAGTAAAATAATTTGATTTTCGGACTGTTTTAAGTCGTTTTTTTAATGTAATTTGCTAGTGATTTTTTAGCGTTTTGTTGGATTCCATTTTGCATAAAAGGTGTCCATCCCAATAGAAAACCTTTCCATCCTAAAGCCTGTTTTGACCATTTGTAAATGTCAAAATTATCCTTATGTTTTATGATTAATCCGTCTTTAAACTCAAATTCGACATCAATTACATTGACAACTTTTCGATTGGTTTGACTGAAAATATAGGTTGCAATCCAAGTTGCAGAACCTGATTTTTCATCTGAAATAACATTTTTAAATTCAATTTTTAAGTTTCCTTTGCTTCTTTCCAGGAGCATTTTCCACATGGCAACAACTTCGTCATGGTTCAATTTTCCAAAAGCCGGATCCTCAAAAACAGCTTCATCATGATAACAATAAGCCATTTCAATTGCGTCTGAATTGGAGAAAGCGGTATAAAATTTGGTTATTAAAGAAGTATTTTCCATGTTTTTTTATTTTTTCAGACATTTAATTAATCCGACAATGCTAACTGCAGCCCAGGTTCCTTCCAGAATTATAAAAGGCATATAATTGATTAAAATAGAGGCGTAACAAGCAATTAAAGCGCCTAAAACATTTAATATGAAATAGAGTTTGCCTTCTTTAGTAATTAGTGAGAATATATTTAAAAAGTAAGCGATTAGAATAATTCCAACACCTATTGTTCCTATGATATCATTATAACTCATTCTTTTTTTCAAAGATAAAAAAACCACACTGAAAAGTGTGGTTTGATATTATAACATTTTGATAAATTATTCTTTCCCGCCATCTAAGCTCTCTTGCCAGTCTTTCAGCTCATTCCATTTGCCTTGGTATGCCAGCAGGCATTGTTTCGCCCACGTTGACGGATTGTGCATTCCATATCTTTCTCCTGCTTCGCGAAGAATGGCCTGTGATCTTTCCAATGAAGTTTCAGAAAGCGCTTTCCATGTTGTGATTCCTGCATTATGGTATAATTCTTCAATTTTTGGACCTATTCCTTCCACAATCTTTAAATCGTCCTGTTTTATTTTTTTACCATAAACAGAGGCAGCTAAATCAGCATCAAAAGGGATTGGTATATCTGAAACTGCAGTAAAGGATTGTGTGCTGGAGTGTTTGGCTCTTATCGAATCGATTTCTGTGTGTAAAGAAGAAATAGTGGCATTCAGTTTTGCGGTATTTTCCTTGCAGACGTCTAAATCAGCTTGAAGTGAGGCGGAAGCTGTTCCTGCTTTGGCAGAAGCCAAATCGCTTTCCAGAAGTGAAATCCTGCTGTTTAATTTGGTGTTTTCAGAATTACTGAAATCGAGTTTTGACTTTAAATCACCTCCGCCGGATTTCGTTTTTCCTAATAAATACCCTAAAAATGCACTGATAAGACCTACTATAACTGGGATTAAAAAGCATGGTATATTCATAATATTAAGTTTTTATATTGATAGATTATTTGAGAGTTATGACTGTTCTTCGGTTTTTAGATTTGCCTTCAGCAGTCCTGTTGTCTGCAATAGGTTCGTCCTGACCTTTGGAAGAGCTTTCGATTTTGTCAGAGGAAATACCGTTTTTTGCTAGATAATTTTTGGCAAAATCGGCACGTTTTTGACCTAATTTTATATTCACATCTCTATTTCCGGAACTGTCTGAGTGACCTGTACAGCTTATTTTGGCACTAGGAACATTGTCCAGATACCTGCTTAAATCAGCTATTTTTTGTCTTTCTTCCGATGTTAAACTGATTTCCGTCTGATTTGTATTGAAGTATAATACTAAAGGATTTGCTGTTATTTTTTCTTTTAATGCATTCCAATCCTCAGTGGTATTTGAAGCTGTCGCATTTTCGTTATGCTTGATGGTAAAACTGACAGCACCGTAAACTGTGTCGTTGCTTACTTTCCATTCCTCCCGAAGCTCACCGCTGGTTTCAAATCTATTGGCTACAAACCCTTTTGAAACGAAATAATTTTTCACATCGTTCGCTCTGGCCATGCCTAAATTTGGAAATGCAGAAGTATTTTTTTCCGTGTTTAATGCATAACCTGTAATTAGAAGTTTTTCGTTTGTTTGTTTATCGAAAAACCTTTTTAATAAATCGATTCCAGAATTAATGGAGTCGCTCACGGGCTGAATGTTGTTAAAACCGTTGGATAAAAATCTGAAATTGTCATTACAAGAGTAGTCGAAATCATTTCCGGTTAATTTGAAAATGGCACTACTTCCTATTTCATTGTTTTTTGAGATTGGTACAGGATTTTCTGCCTTTGCCTCACAGCAATCTTTACAGCAAAATTTAGGGTATAATATGGCCCCAAGAATGATTGTTGCTAAGATGCCCAAAATGTAAAGTGTTTGTTTAGACATAATTAGTAGGGTGTTTGTTGTAATCAAATTTAATAAAAAAAGATTTATTTAACACTTATTTTATTGAAATTGCATCAAAACATTAAAAATAAATTAAAATAAATAATAAAAATTGCTTTTTATTAGTATTAACATTGTTTTTAAATACAGTTTTTCTCAGCTAGCCGAAACGTGATAGGATAGGGCGGAAGCACAAGTAATATAAATAGTTTTTACTTGTTTGAGCAACAATGTTTTGTTGGACAACACAAGAGCAAAATGTATTGCAGGTAGCAAGTTTTTATGAGCTGATATTGATTGGGCATCGTCAGGTATAAAAAATAAAAAACCACCTCAGATAACGAGACGGTTTTTTATTTTGTGGAGTCGCCGAGAATCGAACTCGGGTCCAAACAAGCAACTAAAGAGCTTTCTACATGTTTATTTCCTGATTAGATTTTCGATATTGTGCTAAGCCAGAAACAGCAACACAATACTTAGCTTTATTAGTGTCAAAACGGATTCAAAGCATTACCGTTTCTAGGTTTATTTTTACGGTTCTCCTTTGCGAAACGCCACAAACCAAGGCTTTTCAGGAGAATCCAGCTTTCCTACCTTGTAGGAACTAGGCAAATCTTACTATAATTCAGATTAAGCAGCTAAAGCGTAATTATTTTCGCCGTGTAAAAGTTCGAGACATTATATTAATGAGCAACACCTCAATGCTCAACATGCTTACAATTCAATTCGACTTGCTGTCAAAACCAGTCGACCCCATTTGTGAGTTTGCAAAAGTACTTAATTTATATCAATTTTTATTCCAAAGTTTCATCTTTCCCTTTTAATTCAAAAGGATAATCACCAAAAAGGCTTGATAAAAGCTTCAATCTGTAAGTGCATCGCGTGTATTTGTTTGAAATACAGATTAATGTCGTTTTTTCATCTTTCAGTTTGATATATGCCGAAGTGCTTCCGTGCCACCAGCCATTATGATAAAACATTTTTTTGCCATTCTCCCATTCAAACATTCTGATTCCCAGACCATAATTTCTGGTACCTCGGCTTTCATAACTGTATCCTTTAAATACTTCTTTCAGTAATTTTTTATTTAGAAAGGTGGGATTGTAAGTTGCCATATCAAATTTCAGCAAATCCCTGGGAGTTGAATAAATATTTTTATCTCCATAAATATCATCAAGATAGTTAAGCGGGTACTTTATTTTGTTTCCTTTATACGATTGGCTTGCTGTTTTTCCGTCTCTTTTTAAATCAAAAACAAAAGTATTTTTCATGTCAAGAGGCTCAAAAATGAGTTTTTGCATCGCTGTGCGGTAATCCATTTTTGTTATTTTTTCAATAATTAATGCTAAAAAAGAATAATTGGTATTGCAATAACTGAAACGGGAATCAGGTTTAAATTCTAATTCGATATCATTTTTAACCATAAATGGAATCAAGTCACTGTTATGCAAAGTGTCTCTTTTGTTCCAGACATTATTTTTATCGGTAAAATAGCTGTAATTACGAAGGCCGCTACGGTGATTCAATAAAGTTCTTACAGTTATATCTTCATAGGGAAAACCTTCAAGAATGGTATTTACCCTTTGATCCAGAGTGATTTTTTTTGAATCTATCAGAAACAAAACAGCCGTTGCGGTAAGTACCTTGCTTAAAGAAGCGATGTGCAACGGAGTTTCCGAAGTAATGGTGTCCTTATTTTCGAAATTAGACATTCCGCGGTATTTTTCAAAAATGATATGTCCGTTTTTAGCCACTAAAAAACTGCCTGAAAAATTATTCGGAACATAAATTTTATCATAAAAGTGCTGGATTGTATGTTGCAGCTTACTTTTGTCTGCAGGACTTACGTCAGGTAAATTGCCTTCAAACGGCTGCATTGAGTATACAGAACCTACTTTGCTTTCTTCTTTTGTTTTTAATACCTTTTTTTTCTCAGTGCATGAAAAACAAATAGTTAACAATATAAAAAGTAGGAGAAGTTTTATGTTTAGTTTCGATGTCATTTTTAAGTACTTACAAAACAAATATAATTAAAGTATTGACATTCAAAATAGGTTAAAACTAATTATTTTGGCTTGTTTCATATCATGGAATTGTTATATTTGTAACAAATATCAAATAATTAGTTATAATTATTTTAAACTTTAAAATCAAGCAGTTACATGAAATTTGGAATTATAAAAGAAAGAAAAAACCCACCGGACAGACGTGTTGTTTTTACACCTGATGAATTGGTCAGACTGAAGCAACAATTTCCTCAGGCTGAAATAAAAGTCGAATCATCTGACATACGTGTTTTTCCAGACGAACTGTACAGCAATTTAGGGTTTGAAGTGACTAATGATGTTTCAGATTGTGATGTTTTAATTGGAGTTAAAGAGGTTCCTACAGAGTCATTGATTCCAAATAAAAAGTATTTCTTCTTTTCACATACGATTAAAAAACAACCGTATAACAGAAAATTATTGCTTTCCTGCTTGGAAAAAAACATTGAATTATTTGACCATGAAACCGTTGTAAATCAAGCAAATCATAGGCTAATCGGTTTTGGGCGTTATGCAGGAATTGTGGGAGCTTACAACGGAATCCGTGCATTTGGGATGAAATACGATTTATTTAATTTAGTCAAAGCAGAAACATTAACCGATAAAAATGCTTTGGTCGAACGTCTGCGCAGACCGGTACTACCTCCTATAAAAATCGTATTAACAGGTCATGGTAAAGTTGGATTAGGCGCTAAAGAAATGCTTGATGCGATGAAAATCAAAGAAGTTTCCATTACGGATTATTTGACAAAGAGCTATGATATTCCTGTTTATACGCATTTAGATTTGGAAGATTACAATAAAAGAATTGATGGAAATGCATTTGATAAAAAAGACTTTTATGCAAATCCAGAGTATTATACTTCAGATTTCGGGCGTTTTACTAAAGTTTCGGATATCTTCATGGCTGGGCATTTTTACGGGAACGGTGCTCCGGTAATACTATCTCAGGACATGCTTAAAGCTGCTGATAACAAGATAAAGGTTGTTGCTGATATTTCTTGTGATGTTGATGGACCAATTGCTTGTACGGTTCGCGCTTCGACAATTGCTGAGCCATTATACGGTTATTTGCCAAGTGAGCACAAGGAAGTAGATTATTTGCATCCGGCTGCAATAGTTGTAATGGCAGTTGATAATTTGCCTTGCGAATTGCCTAAAGATGCCAGCGAAGGTTTTGGAGAAATGTTCCTTGAGCATGTAATTCCTGCTTTTTATAACAATGATCAAGATGGCATTTTACAGAGAGCAAAAATTACTGAGAACGGAAAACTCACTGAAAGATTCCAATATCTGCAAGATTATGTAGATGGAAAATAAATGAAAGTCCCGATTTTGTCGGGACTTTTTTATTTTGTTAATTTACTATTCATTAAAAAGATGCCCTAAAATGAAAAAACTCCTGACATTACTTTTATTAAATTCCATTGTTGGATTAGCTCAAAATTCGGATGAAAGCCAATTAGCAACAATATACAAATCAGCGTTAACTAATTCTAAATGCTATTCCTGGCTTGATTATTTATCTAATTCTATCGGATCCAGATTATCAGGTTCGGATGGAGCTCAAAAAGCAGTAGAATATACTAAAATCCAAATGGAAGCTTTGGGAGCTTTCGATAAAGTATATCTTCAGGAAGTTATGGTGCCAAAATGGGTTCGTGGTGAAAAAGAAACCGCCTATTTCCTTGATGGAAAGAAAAAAACGGTAGTACCTATTTGTGCTTTGGGAGGCTCTGTGGCAACTCCGAAAGCCGGAATTATGGCTGAAATTATCGAAGTCCAGTCAATGGATGATCTGAAAACACTAGGAGAAGCTAAAATTAAAGGAAAAATAATCTTCTTTAATCGTCCTATGGATGCTTCTCAAATTGAGGCATTTCGTGCTTATTTCGGAGCCGGAGATCAGAGAAGAGCAGGGGCTAAAGAAGCCTCAAAATATGGAGCAATAGCGACAATTGTTCGTTCGCTTACTTACAGATTAGATGATTTTCCTCATACAGGTTGGATGGGGTATGGAGATATCCCGAAAGAACAATACATACCTTCGGCAGCCATCAGTACTAACGGTGCTGAATTGTTGAGTAAGACATTAAAAAGTAATCCGAAACTAAAATTCTATTTTAAACAATCATGTAAAATGGAAGATGATGTTTTGTCTTACAATGTTGTTGGAGAAATAAAAGGAAGTGAGCATCCTGAAAAAATAATTGTGGTTGGAGGTCATTTAGATTCTTGGGATCTCGCTGACGGCTCACACGATGATGGTGCAGGATGTGTTCAAAGTATGGAAGTAGCCAATATATTTAAGAACATTGGCTTCAAACCGAAAAATACCCTTAGAGTAGTACTGTTTATGAATGAAGAAAATGGAGGCAGAGGAGGAGGTAAATATCAGGAATTGGCACAGAAAAATAGCGAAAACCACATTTTTGCAATGGAAAGTGATTCAGGTGGATTTACACCAAGAGGTTTTTCTTTAGAAAGCGATGCGGCAAATCGTAAGAAAATTGCTAATTGGAAATCTCTTTTTGAGCCTTACTATGTTCATGTTTTTTCAGAAGGGCATGCAGGCTCCGATATTGAACCGTTAACATCTTCAAAAATCGTTAAAGCCGGTTTATTGCCTGATTCACAGCGTTATTTTGACTATCATCATGCCGCAAATGATACCTTTGATGCGATTAATAAAAGAGAACTCGAGTTGGGAGCAGCTACTATGGCTTCACTGATTTATCTGGTCGATAAGTACGGTATTGAATAATAAAAGAAGCCCTGAATTTCAGGGCTTTTTTATGCAATATGAATTCACTCTTATTATGAATTGGAATTATTCCAGTCAATTTTTCTGGAAAAGTACATTACTGCCCCAAGAATCAGGAATAAACCGATGCTTCCTACTAAAAGCGCATAATTTTCCAGTTGAATGATTACGAATATAAACGTATATAAAGCAGTAAGCGAAAGACCAATAAATAGTGGGAATTTCTTATTCTTTAATACAGAGACCGAATACAAAGTTATCAAGGCAATTACTGAAATTCCGGCAATGACATAACCCAGTGCAAAACTGGAATGTTCTGTAATTGAGATCAATAAAGTATAAAACATAATCAAGGCCAATCCAATCATGCTGTATTGAAAAATATGAATGCTGATTTTGCTGATGGATTGTATCAGAAAGAAAACCAAAAAGGTCAATCCAATTACGAGAAACCCGTATTTTGAAGCGCGCTCGCTTTGTTGGTACTCGTCGACAGTTTCAATTAGTTTTACACCAAAAGAATATTCATTAAGATTAGGAATCTTTTCAGCATATTGCTGTGAAAATGAACGGTTGATATCTAATATTTTCCAATCGGCATGAAATCCTTTTTTACCTATTGTTTTGGTAGTGTCATTGGCAGCGAAAGTTCCTTCAAAACTTGGCGAATCCCAATCGGAATCTACTATAATGGAAGTTGTTTTTCCTACAGGAATAAATTTGACACTATTGCTTCCATTGTATTGCATCAGGAAGTTGAAGTAAATAGTTTCTTTATTGGCTAAAACCTTATAATTAAAAGTACTGGTCTCTAAAGTTCCATAGAAATTGTCTTCTTCCGGTTTCGATTCGAAATCTAATTTTTGGTTGTTTAATCTGATATTTAAATCACTTTTAATACTTTTTAAATTGGTTGTTTTTACAATAATGGAGGCTTTATCCCAAAGTAAATCTTCTTCTTTAATACCTAATTTTGCATAATCCGGTTGGGTGAATTGTCCATCAAAATGCATGTTAGCAGTGAAAACCACATTGTTATAAATGCCTCGTTTTAATGAAGTGTTTTTCTTTACATCCGATTTATTGCTTAATTTTTCAGGGAAAAAGTAAGCATATTCAATCGTGGCACTTTTCTCGATAGTAACGACTTTGGTTTTGGAATTGGTCACGTTATATTCTTTATATGCTTTATAAGGAACTTTTAATATCGGACCATAAAAGAAGACATCTTTTCCCCAGAGTTCCGTTACTTCGTTGACAACTTCCTGTTTCCGCTGTGATCGCTCACTGATGAGATCTTTTACAAGTTCCAATGGAATTAATAACACGAGGGTGAGCAGACCCACCATCATCATTTTGGCCGTTGTTGATTGAAAGAAAGAACCTTTGTTCTGACTGTTGTTTTCTGTTTGATTTTCCATTTTATTAGTATTTAGATTGTGATTTTTAATAAATTATATGACTCAGATATAGTATAGCGATTGGGATATTGCTTAATAAGATTAAGATCCGGATGGTGTTTTCTGTTCTTTCCAATGGAATAAAAAGCAACTGACCTATCAGGCTGATTAGAATTATCAGGTTGATAAAAACGGCTGTTGCAACATATAAGAAGCCAATTATCAGTAAGTTCTGACTAGGAATAATGATAAAAAGAAGGAACAGAACAGTTCCAATCAGGAAGGAAAAGATGGCGATTAATGTTGAAAACGAAAAAGTGTTTATCCAGTTAAAATTTCTCATGTTTATTTAATATTAAATGCAAATTGAATTGTTTGAATAGGTTGTGAGAGCATTTTGGAAAAATCCAAATCATAAAATCGATGGGCCTGTTTTCCTTTTTTGTATATGGAGTTGAAACGTTTAAAATGAAGTGGATAGAAAAGTAATCCTGCTAAAATTCCAGTAAAGGAAGATGGTGTTTTTCTGCCATTTCCCCATAAATAGAATTGCATGTCGATTTCATCAAGAACAGTAATCCCGATGTTAGTAAGTACGTGATGTATATCGTGATCTTCCAGTTGCGGTTGTATTTCTAAATTGGATTGGACCAGAAAATTGCCCAAATGAAATCCAAGACTATCTTCAGAATAATTGAGGTAGTCCTGAATTGTTAAGTCCCAAGCCGGATTTTTTTTAAACATGAGCAGATAGGGTTTTTTAATTATTTTGTAAATGGATAGAATTAGTAAATCTTTCATTTGTTAATTTTAAAAGTACTTTGAAATTCAAAGTTTAGAGATAAAAAAATAGGTTAACTTTTCTGTATTAATTTTTCAAGAGCATTGATGTGCTCCAGAAATGCTTTTCGGCCTTCTTTGGTTGCTTTGTAACTTGTATTCGGTTTTTTACCGATGAATTGTTTTTCAATCATAATATAACTTTCCGTTTCCAGGGCTTTAGTGTGCGAAGCAAGATTACCGTCAGTTACTCCTAAAAGTTCTTTAAGGGTAGCAAAATCAGCAGATTCATTCACCATCAGTACCGACATGATGCCAAGTCTGATGCGATGATCAAAAGCTTTGTTTATATTTTGGATAATATTCTTCAAATTTTAATAAGTATCAATTACAGTTTCTAATAATTTAGAATCGGCAATTTGAGAAGGAGCAACTACATCTTCATTAAGAGGAATATTATTCCCGTATCTTTCTTTTAAAACCGCTTTAACTTTATCATTTTTTAAATTGAAATTCTTAAGCTTCACTAATTTACACAATTCAATATTTGCTCCGTTTTTATAGATTTTCCAAACCAGTTCAGAGCAATAAATTTTGTTGTCAGACCATTCAAAATACAAATCGTAATCCTTGTGATTAAACTGCTTTCCGTAATCTTTCATTTTTTTTAATGTGGAAGTATTTAATACTTCAGCTGCATTTTTCAATCTTTTGACAACATACTTTTGACCTTCACCACCTGTTATCCAACTTTCCAATAGGGTTAGTTTTACAGGCTGAACGGCTTCATATACGTATTGTTTTCCTTTTATCACGTAAATAATTCCACAATGGGAGAATTTAGATCTTGTAGCAATTCGGATGGCTTCGCATTGGGGTGATTGCGAGGATTGAAAAATAATATCCCCATCTTTTACTGTCTCTAAAATAGCAGAATAGTCAGCCTCTTTTGCAACTGACTTAGTTTTGATGCAATAAGCACTTATAAAAAATGCTATAAAGGACAATAATATGAGTGATTTTTTCATGATTTCCATTTAATTGTCAGAAGCCGTTATTTTCTATCGTATTTATAATACATCATTGCACCATATATGATATGACAGATCCCAAAACCTACTATCCAGAAATACAGTCCGTAGCCTGAAAATTCAACGGCCAGTAGCCCTAAAATAATTTCAGTAATTCCTAAATATCGTACATCACGTAAAGTGTATTTACTGGCATTTAAACAAGCCAAACCATAAAACATTAATGTAATAGGGGCAATTAAGCCATAATAACCCTGACGAAGCAAAAGTAAGGTGAAAATTCCTCCTGTACATAATGGAATGGCGAAATTAATAAGCAATCTTTTTGAAGAAGTATTCCATACTTTCTCTCCTTGTTCTTTGGCTTTATTGATTGTCATGAGCGAAGCCGTTATGACCGAAGCAACCAATACTACAAATGCTGTTAGTGTAATTTCTCTGAAAGTAGCACTTTCTAAAGTAATATAGTCTCCTTTATGCTTTAAAATTAAATTGTTTACATAAGCTGCCCCAATTAGTGCATAAATACCGGCAAGAATTCCTGATAAGCCACTTAAAGAGATAAATTGTGTTGATTGAGACATCATTTGTTTGATATCCTTTATGTCTTCCAGATAATTTTTAGCTTCCATATAAAGTACTTTGAAAAACAAAGTAAAGAATAAAAAAAATAGTTACCAAATAAAAAGGTAACTATTTTTTAAGTTGTTTTTATATTCTGAATATTCCTCCTACAGTGATGTTTCTTTGTAAGAACCAAAAATGCTGGCTGGCTTTATCAGCGTCTTCAAAAGTAGTTTTAATGTCTTGCATGTCAATATAACCGCCTTTTAATTCGGTTTGAATAAAGAAATACTTAAAGAACGTAAAATTTAATCCTGCCTTTGCAG
Organism: Flavobacterium sp.; assembly: GCF_050696275.1. GTDB lineage: Bacteria > Bacteroidota > Bacteroidia > Flavobacteriales > Flavobacteriaceae > Flavobacterium. The sequence continues at coordinate 189,445 of NZ_JBOGUT010000001.1, forward strand.
AAATTCCAAATCCTGAAATATGGAAATCATCATGACGCTCTTTACCCAGAAGTTTAGCATTGGTTTTCGGGAATAAAATTCCTGCTCCTAAACCTTCAGTTACGTTAATCTGAAATTTATCGGTATTTGGAAGGCCTATAAAAGCAGATATATCATCTACTCTGGCAACTTCAGCATTTACATAGTTCAATCCGTCAGTGTGTTCGTAGGTTAAAAACTTTTCTGTTAATAAAACCTGACTGTTGTCTGTTGGGAATGCTTCATCATAACTTCCTTCATTAGGATAGTATCCGCTGTAATTTACCGCTCTGTCCTGAAACATTACATATTTCATATGATCAACACCAATAGAAACGTTGTATTTATCACTAACAAAATACCCAATACGGAGATTAGTTTGAGGAATAGTCATCCTTGCAGGATTTACATAATCTACATGCCAGCCTTTTGGTTTATCATGAGCTGTAACATCATATAAGGTGAAATCATAATCAGCACCTTTAAAATGGATATCCGATTTTGAAAAAGTTTCTCTGTTTCCTCCCCAATAGATGTAAAACTTACCCTTGTTATGAGCCGTGTATTTTTCCGGATTAACCGTACCGTCTTGAGCAATAGTTGTCTGAAATGCAGCGCAAAAAAACAGCACTACTATCAAAAATGAGTGTTTCATTAGTATTGAAAAAATAATTAAAACTGATTGATTGTTTGTCTGATTGCAACAAGTTTTGTCATCAAACCTTCAAAATAATCAAGGTGAAGCATGTTAGCGCCATCACTTTTTGCATTTGCAGGATCAAAATGAGTCTCGATGAAAATTCCGTCAACACCAACAGCAATACCTGCTTTGGCAATCGTTTCAATCATGTCAGGACGTCCTCCGGTAACACCTGTCATTTGATTAGGCTGTTGCAACGAATGGGTAACATCTAAAACAGTAGTGGCCATATTCTGCATAGTTGGAATGCCTCGGAAATCGACAATCATGTCCTGATAACCAAACATAGATCCTCTGTCTGTCACCATAACGTTTTGGTTATTGCAGTCAAGTACTTTTTGAACAGCGTGCTTCATACTCTCCGGACTCATAAATTGTCCTTTTTTCAGATTTACCGTTTTTCCGGTATTCGCAGCAGCGACAACCAAATCAGTCTGGCGTACTAAAAAAGCAGGAATTTGAAGAACATCAACGTATTCGGCAGCCATAGCAGCATCTTCATTTGTATGAATATCCGTTACAGTAGGCACACCAAATTCTTTAGCCACTTTTTGTAAAATTTTTAAAGCTTTCTCATCTCCAATTCCCGAAAAACTGTCAATTCTGGAACGGTTTGCTTTTTTGAAAGATCCTTTGAAAACGTATGGAATATGCAGTTTGTCAGTTATTCCAACTAGTTTTTCTGCAATTCTCATAGCCATTTCTTCTCCTTCAATAGCACAAGGTCCAGCCAATATGAAGAAATTCCCACTATCTAAGTGTTTGATATTAGGGATATTTTGTAAATTCATGTGTTGTAAATTTTTTGCAAATATACCAATTATTTCAATCGGTTATTCTGTTTAACTTTTCCTTAAATTATTAATGCATTGCATCGGCGGGATTAATTACGTTTTTACTTTTCTTAATTAAGAAAACAAAAAGAATGCAGAATAAAAACATAATCCCCAGGTAAAGAAAGATATCCATATAAGCTAAAACAGTGCTTTGTTTCATTACTGAAAAATCCATTACCTGATACGCTTTGTTTAAGGCTTCGTTTGAACTGAATCCTTTAGACATAAAGCTTTTTTGCAATATTTGAATGCGTTGTTGTACTTCTATTCGGCTTCCGTCCAGATGAGCAATCAGATCAACTCTGTGTTTCTGAGAGAATCTTGTGATAAAAGTGGTTATAATGGCTATACCGAAAGAACCTCCTAATTGTCTCATCATTCCGGTAAAGGCAGCTCCTTCACCAATATGCTTTCCTTTTAACGTAGACAATGACAAAGTAGTAATTGGTACAAATAACAATCCCAGTCCAATTCCTCTTAAGATTAATGGCCACCAAAAATGTTCAACACCGGTATCCGGAGTCATTACGTTCCGCATCCAGAAAGTAAAAAAGAAGAAGACTAAAAACCCGACAGCAATCATGTAACCCTGTGGAATTCCTTTTTGAATCATTCTTCCCACAAACGGCATTAAAATGGCAGTCGTAATAGACCCTGGAATTAAAAGTAATCCGGCATCTAAAGCTGTCCAGCCTAAAATGGATTGAGTGTAGATAGGAATAACAAGCGTTGAACCGTATAATCCAAACCCAAGGATGAAACCCATTAGAATACCAATACGTAAATTCCCGTCTTTTAATACACTTAGATTTACGATAGGATGTTTATAAGTAAGTTCCCTCCAGATGAATAGGAGTAGACCTGCCAAAGAAACAATACTTAGTGTAACAATGAGGTTATTGCTAAACCAATCGTCTTGTTGCCCGTGTTCCAAAACAAACTGTAACGATCCGATAAATGCCGATAAGAAAAGGATTCCCCACCAATCGACTTGGTTTGCTTTTAGTTTTTCGCCATATTTTGGACTTCTCACAAAAGTTAAAGTCAAAAATGTTGCTATAAGACCAAGCGGAATATTGATATAGAAAATATAAGGCCAAGAGAAATTATCTACTAAATAACCTCCTAAAGGCGGACCAAGTGTAGGACCCACAATAACTCCCATTCCGTAAATTGCCTGTGCCATTCCACGTTTAGCAACCGGATAGCTTTCGGTGATAATGGTTTGGGCTGTCACTAATAAGGCACCCCCCCCGAGACCCTGAATGAATCTAAAAGCTACAAGTTCCCATATATTTGTTGCATTTCCGCAGAGGAAAGAGGCAACGGTGAAAATAATAATCGATACGGCAAAATAATTTCGTCTTCCAAATTGCTGTGATAACCAGCTTGTCATTGGGATCACAATTACATTTGCAATGGCATAGGCGGTAATTACCCATGCTACATCGGTTAATGTAGCGCCTAAACTTCCGCGCATATTGGTTAAAGCTACGTTTACAATGGTAGTATCTACAATTTCCAGCAACGCACAAAGTACTGCTGTAATGGTGATAATGATCCTTCTGAAGCCGTATTCAACTAAATCGTCCGGATCTGCTGTCGTTGCTGTCATATTTAATTGATAATTAGCAATTGATAATTTGTTTTTAAACAGAATGCCTTAGCCCTGATAGGAGCGGAAATCCTTTTTTGAGGTTTTTACCGAAAAAAGATTGCAGCGGATAGCAGGAAATAGCTCCTGATAAAATTATTTGATGTGAACATCTACATCCACGTTCATTCCCGGACGTAATAATTTTATTTTTGATGCATCATTAGCGGCGGTAAGGCTTATTTTTACCGGCAAACGCTGGATGGTTTTTACAAAGTTTCCTGTGGCATTATCCGGAGGCAAAATAGAGAAACGAGCTCCGGTTGCAGGAGAAAATGAAGCGATTGTACCTTCAAATTCAGTGTCAGGGAAAGCATCTGCCTTGATAGTTACTTTTTGTCCTTCGACCATTTTGTTTAGCTGCGTTTCTTTGAAATTAGCAATAATCCAAACGTCCTGACTATTGATTACATAAAATAAAGACTGTCCCGGCTGAATAAATTGTCCCGGTTGTATCGCTATTTTTGATACTTGCCCATCGATGGCAGCCGTTACTACGGTGTAGTTTAAGTTCAGTTCGGCAGCGTCTAAAACGGCTTGTGCACGTTTAATATTGGCTGCAGCTACTTCTGCTTGTTTTGCTGATACATTAGATCTTGAAGAAGCTACTGTTTTTTGATATGAAGTCGCTTTTTGCTGTTCCTGTAAAATTCTCAACTGGCTTTGTGCTTCTAATTTAGCTGCTTCAGCCTGTTCAAATTGCTGTTTGGTGATAGAATGATTTTTGTATAGATTGTTATATCGTTCGTAATCATTTGAAGCTCTGTTCAATCTTATTTTTGCAGTTTCGATACTTCCGCCAGCCGATTGGATATTGGCATCAGAAACAGAAACATTGGCCTGAGCCGTTCCGATATCGGCTTTAGAAACAGCATAGTTTTCTTCTGCTGCAATTAAAGCGGCTTTAGCTTCAGCTACTTTTACCAGATAATCTCTGTTATCTACAGTAAATAAAGTATCTCCTTTTTTTACAAATTGATTGTCTTTAACAAATACTTTTGTGATATATCCTGAAACTCTTGGGATAATCGGATTCATGTTTTTCTCTACTTGTGCATCATCTGTCATTTCGTGAGCCAGTGAATGAAGGTATTTGTAAACTCCGTAAGTACCGCCTAAAAGAATTAGGACTGCAAAAATCAGTATGAATTTCTTGTTCGTTTTTTTCTTTTCCATTGTGATGAAATATTTAGTTTTGAGAAAGATTGAATGAGTTAATTAATTTTCCTGTCGCAAATTGCAACTGGTAGTATTTTAGAGCAATATCGGCTTGAGATAATGCTAAATTAATTTTGGTTTGAAGTTGCTGTACATCGGCTTCAAGCAAATCATTAGTAGTTGATAAGCTGTTATCGTATTTGTCTTTTACGATTCTGTAATTTTCGGTAGCTTGCTCAACAGCTTGTTTGTAAACGGTATTTTGCTTTAATGAAAGATTGTAATTTTCTTGTGACTGTTGGGTTTCTTCTTTGATTTTATCAGTTAAGATGGCTACAGCTGTTTTGGTTTGTTCCGATTTGCTTTTAGCCAATTTTACTTCTTTTCCATTTTTGAAAATAGAAGATAAATCATAACTAAGACCTACACCGATGTTCATGGCATTGGTTACGGTAATCACATCTTTTAAATCGAAAGCAATATAACCTCCTACAAGTGATAAAGAAGGATAATAACCGCTTTGGGCAATTTTTATACCTGATTCTGATGCTTTTTGCTGGAAATTAAGTGCTTCCAGATCATTTCTTTGCGCATTGATGGCAACGTTCTGGTTTTTGAGCATGTCACTTTTGATAGTTTCGATATCGATGTCGATCTGAGTGGTTTCTGGCAATTGTAAAAGCGTAACCAGCTGATAGTTAATGACACTAACGTTTTTATTTGCGCTATCTAATGAAAGCTGCACGTTTGATTCCTGCAACTGAGCTTTCAATAAATCATTTCGTGCAATTAAACCGTTGGCTTCCATAGCTGAAAAATCAGTTGTACGCTGGTGGGCGCTCTTTAAATTTTCCTCAATAAGTTTTGCAGTTTCCTGAGATTGGTACAGTTTTGCAAACAATTCAACTACATAAAGTGCTAATTGTTCTTTAGTGTGTGAAGAATTAGCTGTTTCTGCTTTGTATAGACTTTCGGAGGCAGAAATACTGTTTTTTAGTTTGAAACCGTTAAATAAAGGCATGGAAACATTCGCCTGACCTAATAATAACTGGCTTACTTCAACCGGAGAAGAGCTTCCTCCTGATGAAGACCCACCCATTTTGATATTTGAATCTACATTAGCATTTGTTAATTGCAGGAATTGTCCGGAAATTTTCAGGTTAGGATACTGGTTGTTTTTCATGGTTTCCATTTCCAGTTTGGAAGTAGCAACCTTGATGTTGGCCAGATTTGCTTCATTACTTTTGGTAGTTGCCAAGGAAATAGCTTCTTTCAGCGAAAGCGTTTTTCTTTCCTGAGCGTAGCCAATAGTTAGTCCAAAAAAGGAAACGCCAAGTAGGAGTGTGTTTTTAATTTTCATAAACCAATAATGCTTTAATTGTTTTTTGAATGTGTTTTGTCAAATCGTTAAGAATGTATCTATCGAAATCTTCAGGGGTTTTAAGATTTAGAATTTCAGTATAAAAAGGTTTATTCATCTGAAAGTGGAAATAAGGCCCCATGATAGTTGGAGCAATTAATGCCACATCGATGTTTTTGGTGAAAAGCCCTTTTTCCTGTCCTTCATCAATAATTCTCTTTAAAGCTTCAAGATTTGTCCTTTTGACGTCATTAAAAGATTCGTAATTAATGTCTCTTTTTTTAGACGCAATTTCAAAGTGGATAATCTGGTACATCCTGCAGTTTTGATTAAGACGGGTTATATACAATTCGATTAATCTGTCAATTTTTTCAAAAGGAGTCAGATTTTCTTTGAAAAGATTTTCCATTTCCAGTCTCAGACCTGATATTCTGTTGATGATTAACTTTTCAAGGAGTTTTTCTTTCGAACCAAAATAATACGAAATCATCGCAATGTTAATATTGGCTTCTTTAGCAATATCCCTAACCGAAGTACCGTCGAAACCATGCTCCGAAAAGAGTTTTTCAGCTACAAGAAGGATCTCATTTTGCTTATCATTAAATTCGGTCATTAGTGTTTGATATTAAATTCGATTACAAAATTAAACGTTTGTTTAAATTAAACGTTTGTTTAAATTGATTTTAACATTTATTTAACAGAGTTGAATCTGGTGAGGAATGACAAAAGTGTCAAATCTAAAAGTAAATGAGAAATTAAAGGAGTAGAGGCGAAAAAACTAAGGAGATGTTAATAATATGTGTCTATATTTACAAATCAAAATTTGGTACTAACAGAAACTAAAAAACAGTAATTAAAATAAAACGTATGAATTCAAACGAAAGGCAAACTAATTTAAAATGGTTTTCAAAATTATCTTTATGTTTTTTAGCAATTGTTGGTGCTATAAATACAGCCCTTTTTATCATCTTACCTCTTTTACCGAATAAACTCAGCCAGATTGTAGTTCCTGTCGGATTGTTGGCTTTGGTATTAGCTATCCTGTTCTCCATCGGATTTTCCATGTACTGGCATCATAAAGAAAAAAAAGGCATTTCGAATTCGATAAAATATATTTCCTGGCTTACAACTTTGCTGCGTTATTGGATTGCTTTTCTTCTGATTGATTTTGGATTTCAAAAAATATTTGAAGTTAATTTTAATTATTCATACCATATAAATGATTCATTAACAAGTGCTTTAAATGGTCAGGAGTTAACTTGGAAATATTATGGATTTTCGTATAACCTTTCTTTACTATTGGCATTATTCCAAATAATCGGAAGCTTTTTTCTATTGTTCAAACGTACTATTTTAGTAGGTGTAGCCATACTTTTACCTGTTATACTGAATATAGTTTTAATTAATGTCTTTTATAGCATCGGGCTGATTACATTGTTTACATCTATTTCAATTACATTAGGATTACTGTATTTATTACTGCAGCAAAAAGTTAATATCATACATTTCTTTAATCAATATAAAAGCACGTTACCTTCTATCGGTACTGCTATTTCACGTTCAATTGCTCGTGTATTATGTGTTGTAATTCCTTTCTTATTTGTTATTTATTATAATTATGATGTACATCTTTCAAAAAAATATTTTGGAAAATGGAAAGTAGCAGCTATGACCCGCAACGGAAATCTGATTGCTGAAAATGGATGGGAAAAGGATAGTTTGGCATGGAAAAACATTTATTTTGAAGAGAGAGGAAAAATCTATTATTGTCCAAATCCGAGTATGTATGTCGATAGTACTTCAATATTAATGAAATACAATTACGACGATAAAAAGAATACTTTAAAAATGATTTCTTACGAGAAGAATCCTAAAGAACCTGATACTATACCGGTTCAGGTTGATCATTTCAATGGTAAGTCAATGGAGTGGAAAATGATTTTTTATAAAGATACATTGGAAATGAAATTAGAGAAAGTAACTCCATAAAAAAAGGCTGCCCTTAACACAGGCAGCCTTTTTAATACTGTTATGACGTGCTTAATCGTTCAGCTTTCCGAATTCGGTACCATCGATTTCTCCGGAATTGATCTTTCTAAGTTCTTCCATTTTTGAGTTAATGAACGCATCCATTTCAGGAGTTACAGTGCTAGGTCTTGGGCCTCTGTAAGAACCGCTTAGTACATTATTATAATAGTAGAAGAAGTTGCTGTCAAAGGATCTGGCAGTTAAGTTATATTCTCCCAAATACCAGCCCAAACGGGTTGCTGAACGTCTTTGTGGAGGCGTTCCGTGATGTCCTGAGCTTGAAGTAGAATAATCTCCAATGGCATAAGCAAATTCGAAGGCAGGCCCGGCGGCAGCCCATGTGGCATTGTAACCGCTTGGCTTTCTCATATAGTATCCTGCAAATCCGTCAGCTTCCAATTCGTTTGGTCTTGCCGTGCTTTCTGAAACCGAAGGCAATCCGTAAGTATATTGCAATTGATGCCCGAATTCGTGCGCTAAAATCATGGCCGGTACAATTTGTCCTTTTGCCAAAGCTGCTTTGTAAATAGCTTCACCGAAATAAATCTTTTTAGGATAAGAATAGGAGATAGCGTTGTAGGTAGAGTTTGGATTGCTATTGTCATGAACGATGCTCAAAGGCACTGCTGCCTGACCAAAAACACTTGCTATTTTAGTATTCTGTGCATAGATAAAATTAGTTTGCGTTGTGTTGATAATAGTGGTGTTCAGGTAAGCAGTTGAACTCCAGTACGCATCAACATAGCTGCATTCTTTGTTTAGTTCTGTTGGCTGCGCGATAGCCTTCTCTGAAACGGCATTTTCTGCTGATTCGTCCTTGTTGCAGGCAAATAGCATTCCTAATGCCATAGCTGACAAGATAAAACCTGTTTTTTTAGTTGTTTTCATTCTTTTTTATTGGTTTGGTTACTAATTAATTGACGCCAAAAGAAAGAAAAACAAGTGTAAGAAAAGCACCATAAATAATGCTTAAATGATCCTTATCTAATTCTTATTGTTTTGTTGTTTATTGAAATAGAGTTAGTTATGTTAATTTTTTAATAAAGCTTTTGATTCCCTTAGACCCGTTTTCGGTTAGGTTTTTAATAAAAGCACTTCCGATGATGGCTCCTTTTGCATATCGAGTTGCCTGGTTAAAAGTGTCTTTATCTATAATACCAAAACCGACAATCTGAGGATTTTTTAAAGACATGCCTGCGATACGTTCAAAATAACTTTGCTGGTCTTCGCCAAAACCATTTTGACTGCCGGTCACGCTTGCAGAAGACACCATATAAATGAAACTGCTGGATATCGAATCAATTTCAAGAATGCGTTCATTTGAAGTTTGTGGTGTAATTAAAAAGACATTTTTAAGATGGTATTGCTCAAAAACAGCTTTGCATTCTTTTTCATAAATATCCGGCGGAAGATCGGGAATAATCAATCCGTCGATACCAATTTCTGCACATTTTTTGCAAAAAGCTTCTATCCCAAATTGCATAATAGGATTAAAGTACCCCATGATTAATAAAGGTATGTGAACCGTTTTTCGGATGTCTTTTAATTGTTCGAAAAGCAGTTTTGTAGTCATTCCGTTGGCTAGAGCTTTGGTCGAACTAGCCTGAATTGTAGGTCCATCAGCCAAAGGATCGCTGAAAGGCAATCCGATTTCAATCATGTCGATGCCGTTTTCCTGAAGTTCTTCAATAATAGAGACAGTATCGTTAAGATTGGGGAATCCCGCTGTAAAATAGAGCGACAATAATTTTTTTTCCTCTTGTAATTTTTGATGTATACGGTTCATTTTGTATGTGTTATAAGTTGCGGAATAAGAATAACTGATAATGACATAAATTGTTAATTGTTATTAAAAAATACAGTTATTTTTTCAATGCATTTAATAATTTTTTTAATTTATATAGTTATTTCTTCAAAAAATTGAATATTATTTTCAATTTATATAGTTATTTTTTTAATGTATTATATATTGTTTTTAATTTATATAGTTATTTTTTCAAAAAATTGAATATTACTTTCAATTTATATAGTTATTTTTTAAATAAATAACGGATATGTTGTATTAGTTAAAATAATCGATATACGTAGTAAGATCCTTGTCGCCCCGACCCGAAAGATTGAGTACAACAATGTCATTCTCATTGAATTTCTTCTGTTCTAAAACAGCTAGCGCATGAGCACTTTCGATGGCAGGAATGATCCCTTCAGTATTGCATAAATGAAGTCCGGCCTGCATGGCTTCATCATCGGTAATAGACATGAATTCAGCCCTTTTCGATTCAAATAAATGCGCATGAAGCGGTCCGACACCTGGATAATCCAATCCGGCAGAAATAGAATAGGGTTCGGTAATCTGTCCGTCTTCCGATTGCATTAAAAGCGTTTTACTTCCGTGAATAATCCCTATTTTTCCTAAAACGGAAGTTGCTGCACTTTCTCCGGAATCTATTCCTTTTCCGGCAGCCTCAACGGCAATTAAACAGACACTTTGGTTATCCAAAAAATGATAAAATGCCCCGGCAGCATTGCTTCCGCCACCCACACAGGCAATTACATAATCAGGGTTTTCACGACCTTCTTTTTCGAGCAACTGTTGTTTTATTTCGGCAGAAATGACACTTTGGAAGCGAGCCACCATATCAGGATACGGATGGGGCCCAACGACGGAACCGATAATATAATAGGTATCTATTGGATTGTTAATCCAATCGCGGATGGCTTCATTAGTAGCATCTTTCAATGTTTTTGAGCCAGAAGTAGCCGGACGGACTTCGGCACCCAGCATTTTCATCCGAGCTACATTTGGCGCCTGCCTTTGAATGTCAATTTCACCCATATAAACGATGCATTGCAGTCCCATTAAAGCACAAACAGTAGCTGTTGCGACACCATGCTGTCCCGCTCCGGTCTCCGCAATGATGCGCGTTTTGCCCAATTTCTTAGCCAGTAAAACCTGCCCAATCGTGTTGTTGATTTTATGTGCGCCGGTGTGGCATAAATCCTCCCTTTTTAAGTAGATTTTAGCATTGTATTTTGCTGACAATCTTTTGGCAAAGTAAAGAGGAGTAGGACGTCCCACATAATCAGTCAGTAATTGCTGGAATTCTTTTTGAAACTCAGCTTCCATCATATAATTGAGGTAATTCTGGCGTAATTCTTCCACATTCGGGTACAGCATTTCAGGAATGAATGCCCCGCCGAAGTCGCCATAAAATCCGTTTTCGTTTGCGTTATATTTCATTTTACAGTTGGATATTTTTTAGTAATTCAATGTTTTTCAGTCCCGGTTCGATTTCGAATTTGCTGTTTACATCAACAGCATACACTGGTAAATTGCTTTTTTTTATTTTTTCGATTTCTTCCAAACCAATGCCTCCACTGAGGAAGAAAGGTTTATTGGAAGGGTATTTTTTTAAGATTTGCCAATCAAAAGAGAACCCGTTTCCTCCATGCAGTTTTCCTTTGGTATCAAACAAAAAATAATCACAAACGTTTTCGAAAGGCAGTATTTCGTTAAAATTAAAGTGGTTGTCGACAGAAAATACTTTGATAATCTGTACATTAATATGTTTCAGAAGATCGCAAAATTCAGGTGTTTCCTCTCCGTGTAATTGCACTAACTGCAAATCGTATTGTTTGATTTTATTTAAAATCTGATCTAAAGAAGCATTGACAAAAACGCCTACTTTTTGAATACCTTCATCAAATACAGGGATTTCGGAATCAAAAAGACGTGCGGATTTATCATAGAAAATGAAACCCATAAAATCAGGTTGTAATTTTGCTGCTTCCACAATATTGTCGGAGTATTTCATTCCGCAGATTTTCAGTTTCATGATTTGAAGTTTAAAGCATTTATAAATTCTTTGGCAGAAGCTCCAGCGTTTTCGGTTTTCATAAAGTTTTCACCAATTAGGAAACCCTGATAGCCGTAAGGTTTCAATTCCTTGATGGCTTTGGTTGTGCTGATGCCACTTTCAGAAACCTTCACAAATTGGGCAGGAATGTGTTCGGCCAGTTCCTTGCTAAAATCCAGACTGACTTCAAAAGTTTTGAGATTACGGTTGTTAACGCCAATCATATCTAAACTTGTCAATATCGATTTGTCCAGTTCCTCTTTGCTGTGTACTTCCAGCAATACTTCGAGTGCCAGCGATTGTGCAAACTCGGAAAGTTGTTTGATTTCAGAGCGGGTCAGTACGGCAGCAATCAGTAAAATAACATCGGCACCATGTGCTTTTGCTTCCAAAATCTGATATTCGTCAACGATAAATTCCTTTCTGAGTAACGGTACGTTTACCGAAGCCCTCGCGAGGAGCAAATCGTCGAGCGAACCACCGAAATATTTACTGTCAGTTAGTACTGAAATTCCGCAGACACCCGCGCTTTCGTATCCTTTTACAACTTCTTCCACGGTAAAACCTTGATTGATAACCGCTTTTGAAGGAGAACGGCGTTTGTGTTCGGCGATTATTCCCGAATTGCCATTTCTTAAAAGCTTGCTTAAGGAGATTGTTCTGTTTCCAAAAAGCGCTGTATTTTCCAATTGGGAAACAGGGATGATTGATTTTTTTAGTTCAACTTCTCGTTTTTTATCTGTAATTATTGTGTCGAGTATGTTCATGGCTAGTGGCTTAATTGCTGCATTATTTTTAATTTTTCCAATGCTTTTCCGCTGAGCAGGCTTTCTTTGGCCAAAGCAAATCCATCTATAGGAGATCCTTTTTTAACGTTAGCGATAGCCATTCCAGCATTGGCACAGACTACATTATTTTGGGCTTCGGTTCCTTTTCCGGAAAGAATATTCATAAAAATAGCGGCGGATTCCTCAATAGTTGTTCCACCCAGAATGTCGGTTTGCTGTAAAAGATTTACACCAAAATCTTCCGGTTTGAGCATTCCTTCCATGGCATTGGAAATGGTTTTGGTGTTTCCTGTGAGTGAAATTTCATCATAGCCGTCAAGACTGTGTAAAATGGTAAAATTCGTATCGGTATTTTGGTACAAATACGCATACATTCGGGCCAGTTCCAGGCTGAAAACACCAACCAGCTGATTTTTAGGAAATGAAGGATTGACCATTGGACCTAACATATTAAAAAATGTTTTTACGGCGAGCTCTTTTCGGATGGGTGCCACATTTTTCATAGCTGGATGAAATAAAGGGGCATGAAGCACGCAAATTCCGGCCTGATCCATACATTTTTTTAGGAAATCCTCATCATTACTGAATTTGATTCCCAAAGTTTCCATTACGTTACTGGAACCGGAAATAGAAGAAACACCGTAATTTCCGTGTTTTGCCACTTGAATTCCGGCACCGGCAGTAACAAAAGAAGCTAAGGTTGAAATGTTGAAAGTATCTTTCCCATCACCGCCTGTACCGCATAAATCGATAGTATTATAAGCGGATAAATCAATGGCAATGCAAAGTTCCAGCAAAGCTTCTCGGAATCCGGAAAGTTCTTCAATGGTAATGCTTCGCATCATGTACACGGTTAAGAAACTGGCAATCTGACTTGGATTATACAATCCGTTAGAGATATTGACGAGCACATTTTTCGCTTCGGCGGAAGACAATGTCTCGTGTTGGATAAGTCTGTTTAGTATTGTTTTCATATATGTATGTTTTATTTTTTTATGGTCACATATGGTATCGCCTTATATTTATTGGTGTTTATCTCACAATATTCCATCTTTATTGGTGTTCGATGTTTTTCAATTGTTTACAACAAACTCATTGTTAGTGGCGATTTCATGATTTTTAGGTATAAGTTGGGCTGAGCTTTAAGTTTTTTTACTTAAAACTGAACCTGATTTTCAATATATGATTCTGTTAATTAGCTGTTTAGCCAGTTTTTGAGAATTTGCTTCCCATTAGGTGTCAGCACACTTTCCGGATGGTACTGCACGCCTCTGACATTGTAGGTTTTGTGTCTGAGAGACATGATTTGTCCGTTTTCATCGACAGAAGTGATTTCCAGAACCTCGGGAAAATCATCAGGATTCACCACCCAGGAATGGTAACGGCCCACTTCGATTTGTTTGTTTAAGCCAGCAAAAAGAATTTCATCATCAACAAGAATAGTAACCTTTGTGGCAACTCCATGGTATACTTTGTCCAGATTAGTCAGAGTTCCTCCAAAAACCTCTCCGATAGCTTGCTGGCCAAGGCAAACACCGAGAATTTTTTTTGTGGATGCATACGTTTTGATGACCTCTTTCAATAATCCTGCCTCGTCAGGAATTCCGGGACCTGGCGAAAGAAGAATGCTATCGAATCTTTTGAGTTCATCAATATCAAATTCGTCGTTTCGAAAAACAGTTACGCTACAATTTAAATCTTCGAGATAATGCACTAAATTATACGTGAAACTATCGTAATTATCTATGACTGCTATATTCATCTGTTTCGTTTTTTTAAATGGTTTCGGCTAAATCCAAGGCCTTGTTTAACGCTCCTAATTTATTATATACTTCCTGCATTTCGCTTTCCTCGTTAGAATCTGCTACGATTCCGGCTCCTGCCTGATAATGCAACTGATGGTTTTTACTTAAAAAAGTACGGATCATAATGGCGTGATTAAAGTTACCATCAAAATCCATAAAACCAATAGCACCACCATAAAAAGCTCGATTTGTGTTTTCAATGCGTTCAATGAGCTGTAATGCTTTGTGTTTTGGTGCTCCGGATAATGTTCCAGCCGGGAAAGTAGCTGCAACGACCTGCATTGTAGTGGCTTTTTCGTGCAATTGACCTGTTACTTTGGAAACCAGATGAATCACATGAGAGAAAAACTGTATTTCACGGTATTTTTCTACAGCGACATGATGTCCGTTTCTGCTTAAATCGTTTCGGGCCAAATCGACTAACATTACGTGTTCGCTGTTTTCTTTTGTGTCTTCCGATAATTGTTTGGCTAAAATAGCGTCCTGTTCGTCGCTTCCAGTTCGTTTGAAAGTTCCGGCAATAGGATGGATTTCTGCTTTTCGATTGGAAACGATTAACTGAGCTTCAGGAGAAGATCCCATGATTTTAAAATTTCCATAATCGAAAAAGAACAGATAAGGAGAAGGATTGATACTTCGTAAAGCACGGTATACATTGAATTCGTCACCTTTGAACCCTTGGGTAAATCTTCGGGAGAAAACCAATTGAAAAACATCACCTCTGAAACAATGCTTTTTGGCTAAAGTCACATTGTTTTTAAAATCATCATCAGTTAAGTTAGAAATTGAATTCCCTTCTTTCGAAAAAGTGTAAGAAGCAAAGTTTCTGGATTGAATTAATTGCTCTATTTCAGGAATATTGTTTTGATTTTCAGTGCTATGGCAGAAAATATATGCTTCGTTTTTAAAATGATTGATAGCGATGATGTTTTGGTAAACTGCATAGAAAATATCGGGAATCTGCAAGTCGCCGCTTTTCTTTTGGATGTCGATTTTTTCAAAATAGCGAACAGCATCATAGCTTATAAAACCGAATAATCCGTTGTTGATGAATTTGAATTGATTTGTATCCGATTCAAATTGAGATGCAAACTCTTGGATATTTGAGAGGACATCTTTGCCGTTTTCGATGTTGGATTGTTCAGAAGTTCCGTCAGGAAATGTTTTCGAAATAATCTCGTTTTCAATTTTTATGCTTGCTATCGGATTACAGCAGATATAGGAAAAACTATTGTCATTAGCGTGGTAATCACTGCTTTCCAGCAAAAGACTGTTGGGGAATTTGTCTCTAATTTTCAAGTAAATACTCACCGGAGTAATGGTGTCGGCAAGGATTTGTTTGAAGTGGGTATGTAATTTATATGTTTCCATGTTGTGATTTGTTCAATTTTGGGAATAAAAAAAGGCTTGTCGTGATTGACAAGCCTTTTATATATGGTTTTTAAATATTCATATAGCAGGTTTTGCTCACGACGTTCGACGTAAGTTACTCCACCACCAATTAGTATTTAAAAATGTGTTCATTGTTTCAATTGTATGTTGCAAATGTATAGAAATGATTTTTTAAAATGCAACTATTTTTTAAAATTAAATTTTGACATCAAAAATGCTTTTTGGGATTATTTATTAAAATATAGCTATAAATTATTGTTTTACGATAATTAATTATTATATTTGCTTTGTTAAATAATTAAAATAAATCATGAAATTAGTAAGAATCATATCAACTATTTTGTTTTACCTGGCTCGAATATTGGCCATTGGGTATTTATTAACTGCTTTTCATTTGCTTGTTTCGGTAGTTTTTAAGTTGCCAACATTTCAACTTTTAGAAAAAAATCGGTTTGAGATTTACTATCCATTTACTGATAAAAAGTTTTTATTGGGAAGTGATTATTCATTCAATTACGTGACGGAAATGGTTTTAATCATCGGCTTTTACGGATTGTTTTTTTGGATGTTAGGTAGTGTTTTTAGTACTTTCAAACAAAAACCTTTGTTTACCAAGCAGGGAATTCGAAGCTTAAAAGTTTTTTGTGTGATCAATTTGCTTATTTCTCCTTTATTATTTAGTTTTTTGAGCGTGTTTTCTATTGAGGATATGCCTTTTTTTGCCATGATTATAGCGCATGGAATTATAGGAGTTTTTACTTATTTTTTATGGGCTATTTTCAGAGAAGGAGTTGGACTTCAGGACGAACAAGATTTATATATATAAAGTATGCCAATTATAGTAAACATAGATGTAATGCTCGCTAAGAGAAAGATGCAGTCGAAAGAATTGGCAGAAATTTTAGATATAACTCCAGCCAATTTATCCATCTTAAAAACGGGAAAAGCCAAAGGGATACGGTTTGAATCTCTCGAAGCAATCTGTAAGGCCTTAGATTGTCAGCCGGGAGATATTCTGGAATACGTCAGCGAGTAAATTCATTTAAATAGCAGGTAATTATCGGCGCCAATTTGGAGTCGACAGGACTTTTTTTGTCTTTTTTTAATCAATAATCATCATCAAACCCGAGGCGCAGCCGAACTGTTTGGAGCGCAGCGGAAAAAAATCATCAAAAAATGAACACATTAACAATCACAAATCTCTCTAAGAGATACCCGAATGGAGTACAGGCAATTGACGACATTTCGCTTGAAATCTCCAATGGAATGTTTGGCCTTTTAGGTCCGAACGGAGCAGGAAAATCATCTTTAATGAGGACTATCGCCGGTTTACAGCAACCGGATAGCGGCAGTATCAAATTTAACGGAATTGACATCCTTGAAAACCCCAATTACATTCGACAACATTTGGGGTATTTGCCACAGGAATTCGGAGTTTATCCAAAAATTTCAGCCTATAGATTATTAGAGCATTTAGCTATTTTGAAAGGAATTGTTAATATAAAAGACCGCCATGAACAAATTTTAAGTTTGTTGCAGCAAACTAATTTGCTGGAGCATAAAAACAAGGCTGTTTATACTTTTTCGGGTGGAATGCGTCAGCGTTTTGGTATTGCTCAAGCACTTTTAGGGAATCCAAAAATCATTATTGTAGATGAACCTACAGCTGGTTTAGACCCGGAAGAACGCAATCGGTTTAATAATTTACTAAGTGAGATTGGAGAGAATATTATCGTGCTTTTATCGACACATATTGTAGACGATGTTCGTGATTTATGTACCAATATGGCAATAATTTCCGATGGAAAAATGATTTTAGAATCTAAACCTGATGAATCGATTGCTGTTTTGAATGGCAAAATTTGGACAAAAACCATTGAAAAATCAGCATTGGAAAACTATAAGCTAAAAACAAATTTGATTTCCTCACAGTTATCAGCTGGGAAAATGAATATCCGAGTGTATTCTGAAACACAGCCATCTATTGATTTTATTTCGGTTTCACCGAATTTAGCAGATGTTTATTTTACTGTTTTATTTCAAAATCAACATAAAGAAATAAGCCATGTTTAGAAAGTTATTACAATTCGAATGGCATTATCACACAAGAAGTTTGTTGTTTTATGCCTCATTTTTGGTTTATCTGTGTTTTGGAATTTCAGTTGGAGGTTTTATAAATGGAGGTTTTCCGGGGATTTATAAGAATTCTCCCTTTATGATTACTTATTTTATTGGGCTGTTTTCTATGAATACTGTTTTTTCAACTACGCTATTTGTTGCACAATCTTTTTTACGTGAAAGTGAAACGAAATTTGACTCGATTGTTTATGCGACTCCTGTTTCAAAATGGAATTATTTAGGAAGTCGGTTTCTGATGCTGTTTTTTGTTAGTGCTTTTTCTTTTGTAATGTTTGCTTTAGGAATAATGATTGGACATCTGATGCTGCAAAAAGATGAAATGGCTCCATTTTCGTTTTTCAATTATGTTATACCAATTGTAACTTTTGCTTTGCCAAATATTTTCTTTTGTACATCGGTTTTAGCTGGTTTAGCATGGTTAACAAGAAGTAAATTAATCATTTACGTAGGAGGTTTGTTTATTTTTATACTCTACACGATTGGTTCTATATTTTCTAATTCACCTGTATTTGCTGGAGCTTCACCCGCTTCGACAGCATCTATGTCTGTTGTGGCAAAACTAGATCCTTTTGGAATGGCTGCTTTTTTTGAACAAAGCAGGTATTGGACAGCTTTTGAACGAAATACTAATAATATTATGCTGATTGACAATTTTTTATTCAATCGTGTTTTGTTTTTTCTGATTTCGATAGGGATTTTATTTTTTTCGTACCGAATGTTCTCTTTCCGAAAGATGAAAATTAAAAAATTAAAAAAAGAAAAGACTTTGGAGTCAATGCCAATTATTTCGAAATTTACACAACTTCAAAAAATTGAATTTCAGACTTTAAAGCATAATATCGAAGTTTTAAAGAGCTTTACTAAAATAGACTGTACACTGATTATTAAAGGAATTCCATTTTTACTGATCGTTATTTTATTGGGAGGATTGCTTACTATTGAGATTAAAGATGAAATTAACGGAGGCATTCGAATGGCTGAAAGTATTACCAATACTGCATTGATGGTTTCAACAATAATGGACAGGTTATCCTTTGTAATGATTCTGGTTATGCTTTTTTACAGCAATGAACTTCTTTGGAGAAGCGAATCGACACGATTTGAAATGCTTGAAAATGTCACACCTTACAATCAAAGTATTGTTTTTATTTCGAAGTTGATTTCACTTGTAATCGTTCCCTTTTTATTACTGATTATGAGTATTCTGATTGGTGTTTCTTTTCAGATTATTAAAGGAAATGCACCAATTGAATGGGGTTTATACCTGTCGTTATTCTATTTTATGGGGCTTCCGATAGCATTTGTGGCCGTGTTGATTCTTTCGATACAAACCTTAATTAGGAATCGTTACGTAGGTTTGGTTTTGGCAACTGTAATCACACTTTTACTAAGTACTTCTGTTGGAAAAATGGTCGGGATTAATTATCCGCTATTTCGTTTTGCCGAAACTTTAAGCAGGGAATATTTTGACATGAATGGTTTCGGGAAATATGCTTTTTCTTTCCATGTTAAAATGCTTTATAGTTTTGGAATCACATTGATTTTACTCTTTTTAAGCGGAAATTTTCCTAAAAACAACAAAATTTCATTAAAAACAATCATTAAATTCCCTAAAGTAAGTTTTGTGCAAAAAGGAATTTTGATTTTTGGAGGATTGTTTTTTATGAGTTTTGGAAGCTATATTTTTTACGAAACCAACGTCAGATGCCCGTATGTAATTAAGGAAGATCAGCAAAACTGGAGCCAGCAATACGAAGTAAAATATCGAAAATTCGAAAATTTTTCACAACCTGCAATTACTTCGCTTAAAACGGATGTTGATTTGTTTCCTGAAACGAATAGTTATCAGGTAAAAGGAACATATATATTAGTTAATAATTCCAAAGAAGCTATTGACAGCTTGCTTTTATACATAGATGGAAACACTACATTGACCTCCGTTTCCATTCCAAATTCAAAAATGATTCAGGATGATTCCGATTTTGGACATTATTGGTATAAATTAAACAAAAGACTGCAGCCCAATGAGCAATTAACAATTGACTTTTCATTTACTTCTTTCTGGTCGCCATTTAAGGGGCACACCTCTTTTAATTCTATTATTGACAATGGTTCTTTTATGAGAATTAGCCGTTATTATCCGAAATTCGGGTATCAGAGCGATAACGAACTTGATGATAAAAATGAAAGGACTAAGAGGAAAATGAAGCCGATAACGCCACTTAAAAAGCTGGAAGATTCTACTGTTGTTCCGTATAATTTTATTGATTTTGAGGCGATAGTTTCCACTTCTGGAGATCAGATTGCCGTGGGTTCCGGTAATTTAGTAAAGCAATGGAAATCCAATAATCGTAATTATTTTCATTATAAAGCCGATAGAAAAATGCCATTTCGATTTGCTTTTTCTTCTGCTAAATACGAAGTAAAAAGAGAAATTTACAAAGGAATCCCAATAGAAATATACTATGATAAACGCCATGACAGGAATGTAGATGAAATTATTCGGTCAACTAAAAGCTCGCTGGATTATTGTCAGGAAAATTTTGGAAAATACCCGCATAAAATAATCAGATATGCCGAAATATCTGCTTTTGTGAGTGGTTTTGCAGCTACAGCTTATCCAGGAACAATTTACATGAAAGAAAATATGGGCTTTAACAGTGACATCAGCCGTGGTGATAAAGAAGATATTATCAATCAATTAGCAGGTCATGAATTATCGCATCAATGGTGGGGAAATGACAAACTTAGTCCTGAAGTAAGAGAAGGCGGCGTTATTTTAACTGAAACTTTGGCACAGTATACCGAACTTATGCTTTATGAAAAACGTCATGGACGCGAACGTGCTCTGGAAACCATTAAAGTACATTTGGATTTGTATTTAAGCAGCAGAAGTTTTGATTTGGAAATGCCTTTGTATAAAATAACCTATGATACGCCACATCTGCAGTACGATAAAGGAATGATAATTATGCATCAGTTACGATGGCTTATTGGCGAAACCAATTTGAATAAAGCATTGAAAAACTTGAGTGAGCATTATTCTTTTCCAGATAAACCTGCTGATACTCGTGATTTAATAGCTGAAATTTATAAAATTTCTCCAATTGAATTGCATCCTAAAATTGATGAAATGTTCAAGCAAATAATTACTTATTCTTCCAAAATTGAATCCGTTAGCAGCCGAAAAATTTCAAATAAAAAATACGAAGTTACTTTTGATATCAGCAGTTTTAAATTTAGTGAAGGTGAAAAAGGTAATCGCAAACTGATTCCAAATGATGCTACAATTGATATTGGAATTTATGACGAAAACGGAAAATTGTCAATTCAGACGTTTCAGTTAAAAAACAATCGGGTAAAAGGTAAAATGACGGTTTCAGGGAATCCAAATCGAATTGTTGTTGACCCAAACCTGAAAAATATTGATACTTTTTTGGAGGATAATGAGAAAGATGTCAATTAAATTTCAAATTATTAAAAAATAAGGGGAAAGCTTGTTTTTATAGGATTTCATGGTAAAAAATGCTTTTTTATGTTTCCTTTTTGATGAAAATTTAGTTCTAAAGTGAATTTTTATTTGGAATGTATTTAAAAAATGTTATAAGTTTGTACCGTTCAAAAGAAACAAAATAATGACAAATCAAGTTTTAAATATGATGATGTGTATGTGCTGCTCAGATAATGAGGAGGTATTTGCTATTCGTTAATGTTTTAAAACAACAAAACATATTTGCAAAACTCCTCAAGAAATTGAGGAGTTTTTTTTTACACTAAATTTAAATTACACAAATAAAATGAACACAATAATGATAATAACGGCCATAGTAACATCTGCAATTTGTATGATGATGATGTGTTGTATGCGAAACTTCGCAAGAGGCTGTCTATCTTATTATTTGATGTAAATAATAGTATACCTAAACGTAAGCCTCTTGATCTCAAGGGGCTTTTTTTATATCCATAATCAAACAGAAAAACATGAATCACGAAATCAGTAATCAATTAAAGCAAAATCAGGATATCCGGGAGAATTTGAAGTTTTTAGCCGAAAACTTCTCTGGAAAGATTGTGTTTTCTACCAGCTTTGGCATTGAAGACCAGGTAATAACGGATGTGATTTTTTCTCAAAAACTTTCGGCAGTTGAGGTGTTTACCCTTGATACAGGAAGATTATTTCAGGAAACGTACGCCACTTGGGATAAAACTCAAATTCAATATGGACAGAAAATCAGTGCTTATTATCCTAACAATAAAAAAATAGAAGGATTTATAAATGAAAATGGAATTAATCCTTTTTACGAAAGTGTCAATTTACGAAAGCAATGTTGCCATATCCGGAAAGTAGAACCGCTGCAAAGAGCCCTAAAAGACGTGAAAATCTGGATAACAGGGCTGCGGGCGGAACATTCACCCAACAGGAACGAACTCGAAATTCTTCAGTGGGACGAACAATACGAACTCTACAAATACAATCCATTATTGCATTGGACAACTGAGGAAGTAAAGGATTATGTAACAAAAAAAGGAGTTCCCTACAATGTATTGCACGATCAGGGATTTGTAAGTATTGGTTGCGCTCCTTGCACTAGAGCACTAAAAGAAGGCGAAGATTTCAGGGCAGGCAGATGGTGGTGGGAAGATACCTCAAAAAAAGAATGCGGATTACATAGTTAAAAAATAATAAACAGATAAATACAAGTACAATGAGCAATTCAACACATTATTTAAATCAACTGGAAGACGAAGCTATTTATATTCTTCGGGAAACGGCAGCGCAGTTCGAAAAACCAGCATTGCTGTTTTCAGGAGGTAAAGATTCAATCGTATTGGTGCATTTGGCTCAAAAAGCCTTTCGTCCCGGGAAATTTCCTTTTCCGCTGGTACACATTGATACCGGCCATAATTTTCCTGAAGCTATTGCCTTCCGAGATTATCTGGCGGATAAAATTGGAGAAAAATTAATTGTAGCTTCTGTTGAAAATAGTATCAAAAAATACAATTTAAAAGAAACTCAAGGCCGATTTCCATCCAGAAATGCACTGCAAACATATGCACTTTTAGATGCTATTCAGGAAAACGAGTTTGATGCCTGTATCGGAGGCGCACGACGTGACGAGGAGAAGGCTAGAGCCAAAGAACGCATTTTTTCTGTCCGTGACGATTTTGGGCAATGGGATCCAAAACTGCAGCGTCCTGAATTGTGGGATATCTTAAATGGAAAAATAGAAAAAGGACACAATGTTCGCGTATTTCCAATAAGCAACTGGACCGAATTAGATGTATGGAATTACATTCAAAAATACAAAATTGAACTACCAAGCCTCTATTTTGCCCATGACAGAGAATGTATTGTTCATCATGATAAGCTGGTAGCTACATCTGAATTTATTCAGCCATTACCATCTGATGAAGTTGTTATCGAGAAAGTCAGATACAGAACCGTTGGTGATATGACTTGTACGGCAGCCGTTCCTTCCACAGCCTCAACAATTCAGGATATAATAGATGATATCATCCAAACCAGAATTAGCGAAAGAGGACAGACAAGGTTAGACGATCAGCTTTCCGAAGCGGCGATGGAGGACAGAAAAAAACAAGGATATTTTTAAAGGTTTCAGGTAACCAAATTAAAACATTAACAAAGATGAACACATTAAAATTTATAACAGCAGGAAATGTAGACGACGGAAAAAGTACGCTAATTGGCCGCTTACTTTATGATTCTGACAGCATTCACACGGATCAATTGGGTATTTTGCAAAAACAGACCAAACAGGAAGGAGTTGATATTGATCTGTCACTAATTACTGATGGATTGCGCGCCGAACGAGAGCAAGGAATTACCATCGATGTGGCTTACAAATATTTTTCAACTAAAAAGAGAAAATTTATTATTGCCGATGCTCCCGGACACGAGCAATATACCAGGAATATGATTACCGGGGCCTCCAATTCCAATTTAATTATCATTCTTGTGGATGCTCGAAAAGGAATCACGACCCAAACAAAAAGACATGCAAGTATCGGTTCGCTGATTGGTATCAAAAAAGCCATTATTGCTATCAATAAAATAGATCTAGTCAATTATTCGGAGCCTGTTTTCAACTCGATAAAGGGAGATTTCGAGAACTTGAAAGAGAATCTGAATTTTGACGAGATCATATATATTCCTATCAGCGCACTTGAAGGAGATAATATTGTAGATAAATCAATCTACACACCTTGGTTTGAAGGGGATACGCTGCTGAAAACATTAGAGTATATCGAAATCCCGTCAAGCGAAAACTTAGCTTCCCGTTTTCAGGTGCAATGGGTCATCCGTCCTAAAGATACGGAAAACCATGATTACCGGGGTTATGCCGGCCAAGTGTTAAGCGGTACGTATCAGGTAGGGGATCAGATCACTATTTTGCCTTCCGGTATTGAAACAACTGTTCTGAAAATTGAAAAGCATCAGGAAGCTATTCAAAAAGCAATTGCAGGGGAGAATATCGTTCTGCATTTAGCTGAAAATATCGACATCAGCCGAGGCGATAGTATCGTTAAAACAAATGAGTTGCCACTTTCTTCGAATGATTTGAAATCTTGGGTTTCCTGGCTGGATCATACGGCACTGCAAATTGGAAAAACTTATGTTTTACAGCATCGCTTCAGGAAGGTTCGGGTAAAAATTCAATCTATTGATAAAAAATGGGACAGCAACGAATGGCAGTTCAGCGAAGCAAACGAGATTCAACTGAATGACATTGGTCAAATTTCATTAAAGTCGAACCAGCCATTATTCTTTGATGCTTTTTCGGAAAATTCAAAAAACGGGAATGCTATTTTAATCGATGAAACAACACATAATACAGTGGGTGCCTTGCTTTTTCTGGCTTAATATTTTTTAGAATATGATACATCCTATTTATAAAAAGAATAATTCAAAGGTCAAAAAACTGCCGGATAAAATCAAAACGGAAATCTGGGTAGAGGATCTTTTTTACTGGCTGTTTTCAATAGGAGAATCATATGAAGATGCCGATTTTTTTCTGAAAAAGGAAAAACAATTAAAGGATGATTTAAGCGGATTATTAAACAGCGTTCTCATTTATACTGAAAATACTAAAGCAATAACAGAAGATTTTTTCTCAGCACTTGAATTGATTCACAGTTGGCTGGAAGCAGATCTGGAAACGGTTTTCAATTTTGATCCGGCTGCTAAATCCCGAAGCGAAGTTTTAGTGGCTTACCCAGGCTTTTTTGCCATCGCTGTTTACAGGTTGTCCAATCATCTTTGGAAAATGGGGGTTCCAGTGTTACCGCGATTAATTTCGGAATATGTGCATAGCAAAACAGGTATCGATATTCATCCGGGAGCAAAAATTGGGGAACGCTTTTTTATCGATCATGGAACAGGAGTTGTAATTGGGGAAACATCGGTAATTGGCAATGACGTAAAAATCTATCAGGGTGTTACACTCGGTGCATTAACGGTGAGTAAGGACAAAGCAGAAGTAAAACGCCATCCAACCATCGAAAATAAGGTTATTATTTATGCCAATGCAACGATACTAGGCGGAAATACAATCATAGGGAAAGAATCGGTTATTGGAGGAAATGTCTGGATTACCCATTCTATCCCACCGAAATCACTGGTTTATCACAAAAGTGAAATAGTCATAAAGAATAAAGATCCTTTTCCTGAGCCACTAAACTTTGTGATTTAGAGACAAGAAGTAAGACAATACAAAAAATCAATGATAATCATTGAAATCTGTGAAAAAAAAGAAACAACACAATTAAAAAGAAATAAAAACGTAGTAAAATGAAAGCAAATAATATTTTAGAAACCATAGGAAATACACCGGTTGTCCAACTTAATAAACTATATGGGAACAATAAAAAAGTGTGGATCAAATTAGAAAAAAATAATCCAGGAAACAGTATCAAAGACAGAATTGCATTAGCAATGATTGAAGATGCGGAACGTAAAGGAATCTTGCATCCGGATAGTATTATTGTAGAACCTACCTCTGGGAACACAGGAATAGGATTGGCTTTAGTGGCTGCTGTTAAAGGGTATAAAGTGATTCTGGTAATGCCTGAATCTATGAGTGTTGAAAGAAGGAAACTGATGGAAATCTATGGAGCGGAATTCGAATTGACACCCCGCGAAAAAGGAATGAAAGGAGCTATCGAAAAGGCAAACGAACTGGTTGCACAAATCCCTAATGCCTGGTCGCCACAACAATTTGACAATCCTGCGAATGTTGAAGTCCATGAAAGAACCACAGCTCAGGAAATCATTTCAGATTTTCCTGAAGGTCTAGATTACATCATCACTGGCGTAGGAACTGGCGGACATATTACTGGCGTAGCGAAAGTATTGAAAGCGAAATTTCCTCAACTGAAAGTAATTGCCGTCGAACCGGAATTGTCTCCGGTATTAAGTGGTGGTGCTCCGGGACCACACCCTTTACAAGGTATTGGTGCAGGGTTTGTGCCTTCTATTTTTCAAAATGATTTAATCGATGAGGTAGTGCAAGTTGGGAAAGAAGAAGCGTTTGAATATGCAAGGAATATTGCGAAACAGGAAGGAATATTAGTAGGGATTTCCACAGGGGCTTCTTTAGCGGCTGTTGCCAAAAAGCTGGATCAGACCCCGGATGGAGCAACCATTCTGACTTTTAATTACGATACAGGAGAACGTTACCTGTCCATTGAAGGGTTATTTGAATATGATACAACAGAAAATAAAAATCTGGTAAACCGATAAAGTGTACCAGAAAACTAATCACATTTTCTTTTCTTCTTTTTTAGAAGAATCAGAGTGAAGTAAAAAAGAGATACGATGAAAATAGAAAAAATAGGGAAAGTAATTTTAGCCGGAGCTGGTCCTGGTGATCCTGATTTAATAAGTGTGAAAGCATTAAAATATTTACAGACAGCAGATGTCATTTTAACCGACAGATTGGTGTCGCCTGAAATGATTTTTAACAATGCCCGAAAAGAGGCAGAGGTGATTTATGTGGGAAAGCAATGTTCCAAAGGAATTCATACACCACAGGAAGATATCAATAATCAGATGGTCAGGTTTGCGCAGCAAAACAAACTGGTTTTACGTTTGAAAGGCGGAGATGCTTCGCTTTTCTCTAATATTCTGGATGAATTGCAGGTATTAAAAGCCAACGAAATTCCGTATGAAATCGTTCCTGGGATTTCTGCTGCATTTGGAGCTGCTGCTTATACAGGGATTCCATTGACAGCTCGTGAGCATGCTCGTGGTGTTCGCTTTTTGACGTTGTTCGATCTGCATTCTGTAGCACCAAGCCAATGGAAAGATTGGGCTAAAACTGACGATACCCTGGTTTTCTATATGAGCGGACAAAGATTACATCAGTTGGCGGATTATTTACTTCTAAATGAAATACAGTCCAATAAAGGTATTGCTGTTGTGCAACAAGCCACAACACCTTTTCAAAAAACTACTGTTTTTTCGTTTGAGGAGCTGAAAGTGAAGGAACTTCCTCAATTTGAATATGTGCCTACAATTTTAATTGTGGGTAATGTGGTCAACTTGCACAAGCAATACAATTGGTATAAAGAACAAGCCACATCAAATTCTTATTTTGATAATCATATAATAAACATTCAACATGCTAGCTGAAAACAAATTAACGGTACTTAAAGATTTAGTCAGACACTATTCACGTGAGGAAATCATTTGGACTAAAGGATATTTGGCTGGAATTTTAGCGCAAAATGAAACCTTGCCTGCTTCAGTCATACCTTCGGTAATTTCGATTAAACCAACGATTGTTTACGGAACAGAAACTGGGAATTCTAAAAAACTGGCAACTCAGCTGCAGGCTTTGCTGAAAAAAAATAAAATCCAGTCGAAAGTAGTGGATGCTTTTCAGTATCCTATTGAAAAACTGACTAAAGAAGAACTGCTCCTAGTCATTATGAGTACGCAAGGAGAGGGAGATCCTCCTCAAAATGCTATAAAATTCTTTCATAACTTGAGTAATTCTTCGGCAGATTTGTCTAAAACTAAGTTCAGTGTTTTAGGTTTGGGAGATTCATCTTATCCTTTGTTTTGTCGTGCTGGTGAAGCTATCGATGAGCAATTGAATCGTCTGGGAGGCCAGCGGATTACTGCTTTTCAAAAGGCAGATGTTGATTATGGGCAAACTGCTGAAGCTTGGTTTAATGAAATTCTGGCAAATCTTCAAAATGCAGGGATAGAAGCTCCTATTCAGAAGCAAACAACCGAAAAAGTTGCTGCTAGTAAGAAGACTTATACAGGAATTGTCAGTCATAAAGTGGTTCTAAATGACAGCGGTTCAAATAAAGAAACGTATCATATCGAAATTACTGCCGATGATACACTTGTGTACGAGCCGGGTGATGCTATTGGTTTTTATCCGAAAAACAAGGCACAGGAAATTACAGAAATCACTTCTTTTTTTGGAACAGAAGCAAACAGCAAAGAGTTTTTAGATAAAAATGTAAGAGGGCTAAGCAAAAAATCATTGGACGCTTTATCTCAACTATTTCAAACTGAAATTACGGAAGAAAAGGCTGATTTATTAGATATTCTCAAGAAATACAATAAACCAGAAAGTGTTGCAGCAGCGGCTGTAGTAGCACTGCTTCATCCTATTGCTCCGCGGTTGTATTCTATTTCTTCTGCTTTGGAAGCACATGAAGAACAAGTGCACGTAACGGTCAATCTGAGTACATTTTCGGTTGATGGAGAGGAGAAAACTGGTTTGTGTTCTCAGTTTTTAGCCGATTTTCCAAAAGAAGGCGAGATTGAATTTTACATTCACAAAAATCAGAATTTCAAATTGCCTGAAGCCGATAAAGCTGTCATCATGATCGGACCGGGAACAGGAATTGCACCTTTCAGAAGTTTTTTAGCGCATCGTGATGCTACAGGAGCTGAAGGGGAGAATTGGCTGGTTTTTGGCGAACAGCATTTTGTTTCCGATTTCTATTACCAGACTGAAATACAGGAATGGCTGTCAACTGGGGTTTTAACCAAATTAGACACCGCTTTTTCACGTGATCAGAAAGATAAAATATATGTACAGGACCGATTAAAACAAAATGCGGATGAATTGTATCGATGGATTGAAAACGGAGCATACATCTATGTCTGTGGTCAAAAAAATCCAATGAGCACAGATGTTGAAAATGCATTGCTGGAAATTATTCAAACTAAGAAAAAAATTAGCGTAACAGAAGCCAAAGAATATTTAGAAGCTTTAGAGACCGAAGGTCGTTATCAAAAAGACGTGTACTAAGGGGTTCAGAAGGCAGTACGGCAGTTACCTGACGTGGTCAACCACGTCTACAACGCCAAATATTACGTATTATAACGTGGTCAATGACGTTTGGAACCCCAATTACCACGTCAGGTAACGTGGTCAACCACGTCTATAACGCCAAACATCGCGTCTTATAACGTGGTCAATGACGTTTGGAACCCCAATTACCACGTCAGGTAACGTGGTCAACCACGTCTATAACGCCAAACATCACGTCTTATAACGTGGTCAATGATGTTGGGAACCCCAATTACCACGTCTGGTAACATAAGAAATATAGTATAACGTGAAGAATTGTCACAAAAACAAAATACAATGAGCGAAAAATTATCACCCATAGAAGCCATAAAAACGAAAAGTGATGGCCTAAGAGGGACATTAAAGGAAAGTATAGATCAAGATAATCACACAGGGAACGTTCGTCCGGATGATGAAACGCTGGTGAAATTCCACGGAATGTATGTACAGGACGATAGGGATAGGAGAGTGGAGCGTGCAGAGAAAAAATTAGACAAATTGTATTCTTTTATGATTCGGTTGCGTATTCCCGGTGGGGTTATCAATGCAGATCAATGGATTGCAACACATGATATTTCCGAGGAATTCGGAACTGGAACATTAAAAATTACGACCCGTCAGACGGTACAATTGCACGGTTTGCTAAAACATCAGCTGCGACCAACAATTCAAGCATTTAACACGGCAAAACTAGATTCAATTGCGGCTTGTGGCGATGTAAACAGAAATGTAATAGTGAGTTCGCATCCGCAAATTTCACCTTTACATCAGGAAATTTATGAATACGCGGATAAGATTTCTACGTTGCTATTGCCTAAAACACAATCGTATTATGAAGTGTTTGTGGATGGAGAGAAGATTTACGAACGCTCTTCAGAAGCAGATCCGCTATACGAAGACCGTTATTTGCCAAGAAAGTTCAAAATAGCCATTGCGATTCCTCCTTCAAATGATGTGGATGTTTTTACCAATGACATTGGCTTGATTGCGATTATCGAAAATAATAAATTGAAAGGATTCAACATTGCTATTGGCGGTGGATTGGCGACTACTCATGGAAACCCAAATACGTATGCACGTTTGGGGTCGATTATTGGGTTTACGGATTTTGAAGAAAAGACACTAAAAGCGGTTTATGAGATATTAACTGTTCAAAGGGATTTTGGAAATAGGGTCGACAGAAAATTGTCCAGAATGAAATACACCGTTGATAAATTAACGGTTGATGGCTTCAAAAAAGAACTGGAAAGCCGCATCGGATTTGATTTTTTACCTGAAGAGCCTTTTACTTTCACTGAAAGAAGCGACCGCTTTGGATGGGAGCAAAATCACATAGGTAAATGGTTTTATACTTTATTTGTAGAGCATGGTGTTGTGAAACCTTATCAGAAACAATTTTTATACGAACTGGCCCAATTGAAAATATCCAATTTTATCTTTTCGGGAAATCAAAATTTGATTTTAGGAGAAATTGAGGACAGCAATAAAGCCAAAGTTGATGAACTGCTTTTGAAGTATGAAATAAACAAAAACGATAGTGCCTTGCGTAAAAACTCGATGGCTTGTGTGGCGCTGCCTACTTGCCCGTTAGCCTTAGCTGAAGCACAACGTTATTTACCGGAATTAGTCACTAAAATTGAACCTATTCTAGAGAAATATAGTCTTCAAAATGACGAAATTTCTATTCGAATGACGGGTTGTCCTAATGGTTGCGGACGTCCTTATGTTGCAGAATTAGGTTTTATAGGAACAGGACCCGGACAATATAATTTTATGCTGGGCGGTGATCGTTTCGGCGAAAGGCTGAATAAATTATACAAAGAGAAGCAAACAGAATCAGAAATTCTGACCGAAGTAGATTCTCTTTTTAACCAATATACAAAAGAACGGATTGAAAGCGAAACATTTGGTGATTTTACATATAGAAAAATTATTTCGCAGAATGAATAGCGTCGGTAGTGGTGCAGTGCTTTTTTATACACTGCTCTCTCCTCAATTTAAGGCATTGGCTCAGAAGAAAGTAACGCACCAGCAATTAATTTGGTATGGTTATTATAATTCGATGATGATTAATGAGAATTGGGATTTGAAAAGTGAAATCCAAGAGCGGCATTTCATTAATCCTTCGGTCCAAAATCAGTTAGTCTTCAGAACCAATTTAGAGCGAAAACTAATTGAAAATTGGTCAGCTTCGGTAGGAATGATACTTTTTTTGCAGAGTCCAAATGATCCGTATTCTGAAAGTGATTTGATTGTTCCTGAATTGCGACCCGACATTGGTTTTAATAACAAACAAAAACTTTCTTTTTTGACAATATCTCATAGATATAAAGCAGAAGCCCGGTTTTTTCATGATGTTGAAAATGAGGAATTAGTTGGAGGTTATCGTTTTTCAAGTTTTAGATTTCGCTATCAGTTAGGGGTTGATATTCCAATAGTAAAAAAGGAAAAATCGGATAAAATTATTCTGAAAGTAAAAGACGAAGTGATGGTTAACATTGGGAGTAAAATTGTAAAAAACACTTTCGATCAAAACCGGGTTTATTTGGCTTTAAATTATGTTTTAAGCCCTAAAATAGCCGTGGAAGTTGGTTATATGAATTGGTTTCAGCAAAGAAATTCAGGAGTGGATTTTTACAACAGAGACATTATCAGATTTTCGCTATTTCATAGCCTTTCATTAAAAAATAAGAACCATGAATAATACATTATTTCCGATATTTTTAAAAACAGAATCCGCCCGATTTTTGATTGTTGGCGGAGGGAACGTCGGCCTGGAAAAAACCGAAACTTTATTGCGGCAAAATCCTTTTGTGGCTATTAAGATTATAGCAAAAGAAATTGGTCATGATTTACGGCAGTTGCTACATAAAAATCCTCACGTAGAATGGGAAGAACGTCCTTTTGAAAGCCACGATTTAACAGATGCTGATTTTATAATAATTGCCACTGAAAATGCAGCATTAAACAGGGAAATAAAGCAAAAAGCAAATAAAGAAGGGATTTTAGTCAATGCAGCTGATCAGCCGGATTTATGTGATTTTTATTTGGGATCCATTGTTAATAAAGGATCCCTTAAAATAGCTATTTCCACTAACGGTAAATCTCCGGTTTTAGCACGTCGGTTAAGGGAACATTTAGAAGAAGCAATTCCGGATAATATTAATGATAGCATTGAAAATTTAAATCAGTTCAGAGCAAAACATAAAGGAGATATTCAAACGAAAATAAGTTCTCTTAACAAGGCAACAGCCGTATTGTCTGATCATGCTAAAACTAAAAAAGAAGGGAAAAAGTTTAAAAAACTCGCCTTTGAAATTGCAGTAGTTTTTTTGGCAGTTTTCTTTGGATACAGCTTATCTTCTCTAATTTCTGTTCCTACTCTTACTGGTTATATAAATGAAATACCTCCTGCCTTTTACGGAATGCTTTTAGTTGGTTTTTTCGCGCAATTAGTTGATGGAGCTGTAGGATTAGGATATGGAGTAACTTGTGCGACGGCTATGATGCTTTTCGGAATAAAATTACCGGCGATAAGCGGAAGTATTCATACTGCTGAGATGTTTTCTAGCGGAATCAGTGGTTTTTCACACTATAAATTCGGTAATGTAAATAAGAGATTACTGTTTTGGCTGGCAATTCCAGGTGTGATTGGAGCCGTTTTTGGTGCGTTGTTACTGATTTATCTGGGTAATAAATATGAGACCATTACTTATGCGGTTTTGGCTACCTATACTATGATTATTGGTATCCGTCTTATTGCTATTGCTTTCCGAAAAAAAATTGAAAAGCAGAAGATAAAAAACACAGGTATATTAGGTTTTTTTGGAGGTCTTTTTGATGCTTTTGGAGGTGGAGGTTGGGGACCCATCGTGACATCAACGCTGTTAGCAAAAGGAAGAAAATCAAGCTACGTTATTGGGACGGTCAGTTTAGCAGAATTTTTTGTAACCTTGGCTGCATCAATCACTTTTTTTGCTTCTTTGGGAGTAAGTAATTGGTATATTGTTTTGGGCTTAATTATTGGTGGATCAATGGCAGCACCTTTGGCCGCTAGGCTGGCTGGAAAACTTCAGCAAAAAACAGCGGTATTGCTGGTTGCTTTTTTAGTTATCGTTTTTAGCATCAGAATGCTGTTTAAAGTGTTTTAAAATAAAAACTCCTTTGTTCTTCAATAAAACAAAGGAGTTTTTTTAATGAACCGAGTTATCAAGGATAAAGCGATTTGTAACCATTACTTACAATATTACTTCCAAGGCCTGAAAAAGACACGGAAAAAGAAGAAGTATTAAAACTTAATGATCCCGTTGGGGTACATAATCCAAGAGCATATCTGCATTGTCCGTAACTTCCAGTATTCTTTGTTATTTTGCTTTCACTTCTTGCAGAGCCTAAAGACATATTTCCCCAATCATTTACATCTGTATTAGAAACCGTTGAACCGGAATAGTAAATTGTAATCTGGTAACCAATTTCACCACGTTGTGAACCCCAAATCCAATCTGCAGTCCACCATTGTTTGTACCATTTGGATACTACTTTTGAATCTGTTGCAGAAGATTGCGATCTTCCGTCAGCATCCATCATAATTAATCCACCAAGGATATTGTCCCAAATAATTCCATCATTTCCATAAAAACAAAGCGTTGTCAGTTTTTCTCCTTTACTTATCCATGTAATTTGAAGAACATTATCTCCGGTTTTTATTTCATGAGCAGCTAAATCTTTCAAATTATTTTGACTGTCTGTCAATTGCTTTCCGGAATGTATATTTTGCATTTTTCCAATCACTACTGATGCCGGAGTTTTGATATTTCCAAAAGCGATTGGGCTTTCTTCATCAGCAATCAGATTTTGTACAATAAGCAAGCTTTTTTCCGTGGAAAGTTTTCCTAAAACAGTTACTTCGGTAATTTGTAATTGATTTTGTAAATAAGCAGTAAGGTTTGCTTTTGAAAGCGTAAGTTGCTCTTGAACAATTTCCGGCAACTCTTGTGATGATGGCAAAGTCAATTCTTTTTTTAAATCATCAATGGATTGCTTTTGAACGGCATTTTCATGAATAGTTTCTGTGCTGTCGTCCTGACAACTGTTGAAGGTTAGTACAAATAATACTAAAAACAACTTAAAGGCGGTTGCAAATTTTGTTTTCATTTTTAAATGGTTAAAATTAATATTGTAGTAAAAATAATACAAAATAATATTTAAAATACTTTAAATGAATTTATTAACGATTAAATAATTTTAGAATTTTATTAAAACGGTTTATCTGAATACGGACTAAATGTAGACAGTTTGTCTAAAAAGGTAATGATGACTGCTTACTATATTTAAATAAAAAAAAGCTGCTCAATTTGAACAGCTTTTTTTATATATTGATTTTTTTACTTAGAATTTCAAATTTACAACTAAATCGAAGTTGTCTAAAATTGCTTTGTCTCCAAGACCTTCGAAGAAACTTCCAGATCCGTATTTGATATCATATTTAGTTCTGTCTACAGATAATTTTGCAGTTGCATCGTTTTTGTTAACAAGGATATCAAAAGTGATTGGTTTTGTAATTCCTTTGATAGTCAAATCAGCAGTAACAGTGTAAACATT
The DNA here is from genome assembly GCF_050696275.1 of Flavobacterium sp. Lineage (GTDB taxonomy): Bacteria > Bacteroidota > Bacteroidia > Flavobacteriales > Flavobacteriaceae > Flavobacterium. Next base: position 224,120 of record NZ_JBOGUT010000001.1, read on the forward strand.
TTTCGATTTCAATCCTAAAGATTTGAATACTAAAGTTGCAGTTGGGTGTGCCTCAACACCGAAGAAATCATCCGCTTTTAAGTGTCCGTCTAATTTTTCTTTACCTTCACCAGCTTTTAAATCAGTAGTGTTGATAGATGTCATATCTACAGTGAAGTTACCTCCAACTAATTTTTTTCCATTGAAAATTAAAGAAGCTTCTTTCAAGTTAATTGTTCCTGAATGTTGTCCTGTAACTTTTTTTCCAACCCAGTCAATTTTACTTTTCGCTAGATCTACTTTTTTTGTTGTTTGAGCTGTAGCTGTAAGTGTTCCAAGTGCTACTACTAATGCTAATGCAATCGATTTTAAATTTTTCATGTGTTTAATCTGATTTTAGTTAATAATTATAAATTGATAAATAATTCTTCTTTTGATTTTCTGACTTTTTTATTATGTTGTGTCGCATCTTCTTCATGACGGTATCCAACGGTTGCAATTAAAGATGCATTTAATCCTTTTTCTGTAAGGCCTAAAATTTCATTTATTTTTTCAGGTTCAAAACCTTCCATAGGAGTGGCATCAATTTTTAATTCAGCTGCAGCGTTCAATAAATTTCCAAGAGCCAAATACGTTTGTTTTGACGTCCAGTTGTTTTTATCATCTTCAGGAAGTGTTGTGATTTTTGATTTCATAAAATCTCCGTAACCTTGAATGTTTTCCGCTGGAATACCCCTGGTTTCAGCAATATTTGTAATATAAGTATCTATTTCTTCATCACCTAAATTAATTATATTTGCGAAAATAAACAGATGTGAAGCGTCTACAATTTGTGATTGTCCCCAAGCAGCCGGTTGAATTTTTGCTCTTAATTCAGGATCTTCTACAATAAGAATTTTATAAGGTTGTAATCCATATGATGATGAACTCAATCTGATTGCTTCTTTTAGGATGTTCAAATCTTCATCCGTGATTTTTTTTGTGCTGTCAAATTTTTTTGTAGCATAACGCCAATTCTGATGTTCTATAAATTTACTCATGTTTTTTTAACTTCTGTATTTTTCTAATAAATAATTTAACTGTTCTAATTCTTCTTGTGTTAGTTTTTCTGCAAAATAATTTTCATGTTCAATAGATTGCGGGTCAATTGCAGACAAAGCATTTAAACCTTTTTGAGTGATAGTAACCTCAATTTTTCTTCTGTTGTCAGGACACACATTGCGGGTGACAAAATCCTTTAATAAAAGTTTATCTACCAACCGAGTTGTATTGCTGGTTTTTGCAATCATTCGCTCTTGGATCATACACATATTGGCCGGATTTCCTTTTTGGCCTCTTAATATCCGTAATACATTATATTGCTCCGGAGATAAATCAAATGGTTTCAAAATCTCATTGAAGTGATCATTAATTATAATTTCTGCAATCATAATATTAAGCAATACTCTTTTTGCATTGTTTAATGTTACGGTTGATTTTATAATGTCCTCGATTCTCATATTTGTAAATACCAAATTTGTAGGTACAAATGTAGTATGATTTGTTTGTTTGTATATACAAATGTGTATTAAATTTTTGTTAATTTTTATTTGAAGGTATTTAGTTTGATTAATTTTAGAAATCTTTAAAAAACGGATAATGCGAAAACTTATTGTTTTATTAGTTCTGACGAATTTTACTTCTTTTGCGCAACTGAAGAATGCTAAGCTTTATGAAAGTAGCGGAATTCAGGTAAAATCATATGATTTTAATTCATTTGAACCGTTTTTAAAATTGGATGATGATACAACTTATGTCATCAATTTCTGGGCAACATGGTGTTTACCTTGTGTAAAAGAATTGCCTTCTTTTGAACAGATTAATCAAAAATATAAAAAAGATAAAGTAAAGGTAATTCTGGTAAGTTTGGATATGTCTAAAAAGGTGGAAAGCAATTTAATCCCATTCCTGCTTAAGAAAAAGATGGAGTCTGAAGTAATTCATTTAGATGATCCCGATGCTAATTCATGGATAGAAAAAGTAGACAAGAATTGGAGTGGAGCTATACCGGCAACGTATATTTATAATAAAAAGAGCCATATGTTTTATGAACGCTCTTTTACTTTTGAAGAATTAGAAAAAGAAGTCTTATCAATATTAAATAAATAAAATTATGAAAACAATCAAAATTACTGCGTTTATTATTCTTGTAGGAGTAATGAGTGCTTTTACTTATGTTAAATCAGGTTCAGGATACTAGATAGGGGATGTTGCAACCGATTTTAGTCTGAAAAATGTAAATTCCAAAAAGGTTTCCTTAAGCGATTTTAAAGATGCCAAAGGATTTATCGTCGTTTTTACCTGTAATCATTGTCCTTATGCAAAAGCATACGAGGACAGGATAATGGCACTGGACAAAAAATACAAGAATTTGGGCTATCCTGTTATAGCGATTAATCCGAATAACCCGGCCGTTCAGAGTGAGGACAGTTTCGATTTAATGCAAAAAAGAGCGAAAGAAAAAGGATTTACATTCCCTTATTTGTTTGATGAAGGACAGAAAATATATCCGCAATTCGGAGCTACCAAAACACCGCATGTTTATGTATTGCAAAAGACTAAAGCTGGAAATCAGGTAAAATACATCGGTGCTATTGATGATAATTATTCAGATGAAAGTGCTGTAAAAACTAAATATGTTGAAAATGCAGTGAATGCTTTATTAAAAAGCGAAGATGTTCCTGTAAAAGTAACCAAAGCTATTGGTTGTTCCATTAAAGCGTAGTATTTTTGAAATATTAAATAATAAAAACAATGAATTTAACACAAGAAGATTGGTGGAATAAGCTTCAGTCCGATGAAAATGCCGTGATTTTAGACGTTCGTACTGAAGACGAATGGAACGACGGAATCATTCCAAATGCGATCAATATCGATATTTACAAAGGTCAGGGATTTATTTATCAGGTAGAAGAACTGGATAAATCTAAAAATTACTATGTGTATTGTAAAGCTGGCGGAAGAAGCGCTCAAGCCTGCAGTATTATGAGTCAAATGGGTTTTGAAACCACTTACAATCTAATGGGCGGTTTTTCCGAGTGGAGTGGCCCGACTGATATGCCTAAATAAAAAAAGAGTTCGCCTAAAGCGAACTCTTTTTTTTTAATTATTTTTAAACCGTTCTCTGAACTACTTCAAAGATGGTTCCGTCTTCGCACTTTAATGTTTTCGATGGGAATTTCATCAGTAAGGCATAATCGTGTGTTGCCATAATGATTGTTTTTCCGTTTTGGTTAATTTCTCTCAAAACATCCAAAACTTCAACACTCGTTTGAGGATCTAAATTTCCAGTAGGCTCATCGGCAAGTATTAATTCAGGATCATTCAGCAGTGCTCTTGCAATGGCAACACGCTGTTGTTCACCACCGGATAATTGGTGCGGCATTTTTCCGGATAAATTCTTCATTCCTACTTTATCCAATACTTCATCAATTTTGTCCTGCATCTCGTTAACATCAGTCCAACCTGTTGCTTTCAGTACAAAAAGCATATTTTCATTTACGCTTCTGTCCGGTAACAGTTTAAAATCCTGAAATACGATTCCTATTTTCCTTCTTAAAAAAGGAATATCATTATCAATCAATCCGTTCAAATCATAATCAACAATTGTTCCTTCTCCTTCTGTCAAAGGTAAATCAGCATAAAGCATTTTCATAAAACTACTTTTTCCTGTTCCGGTTTTCCCAATAATGTACAAAAATTCACCCGGACTTACATTCAGATTTACATTCGATAAAATTTTGTTTCCCTCTTGATATATAGTAACGTCCTGTAACGATAAAATTGTTTTCGACATGATTTTGATTATTTATTTCGTAAAAGTAATAAGTTAACTTTCTTATTCAAAATAAAATTGTATCCATATTCAAAAATTGAATACTAAAGCTGTTTTTTCCTCGTTTTAAGAAAGAAGAAAGTGCTATAAAAGTGCTATATTTGAAATCTAAATTGTCTTTTCATGCAGAAATTCTCATTCTCCGTTATCGCCATATTTTTATTAGGGTTTTCAACAGCTTTCTCTCAGCAATCCGAAATTTACACCAACAATTTAGCGGATTATAATAAGGCCTTGTCATTGTATAATGATAAGCAATACCAGTCGGCCCAAATTATTTTCGACAGAATCAAGCAAGAGAATTCAAACCTTGAAATTCAGTCGGATTGTACATATTACAGTGCGAATTGTGCTATCCGTTTAAATCAGATGAATGCGGATGAAGCAATGGAAAGCTTTGTAAAAAATTATCCTACCAGTACTAAACAAAACATGGCTTATACTGAAGTGGCCACTTATTATTTCGAACAAGGAAAATACCCGCAGGCATTACAATGGTTTGATAGAGTTGAAGAAGGAAGTTTAACTAAAGATGATCTGGATAAATACAATTTTTACAAAGGATACAGTTTTTTCAATTCAGGGAAAAAGAAAGAAGCCACGCAATATTTTAACAAAGTGGTTAATTCGCCGGAATATGGTTCGCAAGCCAAATATTACCTGGGTTTTTTAGCGTATGAGGGGGATGACTATAAAGAAGCAACCAAATATTTCGATCAGGTTTCAGGCGAAGAAAAATACAAAGAGAAATTATCTTATTTTCAGGCGGATATGAATTTCAAATTAGGGAAATTCGACAAAGCCATAGAATTAGGAAAAGCAGCAATGGCAGGCTCTAACGCCATGGAAAAATCGGAATTGAATAAAATTATCGGAGAAAGCTATTTTAACCTGAAACAATACGACAAATCCATCCCGTTTTTAACCGAATATAAAGGGAAAAAAGGAAAATGGAATAACACTGATTTTTACCAGTTAGGGTATGCTTATTACAAGCAAAACGATTTTGAGAATGCCATTTCCCAATTCAATAAAATCATTGGCGGAAATGATTTTGTAGCCCAGAATGCCTATTATCATCTTGGAGAAAGTTATTTGAAAACCGATAAAAAACAACAAGCGTTAAATGCTTTCAAAAATGCATCTGAAATGACTTTTGATGCAAAAATTCAGGAAGATGCGCATTTAAATTACGCACGTTTGAGTTACGATATTGGAAATTCTTACCAAAGTGTTCCGGATGTTCTCAACGGATTTATGACAAAATATCCAAACAATCCAAATAAAACAGAAATCGAAAATCTTTTGATTAATTCCTACATCACTTCCAAAAATTACAAAGAAGCATTGTCTTTATTGGAAAAAAATAAATCTTTCGGAAATAAAGTAGCTTACCAGAAAGTATCTTTTTACAGAGGTTTAGAATTGTTTACCGATGGGAATTACAAAGAAGCACTAACGCTTTTCAAAAAATCAATAGCAGAGCAAAAAGACGCTAATTTTTCGGCCCGAGGCACTTTCTGGAAAGCAGAAACTGAATATGTTTTAGATGATTTTTCGAATGCATTGCTAAGTTTTAAACAATTTTTGGGTTATGCAGAAGCAAAAGATACGCCGGAATTCAAAAATGCCAATTACAATATTGCCTATTCGCATTTTAAACTTAAAGAATACGATCAGGCTGGCGATTTTTTTCAAAAATACATTGAGGTTTCAAAAGACGATAAAACCCGTTTAACCGATGCTTACCTGCGTTTGGCCGATTCCCGTTTTGTGACAACCAAGTATTCCGCAGCAATGGAAGCTTATGATAAAGCCATTACACTTAAAACGGTTGATGCAGATTATGCCGCATACCAAAAAGCCATCAGTTATGGTTTTATGGGTAAAAACGATAAGAAGATTTCAGATTTCAATCAATTTTTAAAAACCTATCCGAATTCACAATACCGTGACGATGCGTTGTTTGAATTGGCCAATACCTATACTGCAGAAAACGAAACAGCATCTGCCATTAAAACATACGATCAGTTAATTTCGGAATTCAGAACCGGAAGTTATACTTCAAAATCAATTCTTCGTCAGGGGTTAATTTATTATAATGGAGACAAAGATGATTTGGCTTTGGTTAAATTCAAAAAAGTAGCTGCTGATTTTCCAAAATCGGAAGAAGCATTGGAAGCAGTGAAAACCGCGAGACTAATCTATGTTGATAAAGGAAGGGTTGATGAATACGCCATTTGGGTTAAAACATTGGATTTTGTAGAAGTTTCTGATGCCGAATTGGACAATGATTCCTGGGAAGCAGCAGAAAAGCAATATTTACAGGGAAATACCAAGCAAGCCATTACAAATCTATCGAGCTATGTAACTGCTTTTCCTAACGGAATTCATTCGCTTAAAGCTAATTTTTATTTAGCCGATTCGTATTATAAAGACGGTTCAGTCACTAATTCGGTTCCAAATTACGAATATGTAATTTCCAAGCCACACAGTGAATTTACAGAACAATCGCTGTCACGCTTATGCGAAATTTACATCAAGAAAAGCGATTATACCAAAGCACTTCCTGTTTTACTTCGTTTAGAGTCTGAAGCCGATTTTCCTCAAAACAGAACCTATGCCCAAGCGAATCTGATGAAAGCGTATTATGATGGAAAAGAATATGCAAAAGCAGTAGTTTATGCAGATAAAGTATTGGCGAACCCAAAAACCGACGATAAAATTAAAAGTGATGCCCAGATTATTGTCGCGAGATCGGCGATACAGGCTAATGACGAGCCTAAAGCCAAAGAAGCGTATGCTAAATTACAGAAAATCGCTAAAGGAGAATTGGCAGCAGAAGCACTGTACTATGATGCTTATTTCAAAAATAAAGAATCAAAATTCGAAGATTCAAATAAGGCAGTTCAAAAATTAGCCAAAGATTATTCAGGTTATAAATATTTTGGTGCCAAAGGATTAGTAGTAATGGCTAAAAATTTCTACGGGTTGAAAGACAGTTTTCAGGCGACATATATCCTGGAAAGTGTCATCAAAAATTTTAAAGATTTCACTGATGTAACCGAAGAAGCTCAAAAAGAACTCGATTTTATCAAAACCGAAGAAGCCAAAACGAATTCGTCAATAACTAAATAATATTCGCAGTTAAAACCCCGGTCATTTAATGTGATTCCGTGTAATAACAAACAATTTGTATATGAAAAATAAAATCATCATAATCCTACTTATCACATTTCATTTTTCCTTCGCTCAAAAGAAAGACGAAAACATTGGAACAGAAGTGGTAAATGTTGTAAAACCATATTCTCCAACCATTTCCGATGCTTTTAAAGTAAAGGAAACACCTTCACTTGATGATAATGAAACCAGTAAAAAGGAAGAAATCAAATATCAGATTTTCTCTTTTCCGGTAGCATCGACATTTACACCTTCAAAAGGGAAAGCAGCTGGTGTTGATAAAGCAAAACAGGAAAAATTATATCCTAATTACGCTACTTTGGGCCTTGGAAATTACGGAACGGTCAATGGTGAATTATTTGTAACTCACGAATTGGATAAATACCAGTATGTAGGAGGAATGTTTCGTCATCAATCGTCACAAGGAGGAATAAAAGGCGTGCTTCTTGATGATAAATTCGGAGAGACTTCAGGTAATGCTATGTATGGTTACAGCCGAAAGGACATTAATTTCAAAGCCGATTTGGGAGTAAAGAACGAAGTGTATAACTGGTACGGACTGCCTTTGGAAAATCTGAATTTCAGTAACATTCAAGTTGATACTATACACGGAAAACATAGTTATACAACCATAAAACTAGGCTCAGAATTAGCAGTTTCAGGCAGTTTTTTTAAAAAAGCCAATTTAAATTTTATTGCCTTTTCAGATAACTACGGTTCAAAAGAAAATCGTTTTATCATTAAACCGGCTTTCAATTTCGATTTCGGAGATACTTCGGTAAAAACCAAATTCAACTTAGATTATTTGAACACTACTTTCGATACTTACTATCTGAAACAATATCCTGTTGCAGGAGTTCCAACAAATATTCAAAATTCAAATTTGATTTTTAGTGTGAATCCGAGTTTTCAAATCTTAAAGGATGATTTATCTGTTGAATTAGGAGCTGAAGTAACTTATTTTTCAAAAATGAAAGATGTTTATGCCGGAGTGAAAAACGATTCAGATTCCGATTTCTTTATTTATCCGAAAGTGAAAGCATCTTATAAAGTGGTTGGTGATATTATGATTGCTTTTGCAGGAGCAGAAGGCGGATTAAAACAAAACTCCTACGCTGATTTCGCAGGAGAGAATAAGTTTTTGTCTCCAACATTATTGATTACGCCAACAGATTGTCAGTATGATATCTACGCTGGTTTAAAAGGAAAATTAGCAAGCGCATTGGCTTATAATATCAGAGCATCTTACAATTCATCACAAAACAAAGCCTTGTTCAAAACGAATCCGTATTTGTCTTCACCATCAGAGAATTACAGTTATGGAAACTCTTTTGATGTGGTTTATGATAATATAAAAACTATTTCGTTTTTTGGAGAATTAAAAGCAGATGTCAATAAAAACGTTACACTTGGACTTAATGCAGAAGTAAATGATTATACTACTGATATTCAAGAGGAAGCATGGAATTTGCCAGCGTTAAAAGTTACTTTTACAACTGATTTCAGTATTGGTAAAAAATGGTATGCCGGAACAAAATTGTATTTTGTAGGAGAAAGAAAAGATGCATTTACGAACTTCCAGCTTTTCCCAAACCCTGATACAGTAGAAACTTTAGACAGCTACTTTGATATCAATGCACACATTGGTTACAAACACAATGAGCGATTGACATTCTTCTTAAAAGGAAATAATTTAGCCAATCAGAATTACAATCGCTGGCTGAATTATCCTGTGCAAGGAGCTCAAGTGATTGGTGGCGCTTGTTATAAGTTTGATTTTTAAAGATGACCCTTAAGCAACAAATTCACAATCAATATCTTCAATTGGTTCAGGACAAAATCGATGTTTTTCAGGATATGATTTTGGCTCTGACAGAAGATTCTAAAAATGATGCCAAGGGCTCTGCTGGTGACAAGCATGAAACCACTTTGTCTATGATGCATATTGAGCAGGAAAAAATTACAAGGAAACTCAAAGAATCACTTGAACAAAAAGTAATTTTAGATAAAATTGATCCTTCGCAAATCACTTCAAAAGTAGCTTTGGGAAGTTTGGTAAGAACCAATACATTAATCGTTTATATCGCTACAGCCTTACCCAAAATAGCTATTGGGAATCAGAATATTTTTGCTATATCACCTCAATCGCCATTGGGAAGCCAATTAATGGGAAATCAGATTGGATTTTCATTTGAAGTAAATAATTCAAAGTTCACAATTGAAAATATTGAATAATATCCTATTTTAGTGCCAAAATCAACATAATGCAACTCAAACATCTTGTCCTTTCTGTCTTTCTTTTTTCTATAACAATTCAGGCGCAAAAGAAACTTTCAGTAGATTTAATCGTTTCTAATGCAAAAATTTACACGGTTAATAAAAATTTCGAAACTGCAGAATCTTTTGCTGTAAAAGACGGAAAAATCCTTGCCATAGGAACTTCGGCAGAAATCAATAAAAAGTATACTTCAAAAAATAACATAAATGGAGCTGAAAAGTTTATTTATCCTGGGTTTTATGATGCTCATACACATTTCTATAATTTCGGGATGAATCTGCAACGTGTCAATTTACGCGATACCCAAAGCTTTAAGGAAGTAGTTGACAAAGTAGTTGCTTTTCAAAAAGAGAAAAATCTTGATTTTATTCAAGGCAGAGGTTGGGATCAGAATGATTGGAAAGTAAAAGAATTTCCTACCAAAGAAGCATTGGACAATTATTTTCCTGACACACCGGTAGCCTTAACACGTATTGACGGTCATGCTATGCTGGCTAACAGTAAAGCACTTGAACTGGCAGGAATCACAGTGAAAACGAAAGTGGAAGGCGGTCAGATAGAAGTAAAAGACGGAAAACTGACCGGAATATTAATTGATAATCCAATGGAGCTGGTTTTTAATATTATTCCAAAACCAAAACGGGCAACTCAAATCCAGGCATTGAAAGATGCTCAAAAAGAAATGTTTAACTACGGTTTGACTACAATTAATGAAGCTGGTCTGGAAAAGGAAACCATCGATTTAATTGACAGTTTGCAGGAGGAAAACGTTTTGGATATCAATGTTTATGCTATGGTACTTGCTACTAAAGCGAATGTCGATTATTACACGCAGCTCGGAATTTATAAAACCGATAAACTAAACGTCCGTTCGTTTAAATTTATTGGCGATGGTGCTTTAGGCTCGCGTGGTGCTTGTATGCATGATGAATATTCGGATAAACACAAGCATTTTGGAGCGATGCTTTCTTCAATTTCCGAGATAAAACAAATTGCCAGGCAAATTGCTGATTCGGATTACCAAATGAATTCACATGCAATCGGAGATTCTGCCAATACGGTTTTGTTGCGCGTTTATAAAGAAGTTTTAGCCGGGAAACAGGATCGTCGCTGGAAAATAGAACATGCTCAGGTTTTACGTGAAGAAGATTTTGATTATTTCAAATTGGGAATTATACCTTCGGTTCAGCCTACACACGCTACTTCCGATATGTATTGGGCGGAAGACCGTTTGGGAAAAAGCAGGATAAAAACATCGTATGCTTATAAAAAAATGCTGGACAAAGCCGGTTTAGTGGCACTTGGCACTGATTTTCCTATTGAAGAAGTAAATCCAATGTATACTTTCTACGCCGCTGTAGCCCGAAAGGATTTAAAAAATCACCCGGAAGGAGGTTTCCAAATGGAAAACAGCCTTACTCGTGAAGAAACCCTAAAAGGCATGACTATTTGGGCGGCCTATTCTAATTTTGAAGAAAACGAAAAAGGAAGTTTGGAAGTTGGCAAATGGGCTGATTTTACCATTTTTGATAACGATTTACTCACAGAAGATATAGATGCTATTCCTTTTGTGAAACCTGCTAATACTTTTATTAAAGGCAAACAGGTAAAATAAAAAATTATCCCGGACGAAAGTTCGGGTTTTTTTTGAGCAGATTGTTCGGGCTTGCCAGTGAGCCATTTTCCTGCTGTTCTCTGCAAACGAAGTTCACTGAACACCAGCTTAACTTTTTTGAAGCTTTTAGATTACAAATTTTAACTTTAAATATTATTTTAAGGCTCTTTTAGTTTCCTATTTCAATAATATTTCAATATTTAGTAATAATTTATAACTAAATTGTTATTTTTAGTTTCAATAATAAATCATATTATGCAATTTTGTTTCAGTTATATATCATATAGCTTTTATAATCAAATAAACAGAATCAGTATGTGTGGAATATTAGCCATTATCGGAAAAGGGAAAGACGTTGAATCAGTAAGAAAAATGTCTAAAAAGATGTCTCATAGAGGACCGGATGAAAGCGATTTGTATATCACTGAAAAAGGTCACATTTTAAGCCACGAACGTTTGTCAATCATTGACTTGCATTCCGGACGTCAGCCCATACAAGGAACTTCAACAGCGTATATGATCCATAATGGCGAAATTTATAACCATCAGGAACTAAGAGATGGGATTTTGAAACACCATACTTTCAGAACCAAATCAGATTCAGAAGTGATCGTTCATTTATACGAAGAATTCGGGTATGATTTTCTGAACAAACTTGACGGCGATTTTGCTTTTGTCGTTATTGACGGAAATGATTTTATTGCCGGTCGCGATCCGCTTGGAGTTAAACCTTTGTATTATGGAATTGACGAGCGTGGCCGTATCTATTTTTCTTCAGAAATGAAACCTATCGCTGACGAGTGTAAAACATTTTCAACCTTTCCTCCGGGACATTTTTACACAGCCAAAACAGGTTTTGTAAAATACTACAAGCCGGAATATGAAGATTATAAAAAAGCAGATCAGGAATTGGATCTTACTTTACTAAGAGAAGCTTTAACTGAAGCAACCCGCAAACGTTTAATGAGTGATGTGCCTATTGGTGTCTTGCTTTCCGGCGGATTGGATTCTTCATTGACCTCGTCCATTGCAGCCAGATTATTAAAAGAAAAAGGCAAAACACTGCATTCATTTTCCATTGGTTTGGATGCTGAAGCTCCAGATGCAAAAGCAGCGCGAAAAGTAGCAGAATTTTTAGGGACTGAACACCACGAAATTCATTTTACGATTGAAGAAGGAATTCAAATTTTAGATAAATTGATTTGGCATCTGGAAACCTATGACGTGACTTCGGTAAGAGCGAGTACGCCAATGTATTTTTTATCAAAAGCAATAACAGACATGGGAGTGAAAGTGGTATTGTCCGGAGAAGGAGCTGACGAGGTTTTTGGCGGTTATCTGTATTTCAGAAATGCACCTTCCACAGAAGATTTTCAGAAGGAAACTATTGAGCGAATCCAAAAACTGTTTACTGCCGATTTGCTTCGTGCTGATAAGTCTACCATGGCGCATGGATTGGAAGCTCGAGTGCCGTTTTTGGATAAAGCATTTTTAGACGTTGCCGTACGAATTAAAGCAGAAGAAAAGTTGCCTAAAACTTACAATGGCAAAGAAAAATATATTTTAAGAAAAGCATTCGATACTCCTGAGCAGCCTTATTTACCTGAAGAAGTTTTATGGCGTCAGAAAGAACAGTTTTCAGATGGAGTAGGATATAGCTGGATAGATACATTAATTGAATATTGTGCTTCGCAGGTAACGGATGAACAATTAGAAAACGCTTCAAAATTATTCCCATACAATACTCCTGTAACGAAAGAGGCCTATTATTATAGAAGTATTTTTCATAAATACTATCCACAAGTTAGCGCAGCTGAAACAGTGCGAAAATGGATACCTAAATGGCAGGAAAACACTGATCCAAGCGGAAGAGCCAACGCAGCCCACGTAAAAGCGGATACTGAAATTGCTAAGATTGGAATAGCAGTGTAAACTATTTAAGTATTCAAAAGCGTCTCGAATTTCGAGGCGCTTTTTTATTACATCTAAGGTTTCACGTTTTGAATGGCCCAAATAAGAAGAATATTTTTCTCTTTTGGCAAATCTAATTTTGTGATGATATTATGTCAATGACTTTATATCCATAGGATTCGACAAAGCTTTTTGTGCCCTGCAATGTAAATGGGTGATCGTCAGCTATTAATATCTTCATTGTATTTTTTTATTTCAAGGATAATAATTGTCCCGTTTTATTGGAAAAAATTTTTAGCAAAAGTATCTATTTCCTTCTGTGATTGCCTATTGCACTTCTGTGAAAATTCATTTCGCTTCTGTAACCGAATATTTCTTTCTGTAATTACCTATCTCACTTCTGTAACCGAATTTTTCCTTCTGTAACCGAATATTTCCTTCTGTAATTACCTATTGCACTTCTGTGAAAATTCATTTCGCATCTGTAACTAACAGTAAAACTTCCTTCGAAGCACCATCGTCCTAAAATCCGCAGGCGAGTGTCAGAAAGCCGAAGTTTCCGTAAAAAGAAATGCTGTTTGAGCGAAGCGAGTTCATTT
>NZ_JBOGUT010000001.1:237655-319787 GCF_050696275.1 Flavobacterium sp.
TTGATTTTTTGTTACTTTTTTATCAAGAAAAAAGTAAAGAAGCGCACTTTTCGGTATTTCTTGTGCCTTTGATGTAATGATCTATTATGCTTCTGTAACCGAATTTTTCTTTCTGTGATTACCTATTTCACTTCTGTGAAAATTCATTTCGCTTCTGTAACCGAATATTTCCTTCTGTAATTGCCTATTGCACTTCTGTGAAAATTCATTTCGCTTCTGTAATTAAATTTTTCCTTCTGTAATTGCCTATTGCACTTCTGTGAAAGTTCATTTCGCTTCTGTAACCGAATATTTCTTTCTGTGATTACCTATTGCACTTCTGTGAAAATTCATTTCGCTTCTGTAACCGAATATTTCTTTCTGTAATTGCCTATTGCACTTCTGTGAAAATTCATTTCGCTTCTGTAACCGAATATTTCCTTCTGTAATTGCCTATTTCACTTCTGTGAAAATTCATTTCGCTTCTGTAACCGAATATTTCTTTCTGTGATTGCCTATTACACTTCTGTGAAAATACATTTCGCTTCTGTAACCGAATATTTCTTTCTGTGATTACCTATTGCACTTCTGTGAAAATACATTTCGCATCTGTAACTAACAGTAAAACTTCCTTCGAAGCACCATCGTCCTAAAATCCGCAGGCGAGTGTCAGAAAGCCGAAGTTTCCGTAAAAAGAAATGCTGTTTGAGCGAAGCGAGTTCATTTCTTTTAGGAAGCGAGACGTATCTGACCGCCGAGGATTTAAGACTTGATTTTTTTGTTACTTTTTTATCAAGAAAAAAGTAAAGAAGCGCATTTTTCGGTATTTCTTGTGCCTTTGATGTAATGATCTATTATGCTTCTGTAATTGCCTATTGCACTTCTGTGAAAATTCATTTCGCATCTGTAACTAACAGTAAAACTTCCTTCGAAGCACCATCGTCCTAAAATCCGCAGGCGAGTGTCAGAAAGCCGAAGTTTCCGTAAAAAGAAATGCTGTTTGAGCGAAGCGAGTTCATTTCTTTTAGGAAGCGAGACGTATCTGACCGCCGAGGATTTAAGACTTGATTTTTTGTTACTTTTTTATCAAGAAAAAAGTAAAGAAGCGCACTTTTCGGTATTTCTTGTGCCTTTGATGTAATGATCTATTATGCTTCTGTAACCGAATTTTTCTTTCTGTGATTACCTATTGCACTTCTGTGAAAATTCATTTCGCTTCTGTAACCGAATATTTCTTTCTGTGATTACCTATTGCACTTCTGTTAAAATTCATTTCGCTTCTGTAATCGAATATTTCCTTCTGTAATTGCCTATTTCACTTCTGTGAAAATTCATTTCGCTTCTGTAATCGAAAAACACCTTCTGTAATCGTTTTTTTTCTGTATAATGAAAGAACTCTATATCATTTTAAAAAACACCTCGGTTCCGTCCCGTTTTTTATTGAAAACTATTCATAAAATGTTAATAACTTCAAGGTAATTTGGGGTATTATTCTAACAAAAGAAGCTTCATTTTTATATATTTGCGTGTTATACAAAATAATACATTTACGATAAGATTATATGAGCGAAGAAGTAAAAAAGAATAATTATTCCGCAGATAGTATTCAGGCGCTGGAAGGAATGGAGCACGTAAGAATGCGTCCATCCATGTATATTGGAGATACTGGTACTAGAGGTTTACATCATTTGGTTTATGAAGTTGTCGATAACTCAATCGATGAGGCGTTAGCAGGACATTGCGATACAATTCATGTGGCTATCAACGAAGATAACTCAATCACTGTTGAAGATAATGGTCGTGGTATCCCAGTCGATATGCACAAAAAAGAAGGTGTTTCCGCTCTTGAGGTTGTAATGACTAAAATTGGAGCCGGAGGTAAATTCGATAAAGATTCTTATAAAGTTTCCGGAGGTCTTCATGGAGTTGGGGTATCTTGTGTTAATGCACTTTCTGACCACTTGCGTGCTACAGTTCACAGAGATGGAAAAATCTACGAACAAGAATACGAAAAGGGAAAAGCCATGTATCCTGTTAAGCAGATAGGAACTACAGACAAAAGAGGTACAATAGTTACTTTCAAGCCTGATGGGACTATTTTTCAGCAGACATTAGAATATTCATACGATACATTAGCAGGGCGTTTGCGTGAGCTTTCGTTTTTGAATAAAGGAATTACGATTACCCTGACAGACAAACGTAATTTAGCCGATGACGGAAGCCAGCCGGTAGAAACTTTTCATTCAAAAGAAGGATTGAAAGAATTCGTTAAGTTTCTTGATGGAAACAGAGAGCCGATCATTGCGCATGTTATCAGCATGGAAAATGAAAAAGGTGAAGTTCCTGTAGAAGTGGCTTTAATTTACAATACCAGTTACTCTGAAAATATATTTTCTTACGTAAATAATATCAACACTCACGAAGGAGGAACGCATTTGCAGGGATTCCGTATGGGATTAACCCGTACGTTAAAAAAGTATGCAGATGCTTCAGGTTTGCTTGATAAATTAAAATTTGAAATTGCTGGTGATGACTTCCGTGAAGGATTAACTGCGATTATTTCGGTTAAAGTTTCAGAGCCGCAATTTGAAGGACAGACCAAAACCAAACTAGGAAATAGGGAAGTAGTTTCTCCGGTATCTCAGGCTGTTGCCGAAATGCTTGAAAATTACCTTGAAGAAAATCCTAACGATGCTAAAATCATTGTTCAGAAAGTAATTTTAGCTGCACAGGCTCGTCACGCTGCGAAAAAAGCACGTGAAATGGTGCAGCGTAAAACAGTAATGGGCGGTGGTGGATTACCTGGAAAATTATCAGATTGTTCTGAGCAAGATCCTACAAAATGTGAAGTATTCCTTGTCGAGGGAGATTCGGCAGGTGGAACTGCAAAACAAGGACGTGATCGTGCATTTCAAGCTATTTTACCATTGCGTGGTAAGATTTTGAACGTTGAAAAAGCCATGCATCACAAAGTTTTTGAAAACGAAGAGATCAGGAATATCTTCACGGCTCTTGGTGTAACCATCGGAACTGCAGAAGATACTAAAGCATTGAATCTTGAGAAATTACGTTACCACAAAGTAGTCATCATGTGTGATGCGGATATTGACGGTAGTCATATTTCTACCTTAATATTAACTTTCTTCTTCCGTTTTATGAAAGAATTAATCGAAGAAGGACACGTTTATATCGCTACACCACCATTATACCTTGTTAAAAAAGGAACTAAAAAAGAATATTGCTGGACAGAAGCACAACGTGACTTGGCTAATGAAAAAATGGGTGGCGGAGCAGCAATTCAACGCTATAAAGGTCTTGGAGAAATGAATGCTGAACAATTATGGGATACTACGTTGAATCCTGATTTCAGAACACTTCGTCAGGTAAATATTGACAGTTTAGCCGAAGCTGACAGGGTTTTCTCTATGCTGATGGGAGATGAAGTACCGCCTCGTAGAGAATTTATAGAGAAAAATGCGGTTTACGCAAATATCGATGCATAAAATTAATGTGGTTTAGCCCTGATAGTAGTGAAAATCCTTTTTTATTAGGTCTGTTCGAATTCGCTTGTAAAGCGGTAGTAGAACAGAGATAAAAAAGATTGCAACGGATAGCAGGATTCGCTTCAAATAAAATAACCAAATAACCGAATAAACATTTAAAAAATGAAAGTTACCATTGTAGGAGCAGGAAATGTAGGTGCAACTTGTGCCGATGCGATTGCTTATAGAAGTATTGCGAGTGAAATCGTATTATTAGATATCAGAGAAGGTTTTGCTGAAGGAAAAGCTTTGGATATTATGCAGTGTGCTACAAACACAGGGTATAATACAAGAGTTTCAGGTGTTACAAACGATTATACAAAAACTGCTGATAGTGATGTGGTTGTAATTACTTCAGGTATTCCAAGAAAACCGGGAATGACTCGTGAAGAATTAATCGGAATTAATGCAGGAATTGTAAAATCTGTTGCCGAAAGTTTGTTACAACATTCTCCTAACGCAATTTTTGTAATAGTTTCTAATCCTATGGATACGATGACGTATTTAGCATTCAAATCTTTAGGATTGCCTAAAAACAGAATTATTGGAATGGGTGGAGCATTGGATAGTTCTCGTTTCAGAACGTATTTATCACAAGCTTTAGACAAACCTGCAAACGATATTTCAGCAATGGTTATAGGTGGTCACGGAGATACTACTATGATTCCTTTAACACGTTTGGCTTCTTATAACGGTATTCCGGTTTCTCAGTTTTTAACGCAGGAGCAATTAGATAAAGTTGCTGCTGATACAATGGTTGGCGGTGCTACACTTACTGCTTTGTTAGGAACTTCTGCTTGGTATGCACCAGGAGCTTCTGTAGCTTATTTAGTAGATAGTATTTTAAATAACCAAAGAAAAATGATTGCCTGTTCCGTATTCGTGGAAGGTGAATATGGTCAAAACGATATTTGCATCGGAGTACCATGTATTATTGGTAAAAACGGAGTTGAAGAAATCGTTGATATTAAATTAAATGATGCTGAAAAAGCGTTATTTGCTAAAAGTGCTGATGCTGTTAGAGGCATGAACGATGCTTTGAAAACTATTTTAGGATAATCATTTCAAAATAAATCTTAAAAGACTGCTTTTTTGCAGTCTTTTTTTTCATATTAATCAAGAAATAAATTGGTTAATCGTATTCAGTATTATATATTTGCACGTTTTATAAAAATGGAGTAAACTGTTTTGTTCTATTTCTATGGAATAAACCCAAAAAACCAAACAAGAAAGAATTAATTAATTTTTACACAGAATGCAGAATAGAGGACTTATTAAATTTATTGCAATAATTTTTGCAGTGGTAAGTATTTACCAGCTTTCCTTCACTTTTGTTGCTAACAAAGTTAAGAGCGATGCAAAGCAATTTGCAAACGGGAACCAAGAAAAGGAAGTAAAATATCTAGATTCGATTGGAAAACAAAAAGTTTTCGATCTTTTCGTTTTGGATTTTACTTATGATCAGGTTAAAACAAAGCAAATTAACAAAGGTCTTGACTTGGAAGGTGGTATCAATGTGATATTGCAAATTTCGGTTAAAGATGTTTTGAAGCAATTAGCTAACAATACGACAAATCCTGTCTTTAACAAAGCTTTAGCAGATGCTAAAAAGAATCAGAAAGGAAATCAATCTTATCTTGATGCATTTTATGTTGCTTTTGATGAAGTTTCAAACGGGACCACAAGATTAGCTTCTCCGGATGTTTTTGGTAACAGAAACTTATCTGATGAGATTAAAATCCAAATGTCTGATTCAGATGTTAAAAAGGTAATCAATAAAAAAGTTGAGGAATCTATTGAAAGTGCTTTTAGAGTACTGCGTGAGCGTATCGACAAATTTGGTGTAACTCAGCCTAACATTGTTAAATTAGGTAACACCGGACGTATTCTTATCGAGCTTCCTGGAGCAAAAGATGTAGATCGTGCTAAAAAATTACTTTCAAGTACAGCCCAATTGGAATTTTGGGAAACTTACAAAGTAGAAGAAGTAGGTAACTTTTTGATGGCTGCTAACGAAGCTTTGAAGAAAACTGAAAAGCCAGTTGCTGAAGTTAAATCTGACTCAACAGGTGCTGATAAAGCATCTAAAATTAATGATTTATTAGGTGAATCAAAAGATTCTGCAAAAGCAAAAAAAGGAAACGATCCTTTGTTTGAAAGATTAATGCCGAACCAACAAGGAGGTCCGGTTTTAGGATATGCCAGTACTAAAGATACTGCAGTAATCAACAAGTATTTTAAACGCGCTGATATTAAAGTGTTATTGCCTGGTAATTTATCTGATGTAAAATTGCTATGGGGTAAACCAAACGATAAAGCGGGTGAAATAGTTGAATTATATGCTATCAAAGGAAATAGAACAAATACTCCTCCTTTAAGCGGTGGTGTAATCATTGATGCAAAAGATGACTTTAACCAAATGGGTAAGCCATCGGTTACAATGCAAATGAACGGTAAAGGAGCTAAAATCTGGGAAGAATTAACTGGTAAAGCCTATACACAGCAAAGTAATATTGCTATTGTTTTAGATGATATCGTTTATTCGGCTCCAGGTGTTACTAGTGGACCAATTGCTGGAGGACGTTCTGAAATTTCAGGAGTTTTCACAGTAGAAGAAACTAAGGATTTAGCTAACGTATTGCGTGCAGGTAAACTTCCTGCTGCTGCAGAAATTGTTCAGTCTGACGTTGTTGGTCCATCTTTAGGTCAAAAAGCTATTGATAGCGGTTTAAATTCTTCTATCGTAGGTTTATTATTGGTTTCTTTATGGATGTTGGTTTACTATGGTAAATCAGGATGGTATGCTAATATTGCATTGGCAGTCAACTTATTATTCCTTTTCGGTGTAATGGCTAGTTTTGGTTTTGTATTAACATTGCCAGGTATTGCAGGTATCGTTTTAACAATGGGTACAGCGGTGGATGCTAACATTATTATTTATGAAAGAGCAAAAGAAGAATTAAGAGCCGGTTTAAGTTTGGATGAAGCAGTTAAAAAATCATTTAGCTGGACTGGAGCTATGCGTTCAATCATTGATGCAAACGTAACGCATATCCTTACGGGTTCTATCTTATATATTTTTGGAACAGGACCTATCAAAGGATTCGCATTGACACTATTAATCGGTATTATTACCTCTTTATTTACTTCGATTTTCATTACAAGAATCTTCTTAGACAGAGCGGTTAAAAACAATTCTAATCTTCAGTTTGCTAACAGTTGGTCTAAAACATGGTTTACAGGATTCAACTTTGATTATTTGAAAATCAAAAAAGGAACTTATATTTTCTCTTCATTAGTAGTTATCGTTTCTTTTGCGTCTATTTTCTTTGGAAATGGATTGGATGAAGGTGTTGACTTCGTTGGAGGAAGAACTTTCCAGGTTAAATTTGAAAAAACAGTTGAAGCATCTGAAATTTCACATGAATTAGCGGCTGTTTTCGGAAGTGCTGAAGCTAAAGTTTTCGGTACAGATGATCAACTTAAAATCACTACTAAATACAAAATCGAAGACGAAGGTGTAGAAGTAGACAAAGAAGTTAATCAAAAATTATATGAGGTTCTTAAGAAGCATTATTCTTCAAACCCGTCGTATGATTCATTTACCAATATTTATGAAGGTAAGAAATTAGGAGTTTTACAAGCTTCAAAAATTAGTCCTGCTATTTCTGCAGATATCAAAACAAACTCTTTCTGGGCTGTTATTGGTGCAATGCTTGTTGTAGCGCTTTACTTAGTGGTTTCTTTCCGTAAATTAGGATATTCTTTAGGAGCTCTTGCAGCTGTTGCGCATGACGTTATCTTCGTATTGGGTATTTACTCATTATGCTATAAGTTTATGCCTTTCCACATGGAAATGGATCAGCACTTTATCGCTGCAATCCTAACAGTTATCGGTTACTCAATGAATGATACTGTTATTGTATTTGACAGAATTAGAGAATTCCTTGCTGGTAAAACAAAAGGAGATTTTAATCATATTGTAAACGATTCGATTAACACGACTTTATCAAGAACAATCAATACTTCATTAACAATGTTATTAGTATTATTGATTATGTTTGTTTTTGGTGGAGAATCAATCAGAGGATTCATCTTCGCAATGCTTGTTGGTATTGGTGTAGGAACATATTCTTCTTTATTTATTGCAACACCGGTATTAGTTGATACTATGCCTAAAGCAGATAAAGAAGAAATTGAAAGAAGACATGCTGAATTAAACAAATAATCTTCTTAGATTTTGATATAGAAATGCCTCCAATTGGAGGCATTTTTTTATTTTAGTATCCACAAATAAGTAAGAATGGATGCAATTACATGGAATGATTTTGAAAAAGTAGAAATGCGGATAGGAACCATTATCGAGGTCAATGATTTCCCTAAAGCAAAGAAACCGGCATATCAGTTTACAATCGATTTTGGAGCCGAAATAGGAATTAAAAAGTCTTCAGCGCAAATCACAAAGCGTTATCAAAAAGAAGAGCTTACAGGCAAACAAATTGTAGCAGTGATTAATTTCCAGGTGAAGCAGATTGGTAATTTTATGAGTGAATGCCTGGTTCTGGGTTCGGTTGGAGAGGAAAACGATATCGTATTGTTATCTTCCGATAAAAAGGTAGCAAATGGACTAAGGATAGGGTAGTTTTGTTTTTTATAAAGAATAAATAAAAAGCCCAAAATCTTTCGACTTTGGGCTTTGTTGTTTTATTTCGATTTAGTGATTAAATATCATCAAAATCGATATCTGTAAAACTTTCAGTAGTTCTTGTTTCTTCTGTTGTTTCAGAGCTGTATTCTTTTTTGAAATCTTTTTGATGTCTTTCGGAAATTACTTCTTCTCCCTTATTATTTAAAACATAAGATGTCATTTCGCCAAGAATGTCTGCAAAGGCAGCAAAATCTTCTTTGTACAAATAGATTTTATGCTTTTTGAAGTGAAAAGAGCCATCTTCTTCAGTGAATTTTTTACTTTCAGTGATAGTGATGTAGTAGTCGTCCGCTTTTGTTGAGCGTACATCAAAAAAATAAGTTCTTCTTCCGGCTCTTAATACCTTTGAAAAAATTTCTTCTTTTTCTAACATGTCGTGTTCGTTCATATTCATTCTATCAATCGAATTTAGGGTTGTTTGTTTCCCAAAATTGAAAAAAAAAATACAACTAAACAACATTTAGAGCATTTCTTTTTCTGCAATTTGTTTTAAAAATAATTCTTTGTAATAGCCGTCTTTGTTTACTAGCTGATTATGAGTGCCTTCCTGAATAATTTTCCCTTGATCAAGGATGATAATTTTATCCGCATTTTTTGCTGATGAGACCCTGTGACTCACAATTAAAGTCGTTTTATCCTTTGAAATTGTTTCCAAATTGGTTAAAATAGCTTCTTCAGTTTCGGTATCAACAGCCGATAAACAATCATCCAATAATAAGATTTCAGGACTTTTAATAATAGCCCGTGCTATGGAAACGCGTTGTTTTTGTCCGCCGGAGAGTGTAATACCCCGTTCTCCAAGGATAGTTTCATATTGGTCTTTAAAATCAATTATATTGTCATGTACAGCAGCATTTTTAGCCGAATTTATTACTTCTTCATCTGTGGCATTTTCTTTTCCAAACTTGATGTTGTTTTTTATAGTATCCGAAAACAAAAATGCTTCTTGGGGTACTACGCCAATGCTGTCGCGCAATCGATCCAAATTAGCCTCCGTGAGTTTGATTCCATCGACAGTTATTGAGCCCGAAGTTGGATCGTACAAACGGCTGATTAATGATAAGATGGTCGATTTTCCGGAGCCTGTTCGTCCTATGATAGCCACTGTTTCTCCTTTATTGACAGAAAAACTGATATTATCCAATGCTTTTATATTGGTATCTTCATAAGTTAAAGAAACATTATGGAACTCAATATTTCCTTCGAAGTTCATCGGAGTGGTATTCTGATTTTGTATTTCAGGTTCGATTTTCAGGAATTCATTAATACGCTTTTGTGAAGCCTCTGCTTCCTGTACCAAGGAGGATACCCAGCCAATTGAAGCAACTGGCCAAACCAACATGTTGATATATAGGACAAATTTAGCAATAACACCAATATTCTGAATACTTCCGTTTATATACATCATGCCTCCCAGAAAAATAACCAAAAGGTTGCTTGTTCCAATTAATAAAAGCATCAAAGGGCCAAAATAAGCCTGTACTTTGGCTAGTTGTAAACTTTTTACATTGCTTTCCATGGAAATATTTTCAAAATCTGCCTGTTTTTTATTTTCTATGCTATAGGCTTTAATAACTCTGATTCCTGAAAAAATTTCTTGTGAATAACTGGATAATGCTGAAAGATTTTGTTGGAAGATGGTACTCTTTTTATTGATTTCATTGCTTAATTTGAAAATAAAATAAGCTAGAAGAGGCAAGGGGAGAAGTGTAAAAAGAGTCAGTTTTAAACCTATTATCGGGTTTTCCGGAGTGGTGTGACACATATAATATATGACTACTGCAAATCGTATGGCGGTGTTAATGGTATACATAACGGCCGGTCCTACATACATTCTTACGCGACCTACATCTTCGCTGATACGATTCATTAAATCGCCGGTTCTGTTTTTTTTGTAAAAGTTTTGCGTTAAAGATTCGTATTTTTTGAAAACTTCATTTTTAAGATCATATTCCACATGCCGTGACATAACAATAAGTGTCTGACGCATTAAAAAAGTTAGTATTGCGGCAATTAATGTGGTGATAAGTATGGTAACAATATTTTCAAATAACAGGTTTTTGACAAAACTAGGATTGATTTCTCCTGATTTGATGTATCTCTCAATCTCGGCAATAGAATTTCCGATAAGTTCAGGGGTGTAAAGTGAAAATATTTGTGCTGCAATTGTTGTCGCTATTCCTAGTAAAAAATGATATTTGTATTTTGCAAAATAGGGATTTAAATAACGAAGTTCTTTCATTTTATCTATAAAATTAAATATAATAGCTGTTTATATTCAATAAAAATGCACAATTTTTTGTTTTTACTGAGATATATATAATTATTGATTTGATAATTATATGTGAATATTTTGGTTTATTATTGCAAACTTTTAATTAAAAGCGTAATTTTGCACCGACTTTTTTAAAAAGCCAAAATCTAAAAAACTTTTCTAATTATGATTACTGAATCTTTAAAAGCTAGTGAACTTCATAAAGTTGACCCTGTTTTCGGTCAAATTTCTTTTGATAATCACGAACAAATTGTTTTTTGTAACGACAAAGATACTGGATTAAAAGCAATAATTGGTATCCATAACACAGTTTTAGGACCTGCTTTAGGCGGTACCAGAATGTGGAAATATACAAACGAATGGGAGGCGTTAAATGACGTTTTACGTCTGTCTCGCGGAATGACTTATAAGTCGGCTATTTCGGGTTTGAATCTTGGTGGGGGAAAAGCCGTAATCATTGGTGATTCTAAAATTGATAAAACTCCTGAAATGATTGCTAAATTCGGTCAGTATGTAGATTCTTTAAGCGGAAGATATATTACTGCTGAAGATGTGGGTACTACTACTGCAGATATGGATTTAATCCGTAAATATACACCTCATGTAACTGGTATTTCGGAATCTATCGGAGGTTCGGGAAATCCTTCTCCTGTAACTGCTTATGGAGTTTATATGGGAATGAAAGCAGCAGCTAAATATAAATTTGGTTCTGATTCATTAGATGGTAAAAAAGTATTAGTTCAAGGAATTGGACATGTAGGAGAAACTTTGGTAGATTATTTAACTGCTGAAGGTGCTAAGGTAATTATCTCTGATATTAACGAGGTTCGTTTACAGGAAATAGGAAACAAATACGGCGCTAAAATTTATGTTGGTGACGATTTGTACAGTGCAGATGTAGATATCTATGCACCTTGTGCACTTGGAGCTACAATTAATGATGAAACCATCAAAAGATTAAAAGCGAAAGTTATTGCAGGTGCTGCCAATAACCAGTTGGCTAACGATAAAATACACGGTGCAATGTTACAGGATAGAGGAATTCTTTATGCTCCTGACTTCTTGATTAACGCCGGTGGAATCATCAATGTGTATGCTGAAATCGTGAAATATGACAAAGCAGAGTCAATGCGTAAAACAGAAAATATCTACAACACTACATTGGAAATTTTCGATTATGCTGATGCTAATAAAATAACAACGCATGAAGCAGCTTTCAGAATTGCTCAAAATCGTATCGATTTAAGAAAGAAAGAAAACACGAAATAAGTTTTTTTTACCAATTAAATAGTCAGATTTCCTTGAAAATTAGGAAGTAAAGAATTTTTAAGGAATACTAAAAGACCTAAAAATCTAAAAAGCCTGAATATTCTAAATAAAATTGTATTTTTGTGAAGCGAAAGAATCCCTCTTTCGCTTCATTAATTTTAAAGTTCTTACAAAGGTGTTAAATAGAAGACATATTCGAGTAAAAGTGATGCAAACCCTTTATTCAATGCATCAAAGCCATTCTGATAATTTGGAAAAAGAAGAAAAATTCCTGTTTCAGAGTATTGAAAACGTACAAGATTTGTATCTTATCATGATCTCAACATTGATTGAAATCAGAAGAAAAGAAGAAACTTTTATCGAAATTTCAAGTAAAAAGCATTTAGCCACCAAAGAAGAGAAAAACCCAAACTTCAAATTTGTTAATAATGCCGTTTTCAGAATTCTTTCTGAGAGCAGATCATTATTAAACGCATTGGAAAACCGTAAAATCAATAATTGGAATATTAATGATGAGTACATTTTAATTTTATTAAATGAAATTAAAGAAAGTGAAATGTATCAGAATTATATGAGCAATAAGGAATCAAGTTTTGAAGAAGACAGAGATTTTGTTGCTGCAATTTTTACCGACATTATTGCTCCTAATATCAAATTATACGAGTATTTAGAAGATCACAAACTGACTTGGATTGATGATGTTCCTTTAGTAAATACTTTAATCTTAAAACAATTGAAAGCGATAAAAAACACTGAAAATGGTGATTTTTATGTTCCGAAATTGTATAATGATTCAGATGATAAAGAATTTGTCAGCAATTTGTTTAAAAAAACAATATTGAATGAAAAAGAATTAGGTAAAGAATTCGCAGATAAAACACCTAATTGGGAAGCAGATCGTATTGCCGAAATAGATACTATTATCTTGAAAATGGCAATATGCGAATTTTTAAAATTTCCTTCCATTCCGGTTAAAGTTACTATTAATGAGTATCTGGAAATTGCTAAAGAATATTCTACACCAAAAAGCAGTATTTTTATTAACGGAATTTTAGATAACTTAGTAAAAGAATTTGAAACCAGTAATAAATTAAATAAAGTAGGCCGCGGCTTAATGTAAAATATACAATTTATGATTAAAAATGTAATGAAACTATTTTTGGTTGCAGCTTTAATTTCGGCTGTTTCGTGCAAGGAAAAGGACCAAAGTACTGAAATTAAATTAGACGAGAACAATATGGTTACAGCACAGGATTATGGTGTTGGTGAACCGGTTCAAGCTAAAGTAAAACTGAAATCAGAAGATTATCCTAAGATTGAATTTGAAATTACTGAATTCGATTTCGGAACCATTAATGAAGGAGATAAAGTGGAGCATGTTTTCAAATTTAAAAATACGGGAAAAACAGATCTGGTTGTACTGAATGCACAGGCAAGCTGTGGATGTACTGTTCCGGACTGGACAAAAACACCCATTAAATCCGGTGAGAGCGGACAAGTTAAAATTGTATTCAACTCGACAGGAAAACCAGGACCACAACAAAAAACAATTACCCTTTCTTCCAATACTGAAGCAGGGAACGAAATAATTAAATTTAAAGCTAACGTTACTCCAAAAGCTAAATAAAATATGGGACAATTATCAAGTGTTTTACCTTTTCTATTAATGTTCGTGGTTATCTATTTCTTTATGATAAGACCACAGCAAACAAGAATCAAAAAAGAAAAAGAATTTGAATCGGGACTAAAAGTAGGTGATAAAATAGTTACTAAAAGCGGTATGCACGGTAAAATTGCCGAGTTGGCTGAAACGACAGTAGTTATTGAAACAATGTCAGGAAAGCTAAAAATGGAGCGTTCTTCTATTTCGCAAGAATTGAGTACTGCAGTAAATAAAAAATAATTTAGATTATTGAATAAAAAAAATCCCGCTCTGCTTCAGAACGGGATTTTTTTTACCTGTATTTATCGTTTAAACCAATTCCCTGCAGAATCATTGGTTTGATCTTTTCAATCCGTGTGAGCTTTGTTTTCTCTTGTTTGGCACTTTCTACATACTCCAGAAATTCTCTTTGCTTGTAGGGAGAAAAAGTTTCAAAAGCGCTCGCTAAAGCGGTATTGTTTTTAAGCTCCAGATTCAGCAAATCAGAAATAATAGCTTCTTTTTTTTCGGGTTTTTTTGAAATGCCTGCTTTTTCATTGGTAATGGCTTCCTGCAAGTACTGTAAAATCAGTTTTTCGTTTTTGATAATTCCTTCCTTCGATTGGAAACGCCACTGGCGGAGCGCTTTGGTAACTCCTTCCTGGGCATTCACTAAAACCTGAGCTTCATCTTTTAAGAAAACACCATTAAAGAACCATATGGCCAGATAGGATTTGAAACCTCCAAGTCCGACCACATTTTTATTGTCAATGGTATAAACAGATCCGCCCCATTTGGTCATTTCAACCAATTCGGTTTTGGCAATCATAGAAATTACCAAATTCAGTTCTTCTTCCCATTGATTGGTTTTATTCCAAGGGTTTTTCTCGCTCATACTAAAACTATGTTATAGATGTTGCATTTCTGTTATCGGGTTATTTTTTATATTTTATGGCTGTTAATTCGGCAATTTTTACAATCACTTCTACTGCTTTCTGCATGCTTTCTACAGGAACATATTCGTATTTCCCATGGAAATTATGTCCACCTGCAAAAATATTAGGACAAGGCAATCCCATAAAAGATAAGCGTGAGCCGTCAGTTCCTCCTCTAATAGGTTTGATAAGCGGTTTAATGTTTAATTCTTTCATGGCTTTTTCAGCAATATCGATGATATGCATAACCGGAGCAATCTTTTCACTCATATTGTAATATTGGTCTTTCACATCAATGCTTACAATGTCTCCGCCAAATTGCTTTGCGTATTTTTTATTTAATTTTGCAGCGATTTTAAGTACCAGTTTTTTACGTTTTTCAAATTTTTTACGGTTATGGTCACGGATAATCAGTTGTACATTTGTTTCTTCAATACTTCCGTCTAAATGTACAACATGGAAGAAACCTTCATACCCTTTGGTTCT
The DNA here is from genome assembly GCF_050696275.1 of Flavobacterium sp. Classification (GTDB taxonomy): domain Bacteria; phylum Bacteroidota; class Bacteroidia; order Flavobacteriales; family Flavobacteriaceae; genus Flavobacterium. The sequence goes on from NZ_JBOGUT010000001.1 coordinate 252,492, forward strand.
TTCCGGGACCTCTTCTTTGGGTAACTTAGAGATATATTTAGTAGCCAAAAGCATGGAATTAATCATCTTCCCTTTAGCATAACCCGGATGTACACTTTTTCCTTTAAAAGATAATTTGACACCGGCAGCATTAAAGTTTTCATACTCTAATTCACCAATCTGGCTACCATCCATAGTGTACGCCCATTCGCAACCGAATTTTTCAACGTCAAAAAAATCAGCACCACGTCCAATTTCTTCATCAGGAGTGAAACCTACTTTAAGTGTTCCGTGTTTAATCTGAGGATTCTTGATAAGGTATTCCATTGCAGTAACAATTTCGGTAACACCGGCTTTATCATCGGCTCCTAATAATGTTGTCCCATCAGTCGTGATTAACGTTTGCCCTTTGTATTGTAATAAATCTTCAAAATAATTAGGAGATAAAACGATATTTTTTTCTTTATTTAAAACGATATCACCACCATCATAATTGGTTATGATTTGTGGTTTAACGTTGGCTCCGGTAAAATCAGGAGTAGTATCAAAGTGCGCTACAAAACCTATGGCAGGCACTTCATAATCTAAATTACTTGGTAAAGTAGCCTGAATATAAGATTTGTCGTCGATGGTCACATCTGTCAAGCCGATAGTTTTTAATTCTTCGACTAATTTATTAGCCAAATCCCATTGTTTAGCCGTACTTGGAGTTGTAGTTGAGTTAGGGTCTGATTCTGTATCAACAGTTACATAACTGATGAATCGATCTATTATATGTTGCATCTGTAGTGAGTTTTTACAAATATACTAATTACCGCGCTTTTTTTATTTTTTTTGATTTAAAATGCATGGCAGATGCCTATTTGTTACTTACTGAGGTATTACTAATGGTGTTTTTAGTATTCATTTTCAATTGTACGGTTTCCAATAAGAAAACAATAGATTCGTCGAGGGCTTTTTTGGATGCATCCAAATCTAAATTGAATTGGTATTCATGATTTAATTTTGGAATATGGTTTTTATTGAAGAATAAGGTTTTAGTGCTAACACCATCCGATTTTAATTTGGATGCCAATTCGTAAGAATGCGATTGGAGAGGATCATTGTTTCCAACCGAAATAAATGCAGGAGGAAAGTTTTTTGTAATATGAGCAATGATATTGGCGGTAGCAAAATCAGGGCTTTCTGTAAAATCTTTATAACCACTGTAGGACCACAATACTGTTTTTAAGAATTCTCCAAACGTTCCTTTAAGGTTGATATTTTGGGTGTTGTATGGCCCGCAGTATACTAAGAGTGCGGTTAATTGATTAGGCTGCAGAGACGGACTTATTTTGATTAGTTCAGCGTAATCCGTATTGCAGATAATATTTGCGGTCTGAGCGGCTATATGAGCTCCTCCTGAATCTCCTGCTAATATGAAATTGAAAGTGTCAATTGGAAACTGATTTTGATTTTCAGAAAGGTATTCCAATGCTTTCATGCTTTGTTTTACTGGAGTAGGATATTGTTTTTCCGGTGCCAAAGTATAATCGATGGAGACAACTGCAAATCCTTTACTTGCCAGTATTTTGTAATAATTGCTTGTCAGTGATTTGTTTCCGGAAACCCATCCTCCTCCATGAATCCATACAATTACGGGCCATTTTTTACCTTTTGGAGTATCTGTCGGATAATAAATATCGAGCAGGGCATCGGGGTCATTGGGGTCATAGACAAAATTTGAGATAGTCTGGATATTTTCAGGGGTATATTTTTTTAAAGCGGTATTTACTTTTACCGCTTCTTTGTTGAAAGCTTTCCTGATTAGTAATGCAGAAGGCCATGGGCTTATTTTAAATAAGAGAAAAACTACCAGCACTAACGATGCGAGCAATATTAGTACAGAAGCCGTTATCTTACGGAAACGCTTTTTTTTGTTTTCTATGACGGTATTCATAAGTCGGGATTTATGCTAAGATAAGAAAATTAGCACAAATAAGAAATCCCGTTAAAATGATTTTTAACGGGACTACTACAGCTAGTATGTGTGAGATTGAATACTCAAAATTATGCTCAGTCTGATTTTCATCGACAATGTCTGAGTTCTTTTTTGCAGAAAAATTTTACAAAAGTAACACAAAATAATTCATATTAATCGTAAAAATTAAGTCCTGTAAAAATTATTTTTTACAGGACTTATAATCAATATGTTAGCTAGGATTAAATGCTCGATCCTATTTGATTTTATTATTCCCTGATGATTTTGCAGGTTTCATTTTTCCCTTCTGAAAATATTTTCAACAGGTACATTCCTTTAGTGTAATTAGAAAAATCCAAATTAACCTCACCAATTGAAAAGCTTTTTTCCATTATTTTTTGACCAAAAAGGGTATATAACTCCACTTTGTCTATTACAGAAGAATTTGAGACAGTCAGGTTGTTTTTAACAGGGTTTGGATATACTTTTAAGTCAGCCAAAGAGAATTCGTTTACTCCTAAATTTTGATGTACGGTAACTGGCATCCTATGGTTGCTTTCGATTCCGTTGATGGCTTGCGAGGCATAATAGGTGGTGCCATCTACCAGAAGTGTTGAACCGGGAAGTAAGCTGTATACTTCATTAGGATTTCTTCCTAAATCATTATTAGCACATTCGTTTTGGGCAGTGTACCATTGGATATTTTGACCGTTTATAACAAGATCCGATAAAGTTTGTCCTGATGTAAACAATTGGTTTAGTTCAGCCTCAGGTGTTGGAATAATTGAAGAGCCAGGAACGGTCAATCTGTAAAGATTATTTTTATTAGTACCATTTACTTCATGAAAATTTCCACAAAGAATTATATTTTCACAACTTTGGGATACCAGAGTGGTAACTCCAGGAGCTGAAAAGGTTGCTGTTTGGATTCCGTTAGCATTATTAACCCTATAAAGTAATGAATTATTCTGACCTGCCAGATTAGTCGTTGTAACAGTTCTACCATTAGAAAGAGAAGCATATATTGTACTATAATAGCCTGTTGGAATTTGTGTAAAAGAAGTATCTAGCGTTCCATCGCTATTGCATTTGCCTAAAAAAGAACTATTGAAACTTCCTATACCCGAAACATACGTTTTTCCATTGATAGTTTTAGCTCTGAATATTTCACTGGTAGTGTAGAAATTGAATGTATTGTCAAGAGATCCGTTTTGGTTTAATCTAACAATGTGGGGAGCACCTACATTAATTGTAAAGGCTGTTTCATCTCCAAAAGAAACCAGTATTTTACTATCATCCAATAATTCTATATTTATAGGCATGTGTGTAAATGTTGGAGAAGTAAATGTATTGTCCACAGTGTTATCGGGATTGAATCGAACCAGTTTAAAGTATGAGCCGTTTTTAAAAATATCTGACCCGCCGGAAGCTATAATTTTATTGTCGTTTGTTATTTTAAAAGTATAGACCTGATTATAGAAATGGAAATTAGCATCAACGGAACCATCATAATTTAATTTTAGGATGCGGGTACCTGGAAAATCTCCTTTTATATATAATGTGCCGTCATAATTTTTCTTGGCTTGCACTGGGTTTTCTGACCAGTAGGATTGAAAGATCATCGAACTGCTTACGGAAGAACTAAGATTAAAACCTGGATCAAGTTCTCCATTTTGAGTAAGTCTGATTATACTTTTTACAGGAACATCGTTATAGGTTGAGAATTTATAGGCAGAAGAACCATAAAGTAAAATTTTATTATCCGGTAAAAGACTTGAATACATTGCTTCATTGGGGTAGTCAAAATAACGGCTGTTTACTCCAAAACTTGGATTGAAAGTAAGGTCTAAAGAGCCATTTGTATTTAATCTGTGGTAACCCATTCTTGTATTTCCAACTGTGCTTTTATAATTTCCAACCACCATAATCTTGTTATTTTGATAACTTATATCAGAATACTCATCCCATTCTCTCCCTCCTTCAGTATTTGCATCGTTAAATGTATACACTGGGCTACCGGTATTAGTACATTTTAGAATTCTTCTGTAATCATGAAAATAGATACTTCCATCTGGCGCATAAAGGATTTTGCCTGGAAAATATTCGGTATAATGACCCATATAGAAGGTAGAATCTGTCGTTCCATTAGAATTTAATCTAACAATAGATCTTTTAACAACACTGCCGTTTGCATATAAGTTGGCTCCTGAAGTCAGTATTTTTCCGTTAGGTTGAACTACAATATCATTTATTGGACCATCGGGATCATATCCGTAGGAAATACCAAACTGGTTAGTTACTGTATTTACATTAAAAGTAGTATCTAGAACTCCATTGCTGCCGATGCGTGCAACTCTTGCTTTTGTGGTGCCATTATAGCTTAAAAAAGCGCCTCCTATGACATATTTTCCATCAGATTGAATTGCACATGCAGTTGTGTACCCGTTGAAACCTGTTCCTACATTGAATGTTGAATCTATAGATCCGTTGGCATTAAGTCTTACTATATTGTTATAAGAAATTCCATTGACAAGATTAAAATTACCAAGGACCAAAAATTTACCATCATTTAAAAAAACAATTTTAGTTATGGAGCCTTGAGTATTATTTGTTTTTTTGAATATTGGACTTGTAAAGGAATTTATTAAACCACCATTGGCATTATAACTTCTTAAAGCGATTTCATTGTTAGTATCATAACTGTGGCTGGTTGTAATAAAATTACCCAATGCTTTATCTGCAAAAAAGCGATCAATATAATAATCAATCATTAACTGTGGGAAAGTATTATCAACACTACCATCATTGTTCAGGCGGAAAATACTTGGACTCATTCCGAAACCTTGTCCAGTAAGTATTTTTCCATTGTCCAAAAAAACACCTTTTGTACCAATTTCTTCAGTGTAAATTCCTGTGTCAGAAGGGTTAAAAGTAGGGTCTAGTACAAAATTTTGCCCAAAAGAAATAGAGCTGACAATAAGAAACAGTAGTGTAATTTTTTTCATGTATGGGTTTTTTTTGTTGAAAATTTTGACAAAAATAATATAAAATAATTCATATTGATAGTAAAAAGATAGTCCTGCTAAAATAATTTTAGCAGGACTATCTTTAAGTGTATAAGTGAGATTAAATACCCAAATAATTGCTTGGAGTGATTTTTAATAATTCTGTTTTAATGTCCTCCGAAACATTTAATGTTCCAATGAAATTATGAATCGATTCTTTGTTCATTACTGAATTAGTCCTGGTCAAATCTTTTAAAGCTTCGTATGGATTTGGATATCCTTCACGACGTAGAATCGTTTGAATGGCTTCGGCTACGACCGCCCAGTTTTTTTCTAAATCTTCGGCGAATTTTTCTTCGTTTAAAAGCAATTTGTTCAATCCTTTCAAAGTAGCTTCAAAAGCAATAAGCGTGTGGCCCATTGGTACTCCGATATTACGTAAAACAGTACTGTCTGTCAAATCACGTTGTAGTCTTGATACAGGCAATTTAGCTGATAAATGCTCAAAAATAGCATTGGCAATACCTAAATTACCTTCCGAATTTTCAAAATCGATTGGATTTACTTTGTGTGGCATGGCTGAAGAACCTATTTCACCGGCTTTGATTTTCTGTTTGAAATATTCCATGGAAACGTATGTCCAAATATCTCGGTCTAAATCAATCAGAATATTGTTGATTCGTTTTAATGCATCAAAAAAGGCAGCAAAATGGTCGTAATGTTCAATTTGTGTTGTTGGAAAAGAGTGGTGTAAACCTAAAGTTCCTTCTACAAAATCATTTCCGAATTTTCTCCAGTCGTTTTTTGGATAGGCTACAACATGCGCATTGTAATTTCCGGTTGCACCTCCGAATTTAGCTGCAAACGGCACATTAAACAACAAACGCATTTGTTCTTCCAAACGTTCCACGAAAACCTGAATTTCTTTTCCTAAACGGGTTGGAGAAGCTGGCTGCCCATGTGTACGTGCTAACATAGGAACATCCTTCCATTCGATGCTTAAATCTTTTAATTTAGAAACGACACTGATTAAGCTTGGTAAATATACTTTTTCGAAAGCTTCTTTAGTTGAAAGCGGAATCGCTGTGTTGTTGATGTCTTGCGAAGTCAATCCGAAGTGGATGAATTCTTTGTATTGTTCCAATCCTAACTTGTCGAAAGCAGCTTTGATAAAATATTCTACTGCTTTTACGTCGTGATTGGTTGTTTTTTCGGTTTCTTTAATAGTAAGCGCATCTTCTGTAGAGAAATTTTCATAGATATTACGCAATGCTCCATATTGGCTTTTATCTATTCCGGTCAATTGTGGTAACGGTAATTCGCAAAGCGCAATAAAATATTCGACTTCCACCAAAACCCGGTATTTGATTAAAGCTTCTTCAGAAAAATAAGGTGATAAGGAAACCGTTTTATTTCTATAGCGACCGTCAATAGGTGATATAGCATTCAGTTCAGTTAATTGCATGGTAGTGTGTGTTGTTTTGAAAGGTGCAAAGATAGTTTTTTTGGGTGATTAGGAAAAAGTTAAAACAGAAAAGTTAGAAGCGGCATTTTAATTTTACAGATAGAATAATACTATTGCTGTTTCTGTCATAACCTTGATTTTACAAATAACATGCCCTCACTTGCAGTCATTGGAATAATCTGAAGCGGATTGGGTAAATCATAAATGGTGGCAGGTTTTGGGTCAATATAGTAAATAGGAATATTCTGATTGGCATAATTAATCAAACCTGCTGCAGGATACACTTGCATGGAAGTACCAATTACGATAATAATATCGGCCTGCTCAACTATTGTAATGGCATTTTCAATTTCCGGGACATCTTCTCCGAACCAAACAATATGCGGGCGCAACTGGTGACCTTTTTTGTCAAGATCGCCCCAATTTAAATCGGTTTTCCAATCGAGAATGTGATTTTCGTCAGCGATACTGCGTACTTTTAATAATTCACCATGAAGATGCAATACATGGTTGCTTCCAGATCTTTCGTGCAAATCGTCTACATTTTGGGTGATAATCGAAACTTCGAATTCATTTTCGAGTTCGGCTAAAAGGTGATGGGCTTGGTTAGGATAAACTTCCAAAAGCTGTGCCCGTCGCTTGTTGTAAAAGTCAAGAACCAATTCAGGGTTTTTTGCCCAACCAATAGGTGAAGCAACTTCCATAATATCATGACCTTCCCAAAGACCATCTGAATCCCGAAACGTTTTAATACCACTTTCGGCACTTATTCCTGCTCCGGAGAGTATTACCAGTTTCTTTTTCATTTTTTTAATCAAAATAGTTTTTAAATTTACCAAAAATTAATTGAATAATGGTGGATTTGGATTATCTGGCTTTTCTGGAAAATATATTGACTGACAACAGGAAAGAAAAATTTTTAAAAGTACTTCAAAATAGAACACATCATTTTACGGTTGCTATCGAAGATGTTTTTCAATTGCATAACACCAGTGCCGTGATGCGCAGCTGCGAGGTTTTTGGTGTGCAGGAATTGAATGTGATAGAACAGAAATTCGGTAAAAGCATAGACAAAGAAATTGCGATGGGTGCCCAAAAATGGGTTGATATAAAAAAACACGAAACGGTTTCCGAATGTATAGCATCTCTGAAAGCAAAAGGGTATCAGATAATTGCCACGACTCCGCACGAAAATGACTGTTTGATGGAAGATTTTGATGTTTCGAAACCCAGTGCTTTGTTTTTTGGTACAGAAAGAGATGGGCTTTCTGAAGAAGTTTTGGAGCAGGCAGATGGTTTTCTGAAAATTCCTATGGTAGGTTTTACGGAGAGTCTGAATATTTCTGTTTCGGCAGCAATCATTTTACAAAACCTGACGGAAAGACTGCGTAAATCGGAAGTGGATTGGCAACTGTCAGAAGAAGAAATCCTTGATAAACGTCTAGCCTGGGCTAAAAATTCGATCAAGGATATCAAACGGATTGAAGCCCGTTATTATGCCGAAAAGACGCTATAAAGACGTTTTATTTACCTTCCAAAGGAATCTTAATTATCTTCTGCATATTTTTCAAAGCGTATTCTCTCTTAGTAGGATTAAAAAAATGACGGGAAATCACAAATTTGTTTCGGTTACTTCTTTTTCAGAATCTTATATTCTTCATAACAACCGCTAATAGCTTCCAATATCTGTAAGTCGTTAGCTGTTTGTGAAAAGGTTTCAGAATAACTGCAACGCTCCAAAATTTCTGCCAAATCTTTTTTATCAATACCTAAAAGCAAGTAAATAGTTTCGCGGTCGTATTTGGTTTGTAATAAGGCAATTAGCTTGTCGTCTTTTCTTAATTCTTTCAATTTACGAAGCTCTTTCGGTTTTTTACCAAAGAAATTGTACAGCATATCTGCCGGATTGAATAAAGAACCAACAACTCTAGAGAAAGCATTAGGGGAGTTTTCACCACCTTCGTATCTTTTGGATAAACCTGAAATGCTATACCAGTAGTTTTCTTTTTCAGGAATTAGCTTGGAATCTACTTCCAGATAGCCTGTTAAGTCGTAGGGAGGAATCACTACTTCTTCAAGCGCATAGGCTTTCTCAGTAAGATGAATACGGGATGTTTTGTTTTTAATCCAGTCGTTGGTCACTTTAATTTCAATAGACTGGAAGCCCAAACTGGAAATAAGAAGGACATCGTTTACATTGGCCTGGATTTCAAAATTACCTTTGGCATCGGTAATCGCACCTTTAACTAAGTTAATATTTACGATGTTGATGTTCCATAAAGGCAATAAAGTATTGTCATTTACGATGGTACCACGAACGGTTGTTTGCTGCGAAAAGGCAGAAAACGATAATAGTAATAAAAAAGAAACTGCAAAATATCTCATGCTCAAATTTGTTGGGCTAATGTAATTATTCATTACGAGATATTTTGCAGTTTACAGTATTATTATAAGAAAATTAACAATAAGTGTTAACTTCTTCTTGGTCTTTTAGGTCTTGATTCAGAACCGGACTCAGAACGACGCGGTGCACTGTCAGAACGTCTTTCATTTCTTGGAGCTCTTTCAGAAGACTCACCTCTTGGAGCTGAACCTCTTGCAAAACCGCCTTCTCTTGGCGCACTGCCTGAGAAACCACCTTCACGTCTTGGTCCGAAACCACCGCTTCTTGGAGCAGAACTTCTTTCACCTCTAAAACCGCCTGAGCTTCTTCCTCCGCCAAAAGAACCACCAGAATTTCTTCCGTTATGGTCTCTGCGTCCGCCGCCATCGTTTTTAGAGATCTCTACATTAATTCTACGGCCTTCCAATGTTAAATCATTAAGCGTAGCCATTACTTTGTCTGTATGTTCAGCATCTGTGTTGAAGAAAGAGAAACCTTCTTTAACATCTACTTTAAATACATCATCACGTCCTAAGTCTAGTGTTTCTTTTAAGAAATCTTTCAATTGCATCCAATCGAAATTGTCTCTTGAACCGATGTTTACGAAGTAACGTACTGCGCCACCATTATTATCTCTTGGCTCTCTGTCATCACGCTCACGTCTGTCTGAACCTGAAGATTGATTAGAGATGTCTCTGTTTTTCTTGTAGTAAGCAATAAAACGGTTAAATTCTACTGATACCATTTTCTTGATTAACTCTTCTTTAGATAAACCATCTAAAACTTGGTTAATTGCCGGTAAATAGTTGTCAATTTCGTGATCTACTTCAGTATCCTTAATTTTGTTAGCTAAATGCAATAATTGGATTTCACAGATTTCTATCCCTGATGGAATTGTTTTCTCTTCAAACTTCTGCTTGATGATTCTTTCGATAGAAGAAATCTTACGTAATTCACTTTTTGTTACAATTACAATAGAAGTACCTAATTTACCTGCACGTCCTGTACGTCCTGAACGGTGGTTGTACGTTTCTATTTCGTCAGGTAACTGGTAGTTTACTACGTGTGTTACGTTGTCAACGTCAATTCCACGAGCTGCAACGTCAGTAGCAACAAGCATTTGGATTTGACGGCCACGGAACGATTTCATTACGCCATCACGCTGTGCTTGTGATAAATCACCATGCAAAGCAGCAGCACTGTAGCCATCTTCGATTAATTTCTCAGCAACTGCTTGTGTATCACGTTTTGTTCTACAAAAAACAACAGAGAAAATATCAGGATTAGCATCTGCTAAACGCTTTAAAGCTTCGTAACGGTCACGGGCATTTACTAAGTAAAATTCGTGGGAAACCGTTGCTGAACCTGAGTTTTTAGCCCCTACGGTAATCTCTAACGGATCGTGCATGAATTGTTTTGCAATTCGGGCAACTTCCTGTGGCATAGTAGCCGAGAATAACCATGTGCTTTTTTCGTCTGGAGTAGTCGATAAGATGTTTACAATGTCTTCATAGAATCCCATGTTTAACATTTCGTCTGCCTCGTCAAGGACGCAATAATTAATCTGAGTAATGTTTACCAATCCTCTGTTAATCATGTCCTGCATTCTACCTGGAGTAGCCACAATAATCTGTGCGCCTCTTTTAATGTCCCTTGCTTGTTCTGTAATACTGGCACCTCCATAAACGGCAACTACATTAATACCTTTTTCGTATTTAGAGTAGTTCTTGATTTCGTTTGTAATTTGCAAACATAGTTCGCGGGTAGGTGATAAAATTAACGCCTGTGTATTTCTATTGTCAGCATCAATTTTTTGAATCAGCGGAAAACCAAAAGCTGCCGTTTTCCCTGTCCCTGTCTGAGCCAACGCAACTAAATCTGTGTCTTGTTCCAATAGCATTGGAATCGCTTTTTCCTGTACTTCGGTCGGATTCTCAAATCCTAGATCGATAATCGCACGTTGTAGCGACTCACTCAATCCTAATTGTTCAAATTTGTTCATATAATATTTTAAATTGGGTGCAAAAGTAGTGTTTATAAACGAGATAAACTAATTTGTTAGTAATTGATTGTTAAGCAGTTGTGTTTTTGTGATAGTCTTAACAAATCTATAAAATGATTATTTCCATTAAGTTATGAAATTTATTTGCTGCTGAGGAATTCGATAAGTTGTCTTACAGCAATACCTCTATGGCTTATTTCTGCTTTCTTCTCCAAAGAAAGTTGTGCAAATGTTTCTGAAAACCCTTCTGCTTTAAAAATGGGGTCATAGCCAAATCCCTGATCTCCTATTTTCTCTTTTAGGATTGTCCCGTTCACAATTCCGGTAAAAAGGTACTGTTTTCCGTCTTGGTTGAGACAAATGACTGTTTTGAAGTTTGCTTTACGATTGGTTTCGTGTTGTAATTTTTGAAGTACTCTATCGATGTTGTCATTGTCACTTCGATGGGAACCTGCATAACGGGCCGAATAAACTCCGGGTTCTCCGTTTAGGGCATCAATTTCCAATCCGCTGTCGTCTGCAAAGCAAGGATAACCGTAGTTTTGGGTCACATAATCGGCTTTAAGGATGGCGTTGCCTTCAATGGTATCTGCAGTTTCGGGGATATCGATAAAACAGCCGATGTCTTCCAAACTTAAAATTTGAATGGTTTGGGGAATCAATTGCTGTATTTCCTTGATTTTGTTTTTATTGTTGGAGGCGAAAACGAGTTGCATAAAAAGGGGTTAAATGTTATGGAATACAAATATATTATTTTTCCTCCTTGTATTCTGCTGTTAGATTAGAGTGGGATATGGGTTTTAATGTGCTTAACAGTGCTATTAAGAGTGCTATATCTATGGGGTTTTATAGGAGGGATGAAGTGGGGAGTGTGTTCTTAATGGATTGTGGAAGTGGATTGTGGGGATTCCAATGTTAAATCTTAGGGATATTAATAGACTCCAGCTTGTAAATCTTCTTTACTCCTTTTACCATATCTGAATATTCGAGTATTTCCAAAGGATAGTATTGCATTATAATTTCCCGGTCATTGATAATGGGATGGAAATCGGACTTAATTTTATCAGTAACCCACATTTCGCGAGTATTGGTGTAAGAGCTCATTAGAGAGCTGTATTCAGATAAATCAGGTTCGGAGAAGGTATAAATAATTTTGAAGCATTTGTACCCGTTAATTTTTTTAGTTGATTTTCTGTATTCTTTTACTTCTTTGATATTGTTTTCGGAATAGTCGAAAAGCTGCTCGGTAAAATCATGTTCAAACATTCTTGTTTTTGCATTAATATTTAGGACTTCTTCTTCAAAATCATTCTTAATCTTATACTTTTTTACCATTGTGTCCTGATATTGCAAGCAAAATTTTACATTATCATCATCCATGGTGGAACTGTCGAATAATTGCGAAAAAGCAACTTCATTTGACTTTATGAACTGGCTTACTTTAAGGGTGTCCACAGGAATCCCAGCAAATCTGCGCTCTATGATAAGGGTTTCTTTCATGTCTTTTAAGAACTCTTTTTTAAAGTCCTTTTTGGATTGGTTGAATAATACCAGATCTGTAATATCCATTTTGCAACTAAAAACAATTGTCCCGGATTGAGGGACAATTGCTTTATTTTGTGCCATACATGAAACAGTAAGCAGTATGGAGAGTATTGTTATTTTAAGATTTGCCATATATTTTTTCTCTTTCGCCTCCTTGAAGCCATTCATTAATTGATAATTCAACTGGTTGAAATTCGATACCAGTGCAATTTGCATCTTCAATTTCTTGTTTTAGGTTTTCAGAAACAATGTATTTTGCTCCTCCTTTAACATCAGTTAACAGAAGAAAATCTGTATGGATATTTCCTTTAATTTTAAATTTCTCAATTAAGATGCCTTTGGGGTAGCCTTCTTTATCAATATTATCTTTTGCTTTTAAAAATTCATTGTATGATTTTAATTCCAGTTTTTCAATTTTTCGGATGGAGTTATGAGTGATGTAAATATCGGATAGTTCATAATTAATTGCTTCCATGCTTTTTTCAAAAAAGTTTAGTATCCAATAATCGTCTATTGATTGCTCATTATGGATAATTGGGGCTTTGAAAAACTGTAATCCTGTATTCCTATTTCTTTCTAAAATTTCTTTCAATTTGGTACTTACTAATAATTTCAATGTGAATCCCATTCCAACAACGCTTATAAGATCAGTTGGTTTTGATCTTGCATATAATACAGCATTGGCAGTAATTGGTTCAAAATCAATTTTATTAAAATGAACTCTTTCAACAAATCTTGGTTCATCCCAAACATCGCAATGATAAATAATTTCTTTGACTTGTGGATAATGTCCGAGTATCGATTTATTTAATGAGTTATTAATGCTAAAGAAAGTCATAATTTAAAAATCTAGCTGGTTTATTGAAATTCCAGGATTATTTTGAATAGTTGTTCTTATCAAATCTATTAAATCTACAACTGAATTATAAGCTTGTTGAGGTGTAGCATTTGCTGGTATATCATCTAAATATCCTTGAACTAAACTATCATAATGAGGATGGCTTCCATTATGAATAACCACTGAACTCAAAGGTATTCCATTTAAAGCTTCGTTCATGTGGAAAGCATTACCGGATTTTGCAGCTTTCTGTATTGCCGGATGAGCACTTTTCCCCCAAGGAATAATATGATGAGCTTGTCTCGTGTCAAGTGTATATGAGCCCATTCCCAAAACTTTTCTCAATTGAGAATGTTGACCAAATGTAATAATTCCATCTTTTACTTTCCAAGTTAATTTTATTTTTGTTGCTATTGAATAAACAGTAGGGAGAGTATTTGATACTTTAAGCCCAAATTTCGTACCAGTACCCACCCATCCTGCAATTGGAATAGCACTGGCATAACTTAGCGCTGCATTTAAATGGTCTCCTTCAAGACTGTAAATGACTCCGCTTATTAAATCAGCAGGTTCTCCAATGACCGGAGCCAATCCAAAAAGATCAAGTACTATATGTTCTAAATCCTTAAAAGTTTCTTTGATTAATTTTGCTTTGCTCCAGTCTGGATATACAGATTTAAAGACATGGTATTTTATTATTAGTTGTGTTATGATTGGGTCATGTATATCTTGATTTGATAAATCCAAATCGACATAAGCGTCTATTCTGTTAAGAAAATTTGCATCAAGGGAATATGTAGTATACTCACCTCTTTCAACAATTAAAGAAATCTTTAAAAGATTTTTTCCATCGGCCTGATTATTTTCTTCAATTGCTAAATTCATAGCGTCTTTTGCAAAAGCTTTTTTGCTTCCTGCAAAATTAGTAAGCCACAAATAATTGGATATTTCTTGTGCCGCATCAGGGTTTGCCGTCAGCCATTGTTTTTGTTGGGAGGATAACAAGTTGTAAAAAGCATTGTATTTGATCATAGCCTCTTCCTCTGTCATGTATACTATGGAAGTATATATTGGACTGCCTCCAGTATTAGTGTTTACTCCTCCTGTTCCTCCTGTACTTCCTGTACCCGTACCTCCACTGCCTCCGCTACTATTACCACTGCAAAAAGTCACCAAAAATGTTTGAGTACAATTCCCGCCTGCACTATGTATTGACCCGCCATAATCACACATCCAAGCTGAAGAACACATTACAGCATCATCATCTTGTGTTTCAAAAATGGAGGAATCAAAAATAATTTCTTTAGTTTTAACGATGCCATCAAAGCTAAAAGAATGATGTTGTGTGTTATAAATAGCCTCTTTATTAGGAAAGTATTGGGTGATATAAGCAGTTATTGAATCAGTTTCAGTTACTTTAACGATTAGATTTTCAAAATAACCCTCAGTGTCTTGAGGTCTGATTATCCCCATTGTATAAGTGGTGATATCACCAACCGTAATTTCCTTAATTGTTGTTGAATCTATTGCAAAACCAGTATCGTTAACTGGAGCATTTCGATTTTTAACAGTTTTATGCCTATTTAATTTACTAGTAAATGAGTTATATGCTTTATTAAATTTTGGTTGTTTAATGATCTCATTAAACGTATACTCCTTTACTTGGTGTCTATCGTGAGAAGATAATTCTTCATCGTTTTTCTCGCAGCTGTAAAATGTAATTGCTACTAAAAGCAATGTGAGAAATTTTGATAGCATTCTTAATTTGTTGGCCATAAAAGTGTTAAAGAGCCCTATTTCTTTTTGCAGTCTGCTGGGTTGAAATAGATTTGTTATTCCCATTTTATAATATCTTATACTCTGAAATGTTGAACTATTAATAAACATTTTTATACAATATTAGTCAAAAAAATCTTATATATAATAATGTAAATAACTCAAAAATCTACTGTTTACTATGCTGTTTTTTTATCAATTACTAACCAGTAGTTTATGTTTTAATTGGATGCTAAAATGATGGACGAAATTATTATAATGTGATGTTCTTTTGTCGTTAATCAGAAAAGAGAGTCGATCTCCAATTTTTTGAGGAAATACCAGGAAGTTTTGAGGAGAGAAACCGAAAGATTGGCAATAAAAAAAGCCCTGTTGGAGCAGGGCTTATGATTATTTTTTCTTTTTTAAGCGGTCTTTGAATACTTTTTCGAATTTCTCTAATTTGGGCTGGATGACCATCTGGCAATAGCCTTGGTACTTGTTGTTTTCGTAATAATTCTGATGGTAGCTTTCGGCTTTGTAAAATGTTTTGAAAGACTCTAAAGTCGTTTGTATGGGACTGTCATAGGCCTTGGCTTTATTCAGCTGAGCGATAATATCCTGTGCCGTTTTTTTCTGCTGTGCGTTTTTATAGAATATTACGGAACGGTATTGTGACCCGATATCGTGGCCCTGACGGTTTTTGGTTGTAGGATCATGTACGGTGAAGAACACTTCGAGTATTTCGTCCAGGTTTGTTTTGGATGTATCGTAGGTAATCTGTACGGCTTCTGCAAAGCCGGTATCGCCCCGGGAAACTTCCTCGTAAGTAGGATTAGCAATGTCTCCGCCGGAATAGCCGGATACGACACTTACTACTCCATCGAGGTTTTCGTATACCGCTTCGACACACCAGAAACAACCGCCTCCTAACGTTACCGTTTCTGTATTTACTTGTTTTGTATCCTTTTGCTTTGTGTTTTGGGCAAAGCTGCCGAATGTTACAAATAGGGCAATCAGAGCTGTTTTTTTCATTGTTGGTTTATTTTTCATCGGGTTCAAAATCTAAGGCAATCGAGTTCATACAATATCTTTTTCCGGTAGGTTCCGGGCCATCATCAAATAAGTGTCCGAGGTGACCGCCACAACGTCCGCATAGGGCTTCGACACGAACCATGCCATAAGAGTTGTCATTTTTGAAAACTACGCTGGTTTTGCTGGTCTGTTCAAAGAAGCTCGGCCATCCGCAGGAGCTGGCAAACTTTGCATCGGAACGGAATAAGGTGTTGCCACAGGCTGCGCAGTAATACGTTCCTGTTCCGGTGTAATTCCAGTATTTTCCGGTGAAAGCGGCTTCGGTGTCTGCATGTCTGGAGACTTCGTATACGTCTTCGGGAAGGATTTTCTTCCATTCGGCGTCAGTGAGGTTGAGTTTTTCGGTACTGGTGTGCGAATAATACGGGTTTTTATTCATGGCTGTTTTTGTTTTAGCATTAGCTTCTGTGGGTACCTGTTTCTCTTTTGATTGTCCGCAAGCTGTCAGCATACAGGATATGGAGAGAGAAATAGCGAGGTAAACGGTGGGTATTCTTTTCATGTTATTGTGTTTTTAGTTTGTATTCCGTTGTTTTCTATTACAAAGTTATATTCTATTTACGAAGCAAAGTGTCGGGTAGTTTACAAAAGAAGTTGAATTAACAAAAGATTGGGATTTGCTGTCAGAAGAAAATAAAGCCTGAAATTAATGGTTGTGTTTTGTATTGGTTTATAGATTGTTATAGTGTAATCTAACTAATATTAGTTAGATGTAAATATCATTAAAATAGAGTATTGTATGAGTTAGGGAAATTGGGTACGTTTGGGTATAGTTATCTGAAGATATGGATTAGGAGTAAAATGCTTAAATTTAAAAGGTAAGAAGTTTTGAGAAGCAAGTTAAATCAGAGGAGGGCTTTCCATAATGATAAAGCAATAATGACAAGAAAATAAAAGAAATAATTATATAAATTATACGAAATTACTAATCATTAAGTACCTCTATTATGAATGAAGAAAAGAAACCGGAAAAGGCAGATGAAAATCCAAAACCACCTACAAATGCTGCAATTGGCAGAAAGATAGTGGTTAAAGGCAATGTTTCAAGAGTGGGAAACTCACCGAATCCGCCAAAAAAGAACGATAAATAATAATTATATTTTATGAGATATGTAATTGCTTTTTTCTTTCCCTGGCTTTCCTTGGTTTTTCAAGGGAAATTGCTGTCAGGTTTTATTTGTCTGATATTACAGCTAACGCTTATTGGCTGGATTCCTGCTTTTATCTGGGCAGTCACTGCTTTAGACAGGATGTATAACGACAGAAGAACGGAAAGAATTATTTCAGAGATGAAGAAGCATTAATTTATGAAAACCTGACACAATGCTGATCCGGCAGTGGTCAGTATTCTAATATTGATATGATTATGTGAGATACTAATTATTTAAATGGCATTATTATGAGTGTATTTAAAGTTGGGGACATTGTTATTTTGAAGTCGGGAGGGCCTAAAATGACCATAACAGAGGGATTTGGGAAAGGAATGGTATACAAGACCTGCTGGTTTGTAGATGGTATATTGAAGTGGGGAGAATTTGTTGGGGATACCTTGACTATATATGAAGCGTAAGCTTCTGCAATTAGAAACAGTATAGCTTGAATTAGATGTTAAATTGAAGTTAAAGCATTGTTGTTCAGGTGATTATAAATATATATGTTGTACATTTAAAGTGTAGTTCTGATTAATCATTTTGAGGAAAAATCAATCTGAGTAAGAGGAAATTGTTTGATTCGTTAGCTGTGAGGTTAACATTGATAAATCAGAATTATATAATTGGAGGCCTGTAGAAAGGCCTCCTTTTTATTAGCAGTATGTTGTAAAAAGGATAAAAAGAGACGTTAAAAAACAGTTAAAATGTTGATTTTTAATTTAGTATATATAAAATAATTGTACATTTAAAGTGTAGTTCTGATTCATTATTTGAGGAGAATCAATCTGAGAAGAGGAAATTGTTTGATACGTTAGCTGTGAGGCTGACATTGATAAATCAGAATTATAATAATTGGAGGCCTGTAAAAAGGCCTCCTTTTTTGTTTTTAAGTTTTTAGCTGAAGCGCAATCTTACGTAAACGTGCTTGATGCCTTTTTTGTCGGAATCGCGTTCGTCGATTTCAAGAATATCTGTTAGAGACTTCATCATAGGGGTTAATTTTGCAAACCCATAATTCCGGGGATCAAATTCCGGTTTTTTCTTTACAATCAAACTGCCCACATCACCAAGGAATGCCCAGCCGTCATCATCACCTATAGCTTCAATGCTTGCTTCGATGAGTTCGATGGTCTGCAGGTCTACTTTGGTGGTGCTTTCTTTTTCTGCTGGTGCAGGTTCTGTTGGTTTTTTTGGATTTGTTACTGTGTTTGCCACTTGTTTAGGTGCTTTTTTCTTGACAGCACCGTCCAATACTTCAATATACACAAATCGGTCGCAGGCCACAATAAATGAATTGGGCGTTTTCTTTTCGCCTATTCCGATGACTTTCATGCCCGATTCCCGTAAACGGATGGCGAGGCGTGTAAAATCACTGTCACTGGACACAATACAGAAACCGTCTACTTTTGCGGAATAGAGCAAATCCATAGCGTCGATAATCATGGCGGAATCTGAAGAATTTTTCCCAACGGTGTAGCTGTATTGCTGGATAGGAGTAATGGCGTGTTCCAATAAAACGCTTTTCCAGCCGGAGGCATTGGGTTTGGTCCAATCTGCATAAATTCGTTTGGTGGTGGGTGTCCCGAATTTGGCAATTTCCTCCATCATTCCTTTCACATTGCTGTAAGGGACATTGTCGGCATCAATGAGTACCGCTAATTTTAATTCTTTTTTATTGTCTGCCATATTTTGAAGATAGTAGTTCAACCAAAGGTAGGAAGAAATAATGGGAAAGCAACAACGCAGGTATTTCCGGGTTAGCGATAGCAGCGGCATCCTTTTGTGCATCTCGTTTTTTGGAACGAGAGGAACAAAAGATATAGCGGAGAGCGCGGCGCAAAACCCACTGGAAATGACTCCTTTCCTTTTTGGTACCGTTTTGCGAAACTCCCAAAAATAAATTATAAAAAACATAATTTTATTGCTACTTTTGCCACGTTTTAAAACTCATAATTGATTATGGTAAAAGATTTATTCGAAAGAATCCAAAACAATAAAGGCCCGTTAGGAAAATGGGCTTCACAGGCAGAAGGCTATTATGTTTTTCCAAAACTGGAAGGAGATCTTGGTCCGAGAATGCATTTTCACGGTAAAGAAATATTAAACTGGTCTATCAATGATTATTTAGGATTGGCGAACCATCCGGAAGTGCGTAAAGCAGATACGGAAGCAGCGATCCAATATGGTGCGGCTTACCCAATGGGTGCCCGTATGATGTCAGGTCACACGACTTACCACGAGCAATTAGAAAACGAATTGGCTGCTTTTGTAATGAAACAAGCCGCTTATTTATTGAATTTCGGTTACCAAGGAATGGTGTCTATCATTGATGCTTTGGTGACTAAAAACGATATTATTGTGTATGATGTGGATTCCCATGCGTGTATTATTGACGGTGTTCGTCTGCATATGGGAAAACGTTTTACTTACAAGCACAATGATTTAGAAAGCATGGAGAAGAATCTTCAGCGTGCTACTAAAATGGCTACGGAAACCGGAGGAGGAATTTTATTCATTACAGAAGGTGTTTTCGGTATGCGTGGTCAGCAAGGTAAGCTGAAAGAGATTGTGGCGATGAAAGAAAAGTACAATTTCCGTTTGTTAGTTGATGACGCGCATGGTTTTGGTACTCTTGGTAAAACAGGAGCCGGAGCGGGTGAGGAGCAAGGCTGTCAGGATGGAATTGACGTGTATTTCTCGACATTTGCAAAATCGATGGCTAACATTGGTGCTTTCGTAGCAGCGGATCAGGATATTATTGATTACCTGAAATACAACTTGCGTTCACAAATGTTTGCTAAAGCGTTGCCTATGATCCAGACAATCGGTTCGTTGAAGCGTTTGGAATTGTTGCGTAACTCGTCTGAAATAAAAGACAAGCTTTGGGTAAACGTAAATGCATTACAAAACGGATTGAAAGAAAAAGGATTCAATATCGGAGATACCAATACTTGTATCACACCAGTATATCTTGAGGGTTCTATCCCGGAAGCTATGGTAATGGTGAACGACTTGCGTGAAAACTATGGTATTTTCCTTTCTATTGTAGTATATCCTGTGATTCCAAAAGGTATTATCTTGTTAAGAATGATTCCTACGGCGTCACACACAATAAAAGATATTGAGGATACGTTGGCTGCTTTTGAAGCGATTCGTGAGAAATTAGTAAACGGAACTTATAAAGCAATTGCTGAAAAAACAACTGTTGATGTTTCTTAAGTAAAAACAGAAGTTTATAAATAAAAAACCCCATTTCAAATACAATTGAAATGGGGTTTTATTTTGAAATGGTTTTACTCCTAAAAGATTATAACTCTTTTCTATAGGTTCTTCTTCTTCTGAAGGTAACCTGGTCAAAATGCTTCCAGATGTTGTGGATGGCTGTATTTTCTTCCAGCTCAGGGGTTCTGATAAAATCACGAATTCCTTTCTGGGTGAATGTATTGTAATATTCATTGAATACGACTGCTGTAACTCCTTTATTCTGATACTCAGGGTCAACACCAATTAAGTAAGACAGTACATCTTTGCTGTTCTTTTTTGCCTGAAGCAGATGGTAAAATCCGAAAGGGAAGAGTCTGCCTTTGGCTTTCTGTAATGCGTGCGAAAAACTTGGCATTACAATTCCGAATGCAATTAGATTATCGTTTTTATCCACGATGAATTTAATATACTCCGGATTGATAAAACTGATGTATTTATTCTTGAAATACTCTTTCTGAACATCTGTAATGGCTACAAAAGACGACAGTTCGGCATAAGAACGGTTAAACAGGTCAAACATCTGATCTACATAAGGCATGATGTCTTTGGTCTTGGTAAAGTTCAACGGTTTGAGTTCGTATCTTTTCTTGATTAATTCCTGTGCCTTATAGAAAGTTTCCGGTTTTACATTCGAAAAAGGGAATTTGTTTTCCAGGTATTCTTTTTCTTTAACATACCCCAATTTTTCCAGATGCTCTTTGTAATAAGGGTAATTGTACCAGGTAATCATAGAGCCGATTTCGTCATAACCTTCGGTAAGTACGCCAACTTTGTCAAGATTGGAGAAACCCATTGGGCCTTCTACGTATTCCATGTTGTTTGATTTGCCGAACTCATATACTTTTTCCAGTAAGGCTTTGGTAACTTCAATATCATTGATAACATCCCACCAGCCAAAACGCACTTTCTTTTTTTGCTGGTCGTTGACTTCATTCCAATTGATGATAGCGGCAATTCGGCCAACAATCTTATTGTCTTTGTAAGCCAGGTAAAAATGAGCTTCTGCACTTTCGAAAGCCGGGTTCTTCGATTTGCTGAATGTTTCTAATTCATCCTGTATTAACGGCGGCACCCAATAAGGATGGTTTTTATATAATGAAAAAGGGAATTTTACATAATCTTTAAGCAATGAAGGCGTATTGGCCTCTTTAATTTCAATCATATTAATTTGATTTTTCTTCTTCGACTTCGTCTAATCGTTTTCTTTTGGTTTCTTTCTCCGGCTTGGCCTCAGGATCTACATCTGTTTTGTTGTTGTCTTTTTCCTTGTTGGCTTTTTCCAATTCTTTGTCTAATTCTTCTTGTGTCTTAGCTTTCTTAGGGTCTTTTTTACCGCCTTCTTCTTTTCCTTCTTTGATTTCCTTGTCTTTGTGTTTTTTATCAAAACGCCAGGAAAATCCAATGCCTCCGTAAAGTATGGAAGGTGTATTTTTGAAATTGGTACTGACAGAAGCATCTACCTGAAGATTGCTTTTTAATAAATGGGTAGCACCCAAAGCCAAAATCCCGTCGGAGTAATAATCGCCTTTGATTCCTCTGTTTTCGATAAAAGCAGACCATTTTTCGTTGATTCCTCTTGTAATTGTTAGGGCATAACCGAAACTGGAAGCGCT
This sequence comes from Flavobacterium sp., assembly GCF_050696275.1. Taxonomy (GTDB): domain Bacteria; phylum Bacteroidota; class Bacteroidia; order Flavobacteriales; family Flavobacteriaceae; genus Flavobacterium. Next base: position 274,547 of record NZ_JBOGUT010000001.1, read on the forward strand.
GGAACCGATTTTATCAGCAATAATATTGGTTACCATTACCCATTTTGTTCCAAAATGATTTTGTGCAATAATCATTACCCTCGGACTTATTGTAGCTTCATCGGGAATGTTGTAATCGTTATCCATTACATAATTAACACCTGCGTATCCTGATAATGCCGGTATAAATTGTTTCCATTTGAATTTGTGATTCGCTTTCCAGCTGTAGATATTCGGTTTTTCTTCCTTCTTTTTGAAAAAAGGATCGTAAAAAAGATATTTGGCTCCAAAAGTGGTTTGCCTTAAGCCGCTACGGTTGGTTTTGGCTAATGCTGTTTCGTATTTATCCATTTGAAATTGAGCATCTAAACTGAATTCCAACTGCTCAAAAAACAATCCTCCTCTGGCAGAAAGCTCCATGCCAAATCCTCTGGCATCATAATCCAATAAATTGTGGGATTCGTTGATATAATATAAACCGGATTCTATTTGAAGTACATTTTTCCCAACTGAAAAACCGCCAATGGACTTACCAGGCCTGTTGGAATTGATTTGATCTGTAAACTGACCATAATTTGCGGTTGAAGCACATAAAATTCCTATTGCAATGGCAGATTTAAGTAGTTTCATAAAATAGTTTGATTTGTGTAAATCAAATGTAGTATATTTTATTATTATTTTAAGAATCAAAAAACCAATAATGCTTATTTTTGAAAAAAAATTACAATGCAAGAAGCTTCTTTTTCAGGTTTATTAAAAACGATAATCTACATGATAGGGTTTTATTATCTTGTCAAATTCCTGGCACGTATATTTTTGCCGATGCTAATGCAGAGTATAGTCAATAAGGCACAGGAAAATTTCGATAAACAACAAACCCAGAATCCTTTTAATGCTGGAAATACTACTGATTTCAAATCTTCTAAGACTGAAAATCCAAAGCCTACAAAGCAGGTTGGCGATTATATCGATTACGAAGAAGTAGAGTAGCCAGTCTCTTCTGTTTTTCTTGCATTTTAAAGATTGCATGTGGTATCTGATACCTTGTAAATACTGGTTTTTTCGACATTCGGATCTACTGAAGTTTCTGAATTGAAAGAAGACAGGCTTTTGCCGATTTCCCATTTGTCATAAAACCACTGCGTTTCTTTAATACTTAATTTTGATTTCCTAGATTTAACGGAAATAACTATCTTCACGCCTTATTTGATTCAATTATTCTTTTTATGAACAAACTGCAACGTTTTTATCCGCATGCGCTGGCTGTTTTGGGCTTTGTGCTAGTATCTTTAATTTATTTTTACCCTGTTTTACAAGGAAAAAAAATCCTTCAGTCAGACATTGTGCAATACACTGCAATGGCGAAAGAACAAAATGATTTCAGAGCAGAGAGTCATACGGAGCCGTATTGGACAAACAGTGCTTTCGGTGGAATGCCAACCTATCAGTTAGGAGCTAATTATCCGCACAACTATATTAAAATGCTGGATAATGTTATTCGGTTTTTACCACGTCCGGCAGATTATATGTTTTTATACTTCTTAGGTTTTTATGTATTGCTTTTGGTATTAAAAATTAATCCGTTAAAGGCTTTTATAGGAGCCATTGCTTTTGGTTTTTCAACGTATCTTATCATAATTCTTGGTGTGGGGCATAATGCCAAAGCACATGCGATTGCTTATATGCCTCTGGTTATTGCCGGAGTTTTGCTGGTTTACCAAAAGAGATATATAGTTGGAGGATTGCTCACCATGCTGGCAGCGGCATTGGAAATTAATGCCAATCACTTCCAAATGACCTATTATTTGTTACTGTTCTTGCTGATTGTAACTGTTTACTTCGTTTATAAAGCGATAAAAAATAAAGAATTCAAACCGTTATGGTATAGTTTTGGAACGTTTGCCATTGCAGGACTTTTTGCGGTAGGTGCCAATGCCACAGGTATTATGGCTACTTCAGAATATGCTAAAGAAAGTACACGTGGGAAAAGCGAACTGACATTTAATCCGGACGGATCTAAAAAAACGTCGGATTCTTCGATGACTTACGATTATATTACAGAATACAGTTATGGATTGGCGGAAAGTTTCGATTTGATTTCTCCTCGAATTTTTGGAGGGTCAAATAGTGAAAATGTAGGGACAAATTCGGCGATGTATAACTTTGTTTTATCGCAAAATGTACCGGAAGACCAAGCAAAAGAGATCATAAAAGGACTGCCAACCTACTGGGGAGACCAACCTATTGTGGCGGCTCCGGCTTATATTGGTGCTATTGTTTTCTTTTTGGCCATTATAGCATTGTTTTGTGATAAACGGAAAATAAAATATGTGTTTCTTGCAGGAGCATTGTTTTCATTATTACTTTCCTGGGGAAAAAACTTCCCGATACTGACTGATTTCTTCATCAATTGTGTACCAATGTATGACAAATTCAGAGCGGTTTCTTCGATACAGATTGTACTTGAAATTTGTATGCCTGTACTGGCGATTATAGGATTGCAGCGTTTTTTCAAATTGGAAAACGATCAAAAATGGCCTAATCTATGGAAAGCAGGAGCGGTGAGTGTCGGAACATTTGCATTGTTGTTTTTATGTAAAGGAAGTTTCAGTTTTGCCGGCGGAAGCGATAATTATTTACTGGAACAATACGGACCGCAATTTGTAGATGCTTTAAAAGAAGACAGAAAGTCAATGTTTACCAGCGATTTGTTACGTTCGGTGTTTTTTGTATTAACGGCTTTCGGAGTGTTGTGGTTTTCGATAAAAAATACGATTTCCCAAAAAGTTGCGATAATTCTTGTCGGAATTTTAATGATTGCCGATTTGTTTTTTATTGATAAAAATTACCTGAACAGTTCCAGTTTTGAAAGTGCCCACCAAGTAGATGAGCCTTTTGTGGAAGCTCCGTTTGATACGGCCATTTTACAGGACAAATCGTATTATCGTGTTTTTGAAGTTTCCCAAAATGCGATGAGTGATCCAAGAGCTTCTTATTTCCATAAATCGATTGGTGGTTACAGTGCAGTAAAACCAAGACGTATGCAGGAATTATTTGACTATCAGATTGCTAAAAACAATTTGGAAGTACTGAACATGCTGAATGTGAAATACCTAATCCAAACCAATGAAAAAGGCGAACAAATTACAATAAAAAGTACAGGAGCCAATGGGAATGCTTGGTTTGTAAAAGAAGTGAAAAGAGTAGCGAATGCAGATGCAGAAATGAAAGCATTGGACAAATTGGACACTAAAAATGTAGTAGTAGTGAGTAGTGCTAACAATGCAAAATCGCTTCTTGTTAATGGATTCAAAAAAGATTCCACAGCAACAATTCATTTAGACCAATACGAGCCAAACGAATTAAAATACACTTCAAATAATGCTAATAATGGTTATGCTGTTTTTTCTGAAATGTATTATAAAAACGGCTGGAATGCTTACATCGACGGAAAACTGCAGGAACACGACAGAGTGGATTATGCTTTGCGTGGTTTGGCAATCCCGGCTGGAAAGCACACTATCGAATTTAAATTTGAGCCACAGGTTGTGAAAACAGGAAGTACGATTTCTCTAATCAGTTTTATCGGAATTCTGATCCTGTTGGGTTATGGGATTTACCAGGAAAAAAAGAAACATAAAGAAGCATAGTTGAAAATGATACTATACATAGCATTAGGCGGAGGTTTGGGAAGCGTTTTACGTTACCTGACTTCCGTGGTTATGGATAAATATGTATCGTCGCCGTTTCCCTATGCTACCTTTTTGACGAATATTTTGGGCTGTTTATTAATTGGGTTATTTTTTGGTTATTTTGAAAAGCACCATGTAATTTCTCAAGAATTGAAATTCTTTTTGATTACAGGATTTTGTGGTGGTTTTACGACTTTCTCGACGTTTTCAAATGAAAATGTACAATTATTACAGAGTAATCAGATAATAATGGCTTTTTTATATATCAGTTTGAGTGTTTTTTTAGGATTGATGGCAACCTGGTTCGGATTGGTTTTGAGTAAATCGCTATGAAAAAAGTTTTAATCATCACTTATTATTGGCCACCTGCAGGAGGTCCTGGAGTGCAACGCTGGCTAAAATTTGTAAAGTATTTACCGGATTTTGGTGTTCAGCCGATAGTCTATGTTCCTGAAAATCCAACCTATCCTATTGTGGATACAGGATTACTGGAGGAGGTTTCGGATAAGGCGGTAATTCTTAAGAAGAAAATTGTTGAACCATACCAATTGGCTTCCTTTTTTTCTAAAAAAAGCACTAAAGGAATCAGTTCCGGAATTATTCCCAACCAAAAGAAACAAACGTTTTTGCAGAAGTCATTGCTTTGGGTACGGGGCAATATTTTTATTCCGGATGCCCGTTTTTTATGGGTAAAGCCTTCGGTGCATTATTTGAAAAAATACATTCTGGAAAACGAAATTGATACTATAATCACTTCCGGACCACCGCACAGTTTACATTTAATCGGGTTGCAGTTAAAGCAGGAATTGCCAATAAAATGGTTTGCTGATTTTAGGGATCCATGGACTACTATTGGCTATCATTCTGCGTTAAAATTATCTGCTTATGCCGAAAAAAAGCATAAAGTTTTAGAAAGAAAGGTACTTTCTAATGCGGATACTATTATTGTAACCAGTAATACTACAAAGACAGAATTTCAAGCGATTACTTCAAAACCGATTGAAGTGATTACTAACGGATACGATGTGGAAAATGTAGAAAAACAGCCTTTGGACGAAAAATTTACGTTGGCACATATTGGTTCTTTTTTATCAGACAGAAATCCGAAAATTTTATGGGAATCGTTGCGGGAACTTATTTTGGAAAATGAATTGTTTGCGAATCATTTCCAGCTGAAACTAATAGGGAAGGTGAGTCAGGAAATTTTAGACTCGATATCCGGATATAATTTGGAGAATCATTGTGATAATCTGGGATATATTTCCCATAAGGAAGCGATTGAACACCAACGAAAATCACAAGTTTTATTGTTAATTGAAATTGATTCTGAGGAGACAAAAAGTATTATTCCAGGAAAACTGTTTGAATATATGGTTTCCGAAAGACCCATTATTGCGATTGGCCCCACAGCTTCTGATTTTGCTGAAATCATTACATCGACAAATACAGGTGTTTTCTTTACTTATGATGAAAAAGAGCGCTTGAAACAGGTGCTATTGTCTTATTTTGAATTGTATCTTGAAAAAAACCTGAAAGTCCACGCGGTCGGATTGCAGCAGTATTCCAGAAAAAGCCTTACCGCTAAATTGACTGCGTTAATCAAATAATTATCATGTATTCAGGGCCTAGCCCAGATGGAAGTGGCATCCTTTTCCGGACTGGGACAGGCCGGAAAAGATAGAACGGACAGCTGGAGAGTGCTTCCAAAGAAAAAAAGAAACCCCGCTGTTATAGCAACAACGGGGTTTCGAAGTAAACAAACAAACCTAACCAAAATTTATTTAATCAACATACAATTCTTATTTTCTTGTGTTATCCTCAGCAGATTCTTCAATTTTTGCTTTAGTACCATCTGCTTTGTAGTAGTAATAGCTGTCATCATCATAATCGTTTGCGCCGTTATCATAGCCTGAATCATAATTTCCGCTGTTGTTGTGATAATGACTTGGGTAATACGCTTTTTTTACAGACCCGATCATGTTGATGATTTGGCATTTTCTGTTGTAAACAATGCGTAATCCGCCTATTTGTGTAATGGCAAAACTGTTGTATCTCATATAAACTGTCCCAATTCTGCTCACTCTGTCGTTATAGTCGTAGTTGATAAAAGTGTTTCCGACACGTCTTACCCTTCCGAAGCTATCGTGTTCGATACGAATTCCGTAATTTACTGGACCTCTGCTCACTGCTACCGTACTTCTTTTTCCGGCAGCTTTAAAATAGTAATCGCCATCTTCTGAATCCTGAGGACGTGTGTTGAAATCGAATTCACCATTTGGGAATACATAAAATTCAATGCCTCGTTCCATGAAAGAAATTGGTTCGGCATCACGGTAATCTACCGCTTTTCCTTTTCCGTTATTGTCAGAAAAAACAGGATTTTCTGACGCACTAGCCATACTTCCTACCAGGAAAATGCTGGCTACTAAAAGAGTAAATTTTTTCATAATACAATAATTTAATAGTTTGCCTACTCTTACGATTTTCAGCTTACTCGAACAAGTAATTGAACTTGTTGTTTTGGTATATTCAATTTGCGTGCCAAAATTTGCAAGAGTGCCGATAATTTATTTAAATATTATTTATTATGTTGAAAATAAATTAGTTGTGATGTTAATTTTTTAGGAATTTTAATGTGTTGTTTTTTATATATTTGCCAAAACTTAACTTATAATCAATTTTAACTACCAATTATGAAAACTGTACCCAAAAAGTTTTTAATTATTTTCCTGTTTGCTGCTAATTGTGTTTCAGCTCAAACTTTCATTCAAGGCTATGCGGATGTAGTAAATCAGGTTTCGCAAACTAATATAACAACCAATTTGACCGCTTTTGAGAATTTGGGTGTGAAACGCAGAGGAACTGCAGCGCTTCAGAACACTTTAGACTGGCTTAAAAATAAATACCTGAGCTACGGTTATACAGCAAGCCAAATGGTTGAAGATTCCTATACAAATTCATCATATACCTGTAAAAATCTTATCTTGACTAAAATAGGAACAGTTCATCCCAATACTTTTGTAATTGTATGCGGGCATTATGATTCTATTACCGGGACAGGAACTAATGATAACGGAAGCGGTGTGGTAAGTATTTTGGAAATGGCCAGACTGCTGCAGAATATACCAACGGAATATTCCATAAAATTTATCAATTTCAGCGGAGAAGAAGATGGATTATTGGGTAGCCAGCATTATGTGTCTTCTATAGTTAACTCGACGAATCCCAGAATGGATATCAGACTGGTTTTTAATCTTGATGAAGTAGGAGGTGTTGCCGGAATGACGAACAATACAATTACTTGCGAAAAAGACACTAACGGATCACCATCTTCAAATAATGCTGTTTCGGCTACAATGACAAATCAATTAATCACATGTGTTGGATTGTATTCGCCATTAAGCACCACTTTATCTTATGCTTATGCTTCTGATTATATGTCTTTTCAGAGTAATAACGAAATCATTACCGGTTTATTTGAAACCAATGAAACATCTCATAAGCATACTGCCACAGATTTGCTTGTTAATATGGACCCTGTTTATAATTATAAAGTAGCTAAAGCAGCTACTGGTGCAGTAATGCATTTTGCCATAGCAAATCCGGCGCTTGGAAGAGATGATTTTAATGAAGACTTCCAAGTGAGTTTTTTCCCAAACCCTGCAAAAGATTCTCTGACTATTAATTTAGGACTTTTGAATGAAGAGTCATACCAATTTTCATTGATTGATATTAACGGGAAAGTTGTTTCGGAGAAAATAATGAACCATCCTAATCAACTTGAAAAAATTAATATTGGGAATGTCAGCAAAGGAATTTACTTAGCTGTTTTGAAGTCAGGCGATAAAAAAATCAGTAAAAAAATTATTGTCGATTAAACTGAATCAGAAGCGAAAAGCCGAACAAAGATTATTTGGATTAAAATTATAAAAAAACATTATTTTCCCTCATTCCATGAAAACGAGTATCCATAAGTTTTTAATTCTTTTTTTATTGAGTTTGAACAGCCTTTCAGCACAGACCTTTATTCAGGGTTATGCTGATGTTGCCAATCAGGTGACACAGGCAAATATTACAAATAACCTGACCCAATTTGAAGCTCTTGGAGTCAAATACAGAGGAACTGCTGCACTTCAGAATACATTAGACTGGTTGAAAAACAAGTATTTAAGTTACGGATATACGGCAGGACAAATGGTAGAAGACAGTTATTTGTATTCCGGATCTACTTGTAAGAATCTTATTCTGACTAAAATCGGAACGGTTCATCCTACTACTTTTGTAATCGTGTGCGGACATTATGATACTGTTACTGGTACTGGAACAAATGATAATGGATCAGGAACTTCCATATTGCTTGAAATAGCGCGATTACTTCAAAATGTGCCTACTGAATATTCTATAAAGTTTATTAATTTTAGCGGAGAGGAAGACGGATTACGAGGAAGTCAGCATTATGTGGCTTCTGTGGTAAATGGAACAACTCCCAAAATGGATATTAAATTAGTGTTTAATATAGATGAAGTGGGAGGCGTTGCCGGAATGGTCAATAATACAATTACCTGCGATGTAGATCAATCTACCCCAACTTCAAATAATGCGGCATCTGCAGTTGTTACGAATGAATTAGCGACCTGTGTTGATTTATATTCGCCATTAAACACCTATATTAATTTTGCCGATGCAACGGATTATATACCATTTGAAAACAATGGAGAGATAATTACCGGATTTTATGAAACCAACATTTCGACCCGACCGCATACAGCTAATGATTTCTTAGTTAATATGGATCCTGTGTATGTTTATAATGTAGCCAAAGCAGCTGTAGGAGCTACAATGCATTTTGCCATTGCAAACACTTCTTTGGGAAGAGATGATTTTGATGCCAATTATCAGGTGAGCTTTTTTCCAAATCCAACAAAAGAATTCCTTAATATCAATTCTGGAATCTTAACGGGCTCTTCCTATCAATTTTCATTAATCGATATCAACGGAAAGGTTGTTTTGGAAAAAGCGATAAATAATCCAAAACAGCTGGAAAATATCAATATCACATCTTTGTCCAAAGGAGTTTATCTGGCTTCATTGCATGTTGGAGATAAGAAGGTATCCAAGAAAATCGTAATTGAATAATTAAAAAGGGAAATTGTAATAATTTCCCTTTTTGCTTTTTATATTTTATCCTTCAGGTATTTACCTGTGACCGAAGCTTTGTTTTTTACAATTTCTTCCGGCGTGCCAAAGGCTAATATCTGTCCGCCATTTTCACCACCTTCGGGACCTAAATCGACAATATAATCGGCACATTTTATAAGATCCAAATTGTGTTCTATTACAATGATGGAATGTCCTTTTTCTATTAAAGCTTCAAAAGAAGCCAATAATTTCTTGATGTCATGAAAATGCAATCCGGTTGTTGGCTCATCAAATACAAATAACGCTTTGTCTTTTGTAGTTCCTTTGACTAAAAAAGAAGCCAATTTGATACGTTGCGCTTCACCACCGGAAAGAGTAGATGACGATTGTCCTAATTGCACGTATCCCAGACCAACATCCTGAAGCGGCTGTAATTTCTGTGAGATTTTAGTTTGTTTGGTTGCTGTGAAAAAAATCAAGGCATCATCAATAGTCATGGTCAGGATATCATCGATATTTTTGCCTTCAAAAGCAACTTCCAGTACTTCTTTTTTGAAGCGTTTCCCGTTGCACGTTTCACAAGGCAAAGAAACATCGGCCATAAAAACCATTTCTACATTAATAGAGCCTTCTCCTTTACAAGTTTCGCATCTTCCGCCATCTACATTAAAAGAAAAATGTTTGGCCTGATACCCTCTGTTTTTAGAAAGTTTTTCTTTGGCATACAAATCCCTGATATCGTCATAGGCTTTGATATAGGTTACCGGATTGGAGCGCGAGCTTCTTCCGATAGGGTTTTGATCTACATATTCAATATGCTTTATATGTGAAAAACTTCCGGAAAGCTCAGAAAATTGTCCTGCTTTTTCACCCACACCTTCCAGTTTTTTTTGCAAAGCAGGAAAGAGGATTTTTTTAACCAAGGTACTTTTTCCAGAGCCAGAAACACCGGTAATCACGGTTAAAACATCTAATGGAAAAGTGACATCAATATTTTGGAGATTATTTTCACGTGCTCCTTTTATGTCAATATGATTTTTGAATTTTCTTCTTTTTTCGGGTACTGAAATTTCCAGTTTTCCATTTAGGTATAAAGAAGTCAATGAGTCTGATTTCAGGATTTCTTCAAATGTGCCCTGAGCTACCAGTTCACCACCGAAGGTTCCTGCTTCGGGACCAATATCAATAATCATGTCAGCAGCTTTCATGATATCCTCATCATGCTCTACTACTATAACGGTATTGCCGAAATCACGTAGAGAAAGCAATACTTTGATTAACCGTTCTGTATCTTTTGGATGAAGGCCGATACTTGGTTCATCGAGTATGTACATTGAACCGACTAAACTGCTTCCAAGGGAAGTGGCCAGGTTAATCCTTTGAGATTCTCCTCCGGAAAGTGTTGCCGAATTCCGATTTAAAGTCAAATAATCCAATCCGACTTCCTGTAAAAAAGACAATCGGCTGTTTATTTCTATTAATAAACGTTTTGCAACTTTTGTATCGTATTCGGATAATTGCAGGTCTTTGAAAAACAGAATCGTATTTTTGATAGATAAATCGACCAGTTCAGGCAATGTTTTTCCTCCTACTTTTATATTATATACTTCCTGACGGAGACGTTTCCCTTTGCAGCTGCTGCATTTCGTTTTTCCACGATAGCGGGAAAGCATCACTCGGTTTTGTATTTTATAATTTTTCTCTTCCAGTTCTTTGAAAAAACCATTCAGTCCCTGAAAGTATTTGTTTCCTTTCCAAATCAGATCTTTTTGTGCCTCTGTCAGCTGGAAATACGGTTTGTGAATAGGAAAATCAAATTTATGACTGTTGTTTACGAGTTCGTCTCTATACCAGCTCATGCTTTCTCCTCTCCAGGGGAAAATGGCATTTTCGAATACGGATAAAGCGGTATTTGGGATGACTAATTCTTCATCGATACCGATAATATTTCCATAACCTTCACAAACAGGACAAGCGCCATAAGGATTATTGAAACTGAATAAATGCACATTTGGCTCTAAAAATTGAATGCCATCTAGCTCAAAATTAGAACTGTAGGTGTATTTTACATTTGAATTTAATTCCTGTAAAAAACATACACCTTTACCTTCATAGAAAGCAGTTTGGATGGAATCGGCCAATCGATTAAAAAATTCCTCATCTTCTTTGACAATAATCCTGTCAATAATCAGAAGAATATCTTTGTTATCCAGCGAATGCTGATCGATTTCATCCAGACGGACCATTTCATTATTTACTAAAATACGGGCAAAACCCTGCTGAAGGAGTACTTTCAGTTTGTCTTCCAGTTTTCTTCCTTCTTCAAGATGAATAGGGGACAGCAATAGCCATTTACTTTCTAAATCGAATGTTTTTACGTTATTGATGACATCTGAAACGGTATCTTTTTTGACTTCCAATCCGGAAATCGGGGAAATGGTTTTTCCAATTCGGGCGTACAATAATTTAAGGTAATCGTAAATTTCTGTAGAAGTTCCGACTGTTGAACGGGCATTGGTTGTATTTACCTTTTGCTCAATGGCAATAGCAGGAGCAATCCCTTTAATATATTCCACTTTTGGTTTGTCTAATCTTCCAAGGAACTGACGTGCGTAGGATGACAGACTTTCTACATAACGGCGTTGGCCTTCTGCATACAAAGTATCAAAAGCCAGACTCGATTTGCCTGACCCCGATAAACCAGTTATAACGACCAGCTTGTTTCTTGGAATGGCTACATCAAGGTTTTTCAGATTATGAATCTGAGCTCCTTTTATCAGTATGTTTTTTTTGGGCTCCAGCGTGGAAAAATCAGTTTGCATATAGAAATATCAATTTCCACAAAGATAATCATTTCTTCTATTTTTTTTGATGCGAAGTGACAGCCGAATTGCTTTTTGTAACTACATTTTAGTAAAAATAGTACCTTAATTATGTTAAATTTTAAGATAAATTTTGCATTTATGGAATAAATTACATTAAATTTGGAGTTCAATAACACTAAAAAAAGAAAGCTTATAACATAACAATACTTTTTAAAGAGAATTTTCTCAATAAGATAAACCCAAAATCTAAAAAGTATTGTTATGGCTACGACTCAACTCCCAGACGCTTTATTGGTAAGGAATTATATTGACGGTGATGAAAACGCACTGGCAATTTTAATTAAAAGACATCAATCTAAAATTTATGGATTTATTTATTCTAAAATTTTAGACAGAGATGTGGCTGATGATGTATTTCAGGATACTTTTATTAAAGTAATCAAAACGCTGAAAAGCAATTCTTATAACGAAGAAGGTAAGTTTTTGCCTTGGGTAATCCGGATTTCGCACAATCTGGTTATTGATTATTTCAGAAAAAATAAAAAAATGCCGATGCATCGTGAAACGGAAGAGTTTTCTATCTTTTCGATCATGACAGACAACAGTCCGAATATTGAAAGCAGAATTATTACAGAACAAGTTGAAGCTGATTTACTGCGATTAATTGACGAACTTCCTGATGATCAGAAAGAAGTATTGGAAATGCGTATTTACCAGGATTTAAGTTTTAAAGAAATTGCTGATCTGACTGATGTGAGTATCAATACAGCTTTAGGTAGGATGCGGTATGCTTTAATGAACCTGAGAAGAATAATTGAAAAGAATCAAATTATTTTGACCAATTAAGCAATATTCTTTTTTAAGTTACGTTATCTTTAAATAAATAATTTAAATGTATGGCAAAACTTTACACTAAAAAGAAAAAAGCAACCCCAAAAATGTTACCTAAAAAAGAGACAGTCAATTTTATATTGAACTATTCTAAAGCATTAAGGATAGTAAAAGTTGGTGATGTGAACTTTGAAACGATTGCAAATTAATTAGAAACGCCCCATTAAAGGGCGTTTTTTTTGTAATATTCTTTGAGGACAGATGATCTGCCAATGGTTTTGGTGATGGTGTCTTTCTCTAAATTCCAACCCCGAGCCGGAGAATATTCTCTTCCGTACCAAATGATTTGCAAATGAAGATCGTTCCATAATTCGCGCGGAAAGATGGCTTTTGCATCTTTTTCGGTTTGTGTTACATTTTTTCCGTTGGTCAAATTCCAGCGGTACATTAGTCTATGGATATGGGTGTCTACAGGAAAAGCCGGAACGCCAAATGCCTGACTCATCACAACACTTGCCGTTTTGTGGCCTACAGAAGGTAATTCTTCCAAAGCTTCGAAACTTTGCGGCACCTGGCCGTTGTGTTTATCGATCAGTATTTGTGATAAACCGTAAATCCCTTTTGATTTCATTGGCGAAAGCCCGCAAGGTTTGATAATTTCCCTGATTTCTTCCACTGAAAGTTTTATCATGTCGTAGGGATTATCAGCTTTGGCAAAAAGAAGCGGTGTAATCTGGTTTACGCGAACGTCTGTGCATTGTGCCGAAAGCAATACCGCAATAAGCAATGTATATGGGTCTTTATGATCTAAAGGAATCGGAATTGTCGGATAAATTTCTTTTAAAGTAGTAATAACAAATGCAGCACGCTCGGTTTTAGTCATTTTAGTTTAATTTTGGAATGTAAAATAAATCAATTTCAATTTCAATAGCAAAACATCAGTCACAATAACGATATTTAAAAGCAAGAACAATTTAAAAAATCAATAGAAAACGGATACATGACAACATTACAAAAAGGGGATAAGGCGCCACAATTTTCGGCGTTGGATCAAGATGGAAGGCAACATACATTATCAGATTATGCAGGGAAGAAATTAGTAATTTTCTTTTATCCTGCAGCCAGTACGCCAAGCTGTACGGTCGAGGCCTGTAATTTGAGGGATAATTATGAGCGATTTAAAGCCAATAATTATGAATTGCTAGGCGTGAGTGCCGATACCGCAAAGAAACAATCTAATTTTAAGAATAAGTTTGAACTGCCGTTTCCGCTTTTGGCCGATGTCGATAAAATCATTATTAATGCATTTGGTGTCTGGGGACCGAAGAAGTTTATGGGAAGAGAGTTTGATGGTATTCACAGAACTACGTTTGTTATTGATGAAAAAGGAATTATTGAAGAAGTGATTTCAAAGGTGAAAACAAAGGAACATTCGGATCAGATATTAGGATGATATTGGTAGGTAATGGCAAAAATTAATTACAATTGATATGTTTGCTTTTGCAGAATTAAGATATAAAAGAAAAACCCAGGTAAACTTGTCTGGGTTTTTATAGTTATAATTGTTTCCGCTTTATACGTTTTCAATTACTTTGTTTGTGTCGTATCCGAAAAGGTGGTCTTTTTTGATTAATTCAGCGATCCCTTCAGGAAGCATTTTTTCCCAGCCCGGAGTTCCGTGGCTAATCATTTTTAGTACTTCTCGGGAGAAAATCTTAAGATTGTCCCTGTCAAAATCAGTGATATCAATTACTTTTCCGTTGTAGGCGAAGAATTTGTATAATTCTTTCATTCTAGGATGCACCTTAAGGTTTTGTGAATTCAGTATGGTTCCGTCTTCATCTTCCATTGGGTACAGCAATACTTTTAAATCACGGTAAAATAGTTTACCGAAGGCTTCCAGGATTCCACCACTTAGATGACGGTAGTATTTCTCATCAAAAATATCGACAAGATTGTTTACTCCTAAGGCCAATCCCATTCTTTCTTTAGTATAATTAGAGAAATATTCAACCACTTTGTAATATTCCTGGAAATTAGAAATCATTACGGTTTGCCCTAACGAGCAAAGTAATTCAGCTCTGTCCATGAAATCTCTTTCATCGATTTCCCCATCAGAACGAAGGTTGGAAAGCGTGATTTCGAAGACCACTAATGTATTCTCTTTTTTGACTTTGTTTTCATCTACAAACATCTGAAGCGATTTCTCATACATGTCCATGTTAACCTTAGTTACCGGACGAAAACTTCCTCTTAGCGCCAGAATATTTTTTTTGTATAAAACAGCTGCAGGCAAAATATTTTTTCCGTTAGGATCGAACATTACCGCATCAGTCATATTGTTTTTGACCAATTGCAGACTCATCAGACGGTTATCCACATCTGCAAAACGAGGTCCGGAGAAATTGATAGTATCTATTTCCAGTTGGTCTTTATCGATGTGGTCGTATAAATAACGTAATAATCTTTTTGGATCGTTGTATTTGTAAAAAGCACCATAAATTAAGTTTACACCTAATTTTCCAAGTGTTTCCTGTTGTAGTCTGGCATCAGTTTCCTTAAAACGGATATGGATAAATATTTCGTTATAGGCTTCGTCCGGGTCAATTTGGTATTTGATACCAACCCAACCGTGTCCTTTAAACTGTTTGGCGAAGTCAATTGTAGCTACTGTGTTTGCGTAACTGAAGAACATCTTTGACGGATGTTTGTCCCGGCTTAAACGCTGCTCGATGAGTTCAACCTCATGATTCAGCATTTTCCTCAGACGGCTTTCGGTAACATAACGGCCATCATCTTCGATACCATAAATAGCATCACTAAAATCCTTGTCGTAGGCAGACATGGCTTTTGCAATAGTCCCTGAAGAACCGCCAGCTCTAAAAAAGTGACGGACAGTTTCCTGACCGGCACCAATTTCGGCGAAAGTTCCATAGATATTATCGTTCAGATTGATTCTTAAGGCCTTATCAGTTATTGAAGGTATTTGTTCAATAACTTTGTCTCCCTTCAGCGTGATTTCGTGTTCTAAATTTTTCATTATTGGGGTAAATACATTGCAAAGTTAATAAATTGCGCCCTTTTACATCAAAATAATCTTTATTTTTGTGAAAAATAATTCAGTTGAAAGTCTATTTTTTAGGTACTGGAACCTCACAAGGCATTCCTGTTATAGGAAGCCAACATTCTGTATGCAAAAGTCAGGATCCGAAAGACACCCGTTTGCGGGTTTCAGTTTGGGTTCAATGGGACGAATTATCCTTTGTGGTAGATTGCGGACCCGATTTCAGACAGCAAATGCTTACTTCGGGCTGTCATCACATAGATGCCATCTTATTTACGCATGAGCATTCGGATCATACGGCTGGTTTAGATGATATTCGCCCATTCTTCTTCAAACAGGGAAATATTCCTATTTATGCACATCAGCGAGTGCTTAAAAATTTGGAAAGACGTTTCGATTATATTTTTGAGACTGAAAACAGGTACCCGGGTGCACCTGGTGTTTTACCAATTGAAGTAACGGATAATGAACGGATTTATTTCGGAGACAAGTTCATTGAACCTATTAATGCCATGCATGGAAATTTACAGGTTTTCGGTTATCGTTTTGATTCATTTGCTTACCTGACCGATGTTAAGAAGATTCCGGACACTTCTATTGCCAAACTGCAAAATCTTGACGTATTGGTTATAAATACGTTACGGGAGGAACCGCATGAAACCCATTTTAATTTGGAAGAAGCATTAGAATTTATTACTATTGTGCGCCCCAAAAAAGCATATTTAACACATATAAGCCATATTTTAGGATTTCATGAGGAAGTACAAAAAAAACTTCCAGAGAATGTCTATTTAGCTTATGACAACTTAACAATCACTATTTAAACCCAAATTTACCATGAAAAAACTGGTTTTATACGGATTAATATTTTCTGTTCTGATAAATATTTTTCAGTTTATGTACTCTACAAAAAAATTCAATTTCGATGAAGAAAGAGCAGCGAAATTCAGAGTTAAAATGAATGATAGTCTCACTAAAATTGTTGCTGAAAAGGAAGAAGGAGATTATTTTTCTTTAGCACATAATGACAAAGCCATTGATTACCTGGAAGCGTATGATGTAAATAAATTAATGCCTTTTGTAAAGGAAAAACTGATGGATTTAAATTCTAATCCGGCAGGAAATAAGCTGATTCCTTATGATGGTATGGTCATAAACAAAGTGAGATTTTTGAATCACAGATGGATTATTGCTGATTTTACAGGGCAAACCGGATGGGGTGAAATCATTATCAA
The DNA here is from genome assembly GCF_050696275.1 of Flavobacterium sp. GTDB lineage: Bacteria > Bacteroidota > Bacteroidia > Flavobacteriales > Flavobacteriaceae > Flavobacterium. The sequence goes on from NZ_JBOGUT010000001.1 coordinate 291,312, forward strand.
GTATTTTATGGAGAAAGATGGTTCTGTCACTTTTGAACCAGCAGAAACATTGCTTTATCCTCAAAATTAATAGTAAAAAAGGACTTCAATTGAAGTCCTTTTTTATAGTATGTTTTTTTCAAGGTTTGAAGAAAAAGAAGTAGAACAAGATGGCTTTATCACTCGGAACTCCTTCAAAGCGACCTAAAGTACTTCCGCTGGAGTCGTAAACATAATTTCCGTCAATCCTGCCTAAAGTACTCCCGGAAGCGTCATAGATATAGTTACCATCGATTCTTCCCAAAGTGGATCCGGAAGCATTATAAACATACGTTCCGTCGAACCGGCCCAGCGAACTGCCTGAAGCATTATAAATATAAGTACCGTCAAACCGTCCTAACGTACTGCCACTGGAGTTATATACATAATTACCATCAATCCTTCCAAGCGTACTGCCTGAAGCATTGTATAAATACTGGCTTTGAACATGGGATGAAACTAAGAATAAGGCAATTACTCCAATAAACTGTAACCACTTTTTCATACCTGTTGTTTTTAATTAAATTACCTTCAAAAGATTATTCGAGCAGCCAATTTTTAAAATCATAAAAATTTTGCGGTGCAACACCATGTCCTACCGGATATTCTTTATATACATTTTTAATACCTAAAGCATCCAGGGAAGGCTTTGCATTTCGGGCCCATTCCACAGGGATAACCTGATCAGCTGAACCATGTGAAGCAAATATGTTTAGGTTTGAAAAATCATTTTTATCGAAATTTTCTTTAGCAATTTCTTTATCGAAATAACCACTCATGGCTACTACTTTCTGTATTTTTTCGGGATAAGAAACAGCTGCGGCATAACTTAAAATTGAACCTTGGCTGAAGCCGATTAAAGTCACGTTATCCGCATCAATAGGATAATTAGCTACTAACTCATCTATGAAGTCAGCAATAAGATCGCGAGATTTCCTTGCCTGATCTAAGTCCGAAAACTTTTTATCATTAGCATCAAAATTAATAGCATACCATGCATAGCTTCCATACATCAAATCGTACGGAGCACGCGCTGAAATGACGTAATATTCTTCTGGTAATTCGGATGCAAAAGAAAACAAATCTTCTTCGTTACTGCCGTATCCGTGTAATAGCAGTAATACCGGATTCTTACTTAATTTTATTTTTGGTTCCCTAACAAGGTGGTATAAAGTCATTATATCTGGATTCATTATATTAAATAGTTTTAAACCATTTTTGAAAAAAATCTCCCAAAAGCGGAATAGGTTTTGTTTCTCCTTTTATAGCGCTAAAAATACCATACGTCCATAAAACGGAAAGGAAAATCCACATTGACATTGTTATCATTGGGTTTCCAAAAGGGCCGATTAAAAGTCCCAAAGCAATAAAAGTGATTGAAAGTCCTAATGACTGACGGATATGGAAAGACGCAAATGGATTTTTAGTCTCTGAATTCATTGATAAAGCGATTAAAACCCCAATAATCAATATATAGCTTGTAATAGCTGCTGTTTTTCCTTCTTCAATTTGATTTTGCATGCGGTAATTTTTATGATAAAACTAATTTCCCTTGATTGTAAATTCCGAATACTTTACCTTTCATTTTTTGACCTAAAAAAGCTGAGTTTTTAGATTTTGAGCTGATGTTTTCCGTTAGAAAAAGCGATTCTCCTTCTGGATTGAATAAAGTGATATTGGCTTTTTGGCCTTCGGCAATTGTTATTTTTTCTAATCCGAAAGCAGTCCTTCCGAAAGTCAGTTTTTCTACGATTACAGTTGTTGGTAAAATGGTCTGCAATGCTCCGAAAGCGCTTTCCAGACCTATAGTTCCGTATTTGGCATAATCGAATTCCATTTTTTTGTGTTCAATATCTATTGGATTGTGGTCTGAGGTGATGCAATCGATGGTATTGTTTAAAACACCTTCAACCAATGCTTCCCTGTCTTTTTCTGTACGAATAGGTGGTGAAACTTTATATCTCGTATCGAAACCTTCAATTATGGTATCATTTAATGTCAGATTATGTACTGCAACACTACACGATACTTGCAGTCCTTTGGCTTTAGCGGCTGCAATCAACTGTACAGATTTTGCACTTGAAACGGTTGGAATGTGCAATTTTCCGCCAGTATATTCTAAAATGAACAGATTTCTGGCAATGATCAACTCTTCTGCCAGTGATGGAATTCCTTTCAGCCCTAATCGGGTTGAAACAATTCCTTCGTGTACCATTCCTTTGCCTTTAATTGTACTGTCCTGTGAAAAAGCGATGATTAAACTATTAAAATCCTGTGCGTATTGCAAGCTTAATTTTAATAAATTGGCATTGTCTAAACTTTGTCCATAATCACCAAAAGCAATCGCTCCGGCGTTTTTCATATCAAACAATTCGGCTAAGTCAGTTCCTCCGCTGTTTTTTGTCAGTGCGCCAATTGGGAAAAGTCCGGCAGCAAATCCTGTTGCTTTTTGTTTTACGAAATTAATCTGCGATTGATTGTCCAGAACAGGAAAGGAGTTAGGTTGCAATGCAATTCCGGTAAACCCTGATTTTGCTGCTGTCTGCAATCCATTTGCAATGGTTTCTCTGTCTTCGAAACCCGGTTCTCCAAGCGAGACACTAGTGTCAAACCAACCTTTTGAGATATGTAAATTAGTTAATGTAATTTCTTCAAATCCTTCAGCACTTCCTATGTTTGAACCTATTTTTTCAATAATTCCATTACCGATTTTTACGTCAGCAATCTGATTGTGGAATGTACTTTCTGGGTCAATAATTCGGGCGGCTTTAAGTATTACGTTCATTTTACGAATTTTTGAATGAGTATTTCAAAGAGAATAAATAACAGTGTAAAAATAAGAAACCATTTCCAAACCTGACTATCCGTTCTTTCGATTTGGATGGTATCGAAAAAAGATTCGATACTGTCAGTCTGGTTTAATTCGTCAAGTGTCTCGTCACTTGGTAAAGCCAGATTACTTTCATTTCGATCGTAGTTGAAACTAATATTACCAATTGATTTTTTATTTTGAATGATTTGAAAATTACCTGATAAGGTTGGATTATCAGTACAGGAAATCTTGATTTTATCGGACATGATCTGCTGCATCGGAATAAATTCTTCCGAAGTATTTTTGATAGAAACAATTTCATCATCAGCTAATTTTGCCGAAATCAAAAAAGGATTACTATTACCTATTGTTTCGTATTTGACACCGTTTTTATCTGCACTCAGCGCCATTTTATAAAACGTCGGAACAATAAGCGGTGAGTTTTGGAAATTACTATTCCCTTTATTTATAGGAGCTGAAAAGACAAATAGGGAACCCAGCTGTTTTTGTATTGTGGTAAGAAAAGCGCTTTGATCATCGTAGCTTATTGCCTGTGGGTAATTATTTTTGACCGAAAAGGATTTCAGTACATTCGGGTATTGGAAATTCGTGATTTTCTTTTCAAAAACATTCGAAAACAAAGGATTGGAGAAATTGATTTTAGTTATTTTCTTTTCCTGATTCTGCAGGCTTTGAAACTGCATTCCGCCAAAATTCCCTAAAAATGAATTTAAATTCCCAATTTCATTTTCTTCAGATGGTATTAAAACTACGTTTCCGCCTTTTTCAATAAATGATTTTAAATTAGTCTGCAAAGCCATAGGAACGCTTTGTAACTCATTTAGAATAATGGCGTCCTGTTTGTCCAATTGGCTGTAATCAAGCGTTGCAACTGGAGTATTAGCATAATTGAATTCTGGTTTGGTATAAATTCGGGATAAGAAATTGCTTTTTTCGTTTTCACCAATGCTCAGAACATTCGTAATCTTAGCTTTTGAAATGGAAAAATAGAGTGTATTATCAAAAGAAAGGCTATTGTCATTGATGCTTACATAGCCATGGAAATCTTCTTTCGGAATGGTGAAATGGATTTTTTCTTTGTTTTTTTTCAGATTCAGAATCGTTTTGGCAATCAAATCATCCTGATTGTAAACAGAAACTGGAATTGACTTTGCTTCATCGGAATTGGAAGAAAAATTGACGCCTATTTCATAGAAATTTTCCAAAGATTGTGATAAATAAACACTGTCTATAGCAATGTTTTTAAGTTGCTCAGCTTCCGGTATTACAAAATAGGTTTTGTTGTTTTCCGGAATATTTTTAAGATGGTTTTTATTTAATCCAATGGCATCAGTGATGATGACAATATCTTTATTTTGAGCTGAATTTCTGGTTTTTATTTTGGTTAAAGCAGTTTCCAAAGAAAACGGAATGGCGCTGTATTTTAAGTTTTGCAATTCCTTTTCGACAGCTTTTATGTTAGTATTCCAGAAGCTTTCATTATTTGTAACGATTGAAAAAGTAGCATTTTCAGGAGTGTTTTCCAACAAATCCTGAACGGCACGTTTGAGTAATTCTCCTTTTTGGCCTTTGGCTTGCATGCTGTACGAATTGTCTAAAATTACAAACAGTTCATTGTTCGCATTGGCGTTGTCTTTGGCTTTAAAAAAAGGCTGTGCAAAGGCAAAAATCAAGCAGGCAAGTAATAATAAACGTGTTGCTAACAGTAGCCATTTTTTTATTTTTGAGCTTTTTCGGGTTTGAATAGAGAGTTCTTTTAAGAGTTTTACATTAGTAAAAGACTCTTTTTTAAATCGGCGTAATTGGAATAAATGCACCAGAATTGGTATAACCAATAAGAAAAGGAAATACAGAATTTCGGGATGTTTAAATTGCATTTATTTTGAAATGTTTACTTCACAAGATCTTATTTCAATAGAATTCAGTGAATTTAGTCTGTCAAAGATACTATTTTCAGTTTATGTGTATGATTATTTTTTCATCTTCTTTTTATAAAACTCTTTATCAGCAATATAAATGGTTTTGACGACTTCACAATAAATAATGTCGCCCGTTTTATTGGTAATAAAGGTAGTTTTAGGATGTTCAACCTCTTTGTTTTCTTCTACTTTTTCCTGAATATCCTGTATTTCTTCATCGGTGAATTCAAAAGAAGCGTACATGTTTTCGCGTGCGGGATGTTTAAAACGAATATGAGCACTCTTGTCCCAAATAATATATTCCTCTTTAAAAAGGTACATCAGTTGTATCATTGGAATAGGATCTACAGCCGAAAATAAACTGCCTCCAAAAATAGAACCTATATAATTTCGGTTCTTGTAACTTATAGGTATTTTTATTCTGACTGTTTTTAAATCATCTGAAATATACTCGACACGTGCTGTACTGCGGCGGTACATTGGAGAAAGGTTAAATCCGACTTTCAATAAAGTTGATTCTTTGAGGAATTTTCGGGCTATTTTGGCTGCTAATTGATACATTAATTGGTATTAGAATTTCAAAGATAAAGAATAAAATAAAAAACCTCAATCATTACAATTGAGGTTTTTCGGATAATTATTTCTTCTTTTTCTTAGCCGCTCTGTTTTTCAGAATATTTCGGTTGACAGAACTGGATGTTTTTTTCTTAGTTTTTGAAGGTCCGCCTAAATTGACTTTTTTATTCTTTTCAGACTTCTCATGGGTATTTCCCTGTCCTTCCAGTTTGACCTTTTTCATTAGGAATTTTACTTTTTCCTTTTCTTTTTCAGGACCGATCAGCAATGTTGAAATCTGAACTTCAGAAGGCAGGTCAAGGATTTTGATCTCTTTGTTCATTAATAATTCAGCTCCTACCTTGATGTCTTCTTCACGAGGCGCAATAAAACTGATGGCAATACCTGAAGCATCAGCACGTCCTGTTCGTCCGATACGATGAATATATTGTTCCGGAATTTCAGCCATTTCAAAGTTGATTACGTGAGTAATATCTGAAATATCCAAACCACGCGCCATAACATCTGAGGTAATTAATCCTCTTAATTCTCCATTTTGAAACGAAGCCATGGTCTGCAAACGATAATTTTGTGATTTATTAGAATGGATTACTCCGAATTGTTCCGGAAATTCGACTTCAATTCTCTCATGAAGCATATCTGCAATTTTCTTGTTGTTTACGAAAACCAGAATACGGGACAAGGATTCATCAGTATTCAGCAAATGCTTCAATAAATTGATTTTGGTATTGAAGTTGGGGACACTATATGATAATTGTTCGATTTTTTCCAAAGGTGCTCCTGAAGCTGCCAGAGAAACTTCTTCAGGGAAATCAAAATAATCATTTAAAATGTCATCTACTTCATCCGTCATGGTAGCCGAGAACAAGATGTTTTGGCGTTTTGTTTTCAACATCGCTAAAATAGATGTCAGCTGTGGTCTGAAACCAAGATTCAGCATTTCGTCAAATTCATCAATGACCAGTTTTTGAACTTCCTGTAGTCCTAAAACGCCGTCCAGAGCCAGATCCATGATACGTCCCGGAGTTCCTACCAGTACATCAATACCCTGATATACGTGATTTTTCTGCGTATTGATATTAACACCTCCGTAAAGCCCCAATGTTCTAACGGACATGTATTTTGTTAGTTTTTCTACTTCTTCCACCACCTGAACAACAAGTTCACGAGTTGGTACCAAAATCATAATTCTGGGATTAAAAGTATCTACAAACTTATACTGTTTTAAAATAGGCAATAAGTAAGCAAAAGTTTTTCCTGTACCGGTTTGAGCAATTCCCATCATATCACGTCCTGACATAACTACAGAAAATGATTTTTCCTGAATTGGGGTCGGAGTGGTCAGTTGTAAATTGTCTAATGCTTTCTGAACCGATTTGGGAAGGTTAAATTGCTCGAATGATGCCATTGGGAATTATTTTCTGCAAAGGTATTGTTTAAAGTTAACATTTATCAATTATAAAGTACAGTTCGTCGAAAAAAATAGCTTTTAACTCATTTTAGAGTTATATTGTACGGTAATTTTCAAAAAAAGACTGATTTGATGATTAACTCCAATTATTTAAAAGGCGATTTTTATCAGCATCTTAAGCAAGATGAAGGATTGTTTGAAAAAATAATGACATCAGACGAGCACTACATTTTTGTCTGGGATTATGAAAATCAGGAACATTTATGGATGTCCAAATCAATTTTAAAAAGACTGGGTTTTAAAAAAGAGTACTCTGAAAATGATTTGAAGTTTTGGAAATTAATAATGAATTTTAAAATTACCTCTACCGAAATATCCCAAAAAGTCAATACAATAATTGATGTTGTATTTAAAAGTTCTAATGAAAATACCATCATTATGTCCGCAACACTTTTTTTAATTAAAAACGAAAAAAATAAAGTGATTAGAATTATTGGTATTTTGAAAAAAAGCGAGTTCAAGAATGCTGTAACAGGCAAAATTTCAAAAAAGAACAAATTCGAGAAAACACTTTTGGAAAACCAGAATCGGTTCAAATTTATTTCAGAAAACATTTCAGACGGGATTTACATTATTGAAAATGAAAAATTGGTATTTGCTTCCGGAGCCTATTTGAAAATGATGGGTTTAACTGAAGAAGAAAAACATCAAAGCCATAATAAGGATATGTTCTGCATGGTTCATCAGGATGATTTGGAATCGGTAAAAGGAGCAATTTACGGGGCTGCAGAGAACAAACTGTCTTCTGTAAAATATACTTTCAGATGTCTTACCGGAGATGGAGAATATAAATGGCGGGAAGACATTATGAACATTCATTATGATGCTTCCGGAAAAGCTTTCAGAGCCATTACGATTGCAAGAGACATCACTCAAGATAAGCTTAAGAAGCTTGAAATTATTAAAAAACAGGAATCTGTAGATTTACAAAATCAATTGCTGATTAAATTGTATTCAAACGCCATGGATAGTGCTTTAGAGGGCAAAATCAAGGAAGTTACTATTTTGGCAGCTAAAGGACTTACTATTGAAAAAGCCGGTTTTTGGGAAATTAAAAATGATGAATTGGTTTGCAAAAATTTATTCAATAAAATTGAAGATCTCCATTCTGCTGATGAAATTCTGGATGTCCGTTCAATACCTAAATACATTACTGCTCTAAATAACAAAAAGGCATTGGTTGTTGAGGATGCTTATACTGACGAAAGTACTATTGAACTGATTGATAATTATTTGAAACCATTAGGTGTTACAGATATGCTCGATATTCCAGTAAGAGCTAATGGTAAATTCTATGGTGTTTTATGTTGTGAACACAGAAATAATCCGAGAGTCTGGTCCGAAAATGATATCTCTTTTGCTCGGGCGCTGGCAGATTATTTAAGCTTGGCATTGGAAGAAGACAGAAGGAAACAAGCGGAAACGAAACTCAATGAAAATCAGGAAAAACTTAAATTTATTTCTGAAAATACTTCAGATGGAATTTTGGTATTCGAATCCAATGCAATGACTTATGTTTCTCCGGCCTATTCAAAATTTTCAGGATATTCGGAAGAATATATGCAAAACCTAAGTTTAGAAAATATTTTTTCACTGGTTCATCCGGAAGACAGGGAACGATTGCGAATCATTATTTACAGCAACTTAGGCAAACAAACACAAAGATTCAGTTACGAGTATCGTTTTAAGGGAAGTAATGGAGAATACCAATGGAGAGAGGATTCGGCAAACGTTATTTATAAAGCGGACGGCGCCTATTCAAAATACATTCTTATATCGAGGGATATCACAGAGAGAAAAGCAACTGAAAGACAACTTGTTGAAAGTGAGCAGCAATTAAGGCTTATTACTGAAAATACTTCTGATGGTGTTTTGGTAATTGAAAGCGGAAAACTGTCTTATGTTTCCCCATCGTATGTTAAACTGCTGAATTATCCTAAAGAAATTTATCTGAATTTTACCCCAGAAGATATTTACAACAGATTCCATCCGGATGATATTCTGGCTGTGCAGCCTTTTATTCTTGAGTGTCTTTCAAAACACATGAAAGAATTCAAATATGAATTTCGTTTCAGAGCTGCAAATGGAGATTACCATTGGAGAGAAGATTCAGCGAATGTTATTTACGATGAAAATGGCAATTATTCCAAATATATAGTAGTGACACGAGATGTTTCAGCAAGAAAAGAGGCAGAAAAAGAAAAAAACAGACTTTTTCAAATTACAGAAAAGCAAAATGAAAAGCTGATTAATTTTACTCACATTGTTTCTCATGATATCCGTTCGCACACTAGTAATTTATCGATGATTCTTGATTTATTCGAAGAAACTAATGATTCAGAAGAACAAAAGGAATATTTCAACATGCTTAAACAAAGTACAGATAAACTTTCAGATACTATATTTTTCCTGAATGAAACGGTAGCAATTCAAAGTGGTGTAAAAGGAGAAAAAGTAAAACTAAATCTTAAGAAAGAAATTGAAAAAGCGATTTTAGGAATTAATGCTATTGTAAAAACGAATAAAGTCAGTTTGAAAATCAATATAGATGAAGCGCTAGAAATAGAGGGAACTCAATCGTATCTGGAAAGCATTATTTTTAATTTACTGACGAATGCAATTAAATACAAATCACCGGACAGAAATCCAATCATCAAAATTACGGCAAAGAGGGAAGAAGACGAAATCAAGCTTAGTGTTCAGGATAACGGAATTGGAATTGATCTGGAGTTACATAAAGATAAGATTTTCGGGATGTATAAAACATTCCATGGCAACCCTGATGCTGTAGGATTGGGATTGTTTATGATGAAAAACCATATTGAATCAATGGGTGGCAGCATTGATGTAGAAAGCGAAGTAGGAGTAGGAACAACTTTTAATTTGTACTTTATATGAAGAAGATAGATTTGACTTATATTCTTGATGATGATAATATTTTCATTTTTGTATTGATGAAATTATTAGCCAAAAACGAAAATTTTAATAAAGTTTTAGAATTCAAAAACGGCAAAGAGCTATTAGAGTCTCTGGCAAAGTCTACCGAAAATATCCCAAATGTTATTTTGCTGGATATTAATATGCCTGTGCTTGATGGTTGGCAGTTTTTAGAAAGGCTGGAAGAATTTCCTAATAAAAGCCGATTCAATGTTTTTATCATGTCTTCTTCAATAGATGCAAGCGATATCGAAAAATCAAAATCTTTTTCAACCGTGAAGGATTTTATTTCAAAACCAATTAATAAAGAAAAGTTAGACAGGCTTTTGGACTATTTCTAAAAAGAAAAACCACCTGGCTTTGCAGATGGTTATTTCAAATATAATGGGTTGGTTTAAACGTATTAATTGTTAAGCATTACCGGCATAACAAGCATAGTTACAGTTTCACCTTCATCAAGACCGTCAATTGGGGTTAAAATCCCAGCCCTGTTTGGCATAGACATTTCAAGCATAATCATATCCGATTGAAGATTGGTTAGCATTTCAGTTAAGAAACGAGAGTTAAAACCAATTTGCATATCGTCACCTTGGTAGTCACAAGTCAAACGCTCTTCAGCTTTGTTTGAATAATCAATATCTTCTGCAGAGATGTTCAATTCAGTTCCGGCAATTTTTAATCTGATCTGGTGCGTGGTTTTATTCGAGAAAATCGCCACACGACGCACAGAACTTAAGAATTGTGTTCTGTCAATCATCAATTTATTTGGGTTTTCTTTTGGAATAACTGCTTCGTAATTTGGGTATTTCCCATCAATCAATCTACAGGTTAAGATGTAATTGTCAAAAGAGAAAGTGGCGTTAGCATCATTGTACTCAATAGTAACTTCAGCATCAGAAGCGCCTAAAATTCCTTTTAAAATATTCAAAGGTTTTCTTGGCATGATAAAATCTGCTACTTCCGAAGCTTTTACATCCGTACGAGCATATTTAACTAATTTGTGGGCATCTGTAGCAACAAAAATCAAACCTTCCGGTGAAAACTGGAAGAATACACCTGACATTACCGGACGTAAATCATCATTTCCGGCAGCAAAAATAGTTTTGCTGACAGCAGTTGCTAAAACTTCAGCCGGAACAATCGTTTTGGATGGTTCTTCAAGGCTTACCGATTTTGGGAATTCTTCACCAGGAGCGTATGCCAAAGCATATTTTCCTGATTGGGAACTGATTTCTATGGTATTGTTTTCTTCAACAGTAAACGTTAATGGCTGCTCAGGGAAAGTTTTTAAAATTTCCAATAATAATTTTGCAGGAACAGCAACACTTCCTTCACTGGTTGAATCAATTGAAAGCGAAGCAGACATTGTCGTTTCTAGATCTGAAGCAGAAACTAAAAGTTGATTTTGTTTTAATTCGAATAAAAAATTATCTAAAATTGGCAGCGTATTGCTACTGTTGATAACACTTCCTAAAACTTGTAATTGTTTTAATAAATAGGAACTTGATACTATAAATTTCATCATCGTATTTTTAAATCTTGTGTCTCAAATTTTGAAGACATTTTTTATATTTTACAAATATATCGTAAACTAATCAGTATTGAAAACAATTTTATCAACAACTATCGACCAAATTGTCTTTTACGGATGTATGTTATTGCTAAGCCGAAAATTAGCAGTAATACCAATGGTAATCCAATAGTTAGGAATTGTGTATACGTGTAATCTTCATATACTTTTTCTTTGTCTAACAATGGTAAATCAACTTCTTTGCTTCGAATGTTAATAAGTCCGTTATCATCGAGCAGATAATTGACACAGTTCATCAAAAATTCTTTATTGGAATACATTTGATTTGTCCACTTGTCAAAACCTAATTCAAGAGGCTGGCCATCTTTATCCATTTGATTTTTGATGACATCGCCGTCTGATACAACAATCATTTTAGTTTCTTTCCCTTTTGGCTTAAAGCCGGCATCTTTAAACGGCAGTACTCTGTTTTCAAATACGGAAAAGAATTTTCCTTCCAATAAAACGCTTACAGGAATATTTCCTCCTTCCGGAAAGTCTTCAGGCTGAGGCTTTTCATTTACCATTTTCAAATCGACTTCAACAGGAGCTCCGACTTTTTTTGAATAAGGTGAAGTCTGCAGAAGGACTGTTTTTTTAATGCCGTTTTTAATTGTATCGATTGAATTAGCGAAATCAAGTTTAAGCCCGTCAAGATTATTTACTATAGGATGTTTCCCGTTGGGAGTGATGTACGGCGCATAAAACCAGAAGTAATTCTGATATTGTGTTTCGTTGCCTCTATTTCCTGAAGCCAGCGCAATAGGCGTTGCATACATATCTTTGAGGATGTCAGGATTGATTCTGAATCCGTACTTAAAAAACATATCATTTAAACCTAAATCCATTGGGAAAGCCAATGCGCTTCCGGATTTGTTCAGGCTTTCCATTTCAATGTTTACGGTTTCTAAAAGCCAGAGTGTTTTACCGCCATTCATTATAAATTGATCCAAAACCTGTTTTTCTTCATCTGAGAAAGTTTCTTTTGGCTTTGTAATCAGTGCTAAATCATATTCTTGTATCTGTTTTAGCGTTTTGGCAGGATTTTTAGAAACCGAGTCCAATGTAAAAGGAGCAATATAATAACTGTCTCTGATTGTAGTTAGAAAATCGGCTTTTAGAATATCTTCTAATTCTCCGTTTCCTTTGATGACGGCAATTCTCTTTTTCTTTTCGGTGGTGATTTTATTAAAAGCGTCAGTAAGAGCATATTCAAGGTGTTGTACTGAACTTACGACTTTTTGTTCTGTAGAGGCGCCTAAACGATTTTTAAGCAGGGGTAATTTGGTGCTTTTATTCTTATACGTTGCGATTGCCCAAGGAAAAACCACTTCTTTTGATTGTTTTCCTTTGTCATCAACAGTTACATTTACAGGTGTCAAACCACGCTGCAAAAATGACTTCATTACAGCATCTGCTTCTTCCGGATTTTCCAGTGGATTTACGAATTGGTATATGATATTTGGATTATAGGCTTTGTATTCGTCCAGTATCTGCTTGGTTTCAGATTGTAGTCGTTTGAATTCAGCCGGAAAATTTCCTTCAAGGAAAACATCTATATATAAAGGTTCTTTGATGTTTTTTATAATCTGTAAAGAAGTTTCGGATAAGGTATAGCGCTTATCATGAGTTAAATCGAATCTATGGAAAAACTGGCTTCCTATACCGTTAATAATTACTAAACCGGCAATGGTCAGCCACAAATTTTTTAAGCTCTTTTTTTTGATTGGTACCATTACAATTTGTATGATTTTAATTTGTAAACAGTTAATGATAAAAATAAAGTGGTAATACTTACAAAATAAATGACATCACGAGTGTCAATAACACCACGACTCATACTTTTAAAATGGTAGTCCATTCCTAATGAAGCAATCAGGTTTCCGTAATCCCCAAAAGCAGGATAAGTAGATATGCCCTGGAATCCGAAATACAGGACAAAACATAAAAAAAACGAGATAATAAATGCAACAATCTGATTGTCAGAAAGCGTTGAAGTGTAAATCCCGATAGCAGTGTAAGAGGCCATTAAAAATAATAATCCAAAGTAAGACCCTAATGTGCTTCCGAAATCTATATTTCCTTCCGGCAAGCCCAAATCGTAAATTACTTTTACATAAACTAATGTTGGAATTATAGCAATAATCAGCAATAGAAAAGCCCCTAGAAACTTTCCGTTTACAATTTCCCAAAGCGATAAGGGTTTTGTGAGCAGTAATTCCATAGTTCCTTGTTTCTTTTCATCGGAAAAACTACGCATTGTGACAGCAGGAATCAGGAAAAGCATGATCCAGGGAGCGATGGTGAAAAATGGGGTCATGTCTGAAAATCCTGAATTCAGAATATTATAGTCACCTTCAAAAACCCATAAGAACAGCCCGCTTAGTAATAGGAAAATAGCAATCACCAGATATCCTATAGGCGAACCAAAAAAGGAACGGAATTCTTTAAAAAGTATGGCTTTCATTTATTGTTTATTCGTTGTTATTATAGAAATTAATGCAAACTTACTAATTTATCTACACTCCATGCTTCAGGTTTGTCGTTAAACAGTTTTTTTGTAAATGTCCAGACGTCATAGAACAATTCTGAATTTCTGTAATTTTCCAGATCCTGTTCAGTTTCCCAATAACTGTAAGTAAAGAAGATGCAAGGATTGTTTTTGTCTTGGTATAATTCCAAAAATTGATTTCCTGCTGCACCTCGGATTTTATCTTTCATTTGTTCAAAATTTTCCAGAAAGGCGGGAATATTTTCTTCATGAAAGCTTAGTTTTACTATACGTACAAACATTTTGTTTAAATTTTTTTTACTGTTTAAAAAGAATCAGGTTATAAAATCCGAAGCAAATCTAATTAAATAGTATCGAAATCACATCCCTATATTTCAGTCCTAACAAAGATTTAGCAGAACCAACCGTTTGCGGGTTACTTTTGTATATGGCAATTTCCAGAAAACCGGCTTCGTTAAAGATAGCAAGCTTTTCACCTTCGTAATCTTTTAAGGTATATTTTTCAGAAACTTTAAAATCAGAATAGCCTGAATGTATTTTCTTGATGTTTTTTGTGCCAAATTTAATCTCAAAAGAACGGTTTTTGCCTATTTCGTTAAACATTTTCTTTGAAATATTGGTCACGCAATTCCCATAATGATCAATGTAAACGACATAGCCTTTAATACTATTCAGATCTGAAGCTGCCACAGCTTGCAGTTCATTTACGATTTTTATCTGCTGTATTTCCTTGCCTATAACACTCAAAGCACCGCCTTTAGCTAAATGACAGGCTACTTTTACAAATACATCTATGTCTGTTGAACCTTCCGGCAGTCGATCGTGAATGTTGATTTCGACAATTTTCTGGGGGACGATTTTTTGCGTCAGAATACTTAAAATACCGTTATCGGCACAAATAAAAAAATGGTCGTTCCATTGAATGGCAATATGTTTGTTCTCCTTGTTTCGCTCACTGTCAATACCTATAATGTGAACTGTTTTTTTTGGAAAACTGCTGTAAGAAGCATTAATGATATAACTGGCTTCCGAAATATTAAACAAGTCAACGTCATGAGAGATGTCAATAATTTGAACTTCAGGGTATTCTGAAATTATTTTTCCTTTAAGCGCACCTACAAAGTGATCTTTCAAGCCAAAATCGGTGGTAAGTGTAATTATTGACATTATTTTGTTTATAACTATTCCTGAAATGTTTCGGTAAATTTAGTAGATTTGAGAGAAACAAAACGAATTTATTTCTAATTAAAAACTTCCAACTTTTGAACGAACGTATCATAGAATTAATAGATATTGCTCCGAAGGAATTTTGGGGCGCACAAGACACTCATCTTGAAACCATTAAAAGGTATTATCCAAAGTTGAAAATCGTGGCTAGAGGAACGACGCTGAAAGCTTTTGGAGAAAAAGAAGAGCTTGACGAGTTTGAAAAACGTTTCAACCGTTTGATGCTGCATTTTACCCGCTACAATAATATCGATTCTAATGTGATTGATAGGGTAATTTTGAGCGATTCCAGAGAAGAGGAACGTATGGCGGATCACGATAAAATCTTGGTTCATGGTATTGGCGGAAAATTAATTAAAGCTATGACGCCTAATCAGCAGTTGCTGGTTGATATGATGATTAAGAACGATATGGTTTTTGCTGTTGGACCGGCCGGAACAGGTAAAACCTACACAGGTGTCGCTATGGCAGTAAAAGCATTGAAAGAAAAGCAGGTAAAACGAATTATACTAACGCGTCCGGCGGTAGAAGCAGGGGAAAACTTAGGTTTCTTACCAGGTGATATGAAAGAAAAACTGGATCCGTACATGCAGCCTTTGTATGATGCATTGCGTGATATGCTGCCTCCGCAAACACTCGATGATTATATATTAAAAGGAATTATACAAATTGCTCCATTGGCATTTATGCGTGGTCGGACACTTGATAATGCTTTTGTGATTTTGGATGAAGCGCAAAACACCACCCATTCTCAAATGAAAATGTTTTTAACCCGTATGGGAAAAAACGCCAAATTTATGATTACAGGTGATCCTGGACAGGTAGATTTACCTCGCAGAACAATTTCCGGACTGAAAGAAGCGATTCTGGTTTTAAAAGATGTGGATGGAATTGGTATCATTTACCTTGATGATAAAGATATTGTTCGCCATAGATTGGTAAAAAAAGTAATTGATGCCTACAAGCAGATTGAGAATAACGATTAAAAAAGGAGCAGAGTTACAGAGTAGCTAAGTTGTTGCATTTTTTGAAGCGAAAAGCATGGGTTCTTCCCTGTTTTTCGCTTCATTTTTGTGATGATACACGACGTCTTACTGTAAAATAAATTTTAAAATGAAAGAGTATTTTAAATACGATAGCGGATATGTGAATATAAATGATGAAAATTTATTTTTAACAAATTCTGGAAACTGGTCGGAAACTGCAGCAATTGAAGAGAAATCATCAAAAACAATTAGAAAAAACACTGTAAAAGGGCTTAAATTTTATGCTTTTATTTTAGTATTACTTTGTTTGGTTGCTTTGTCGGTTGCCAGAGCTAAAAGCGGGAGCATTCCTATAGGATTGATTCTTTTAGTGTTTGCAGCCTTTATTTATATGAAAAGAGAAGTAGGAAGTAAATATAAAATTCCATTGTCAAAAATTAAGAATATTGAAATTAATGGAAGTGAAGTAAAAATTATTTTTCTCAATTCAAATAATGTAGAAGACTTTGAAATCATTCATAAAGTAGAAAACAAAGGGCTTTCCATACTAACCGATTTAATCCAAACACTGAAAAAATAATTTTTTGTATATCTCTGTGAATCTTTGTGTATCTCTGTGAAACAACTTATTTTTGTACACTCGAGGCAAAATGCCGAACAGGCAAAACAAACAACAACACAACAATGAACACGATTACAACTACTAATTTCAATTTTCCCAATCAAAAATCAGTCTACCACGGCAAAGTAAGAGAAGTATATAACATTAATGATGATCTTTTGGTCATGGTTGCTACAGACAGACTTTCTGCTTTTGATGTTGTAATGCCTAAAGGGATTCCTTATAAAGGTCAGATCTTAAATCAGATTGCTACAAAATTTATGGAACTTACTCAAGATATTGTTCCGAATTGGTTAATTGCTACTCCGGACCCTAATGTAGCTGTAGGTCATTTATGTGAACCTTTCAAAGTAGAAATGGTTATACGCGGTTATATTTCAGGTCATGCGGCTCGTGAATATGCGTTGGGAAAAAGAATGCTTTGTGGTGTTGCATTAACGGAAGGTTTAAAAGAAAATGATAAATTTCCGACACCTATAATTACGCCATCTACAAAAGCAGATAATGGTGAGCACGACGAAGATATTTCAAGAGAGGAGATTTTAGCTAAAGAGATTGTATCGGAAGAGGATTATATCGTTTTAGAAAAATATACTAGAGCCTTATTCCAAAGAGGAACTGAAATTGCAGCTTCCAGAGGATTGATTTTGGTAGATACCAAATATGAATTCGGTAAAACCAAAGAAGGAAAAATTGTTTTGATTGATGAAATTCACACACCGGATTCTTCCCGTTATTTTTATGCTGATGGCTACCAGGGAAGACAGGATAGAGGTGAAGATCAAAAGCAATTATCTAAAGAATTCGTTCGTCAGTGGCTAATTGCCAATGGTTTTCAAGGGAAAGAAGGACAACAGATTCCTGAAATGTCAGAAGAATATATAGCTTCTGTTTCAGAACGTTATATTGAATTGTTTGAAAATATCTTGGGAGAATCCTTCGTAAAGGCAGATATATCAAATATCAACGAACGAATTGAGAAAAATGTTTTGGCTTTCTTAAACAAATAAGATAACCCAATTTTAAAGATATACTAACCACGCACTGCGTGGTTTTTTTGTTCTTTGCAACTTCAAACAGTAGTGTCTAAAAAACATGTCAAATGTTAAAGATATGTTATAACCAGAAATTTCTGTAACGAAATATAATCGGAAGCGTCTACTGTGTAATCATTAATCAAATAAATAAGTCATCATGAAAAAAACAGTCATTATTTTAGGTTTAGCTCTAGTAGCTTTTGCAAATGTTTCTTTTGCATCTAATTCAAATCTTGTAGTTAAAGACAATGTAGAAATTGTTTTTAAACCAACACCACTTTGCTCTGCCATTATTAAAGGAGACTTGGAAACTGTTAAAAAGTTTATCGAGTACGGAGCAGATGTAAATGAATCTTCTGACGGATTAACACCATTAATGCTTGCTGCTCGTTACAATAAAGCGGAGATTGTAAAAGTATTGCTTGAAAAAGGGGCAAGAATTGAAGCTAAAGACGAAAGAGGTTTAACAGCTGTTAAATATGCTGAGATGTCTAATGCAACAGATACATTGGCTTTGCTTAAAAAAGCATAAATTTAAAAAATCTGATAAAAAAAACCGCTTTGGATAACAAGGCGGTTTTTTATTTAGTATTTCTAAAGATTATTTTTTCTCTAAAACACCTTTTAGGTTATCAAGACCTCCTTGTAAATCTTTACCAATCATTTCATCCATGCCCATAATTGGCATCATGACATTCCATGGATAAGGCATAGTGCCGGTGAAACCCCATTTTACTTTGGTTTGTGTTGGAGAAATTGCTTCAGTTGCGATATAAGCATTCCCTTTGGACTCCATTGGTACTTTAAATCGTAATTCAAAATCTACTCTTTCTCCTTCGGCAATTTTTTTAATTTCCTGTTCTCCTGTACCTACATTTTCGTTTTGACTTTCCCAGCCGTAAATAAAGCCTACGGTTCCGTCAGTTCCCGTATAGTTTTTCTTCATGTTCGGATCCATTTTGTTCCAGACGCTAAATTGATCCTGATTTTTCACCTGCTTTACAAACTTAAAAATACTGTCTTTCGGTTGGTTTATTGTAATTTCTCTTTCTATAGCATAGTCTTTTTTCATAAATAAACCGGCAATTGCAATAATTACAACAAGGGCTACTAATGCTAAAACAATTTTCTTAATGATTTTCATAGTATTTGATTTTAGGTTGATTTTAATTTTTTTAAACCGGATTCGTAATTATTGATACAATCTTCTACCGAAATTTTCTGCATTAGCTCAGCGATTAGATCAAAAGGGATAGCATCCCATTTTTTAAACCGAATGCAGGATTTTCCCATATCTAATTTGTATTTGCTGTGTTTTGGAAATTCTTCAACAAACCAATTCAATATTTTAGGATCCGTGTACATACCCATATGATACAAAGCGACGAAGTTTTTCTGGGATGCGATGGCAGCAAATCCTAGCGGAAGTTTAGGATCACAATGATAACCATTAGGGTATATTGAATGAGGAACAACATAACCAACCATGCCATAAGTCATACATTCTTCAAATCCTTTAGGTAGGTTGTCTAGAATGGCGTTTCGAAGTTGGTTAAAAGCATTTTTGCGTTCTTCGGGAAGTTCGGTTAGATATTCGGCAACTGTTTGCGCTTTTGATTGCATTTTTGTAATTGTTTAACGTAAATATATAAAAAAAACAATAATTATAAAAAGGTTATGATTTTTAGCCCTGATGGAAGCGGCATCCTCCTGAAGGTTGGTAACCGAAGGAGATACAGCGAACAGCAGGACGTAAATGAAGGAAACAGAAGAAGTTATGGCTCCTAATACTCAAAGTACGATTCCAATTTAAATGTTAAAATACTGTTAATTTTAGTACTATGCAAAACAAGATACCTTTTTTTAGATATATATTTGTATAGGATATTATTATATGCTTTTAAAAACAACAATAAAAAATCAATCATCATGAAAAGTCTAGTATTTAATTTAACAGTTGCCATGGTCGTTTTAACCAATGTTAGTGAAGGTCCTTATGGTGTAAAAAGAGAAGTAAAAGCTTTTAAAAATGAAAGTCCGGTTTCTTTACTGAACAATATTCATTTTTTTGAAGAAGAAAATTTTCCAAACACAACAGTTTCCAATCAATTGAAACCTGGTAATTCAACTGCATTTCACTATATGAAGAATGAAGTTAGCGGTCAATTAACTTCAATGAGAATAGAAGCCGCTGAAGGAATGTTTTCTAATAGAGCTGAAAAAACAGTAGAAGAAGTTATTACAGAAGACAATGCGATTACCGAAAACAATGTTTCAAACCAAACGCAAGCGCTGGATTTTGTAGCTATCGAGAATAGTTTACCTGCTTTAGTTGCAAAAACAACAGACGAAACAATTGCAGAGGATAACGAAATGATAGAAAACAATGTTACAAACGAAACACAAGCGTTGGATTTTAATCTAATTTATGATAAACCATCATTTGATGTGGTTATTGATAATGTAGCTTTCGACAAATCAGGCAGAACAATGGAAGAAATCATTAGAGAAGATATCCAAATTACGGAATATAAAATCTCAGATGATACACAGGCATTAAATCTTATTGCAGTAAATTAAGGGAAGACAATATAATAGAAGCGGAAAGAAAGTAAAATTTCAAGGGATAAAAAGCACCATTATGCAGTGATAATGATGCTTTTTTTATTTTATACTATTTAAAATAAGAGAATGTTTCGTTGTTCTCAATTTTCAATAAAGATTCATAAATCAGTTTAATCACATTTTCCACGTCTTCGCGATGCACCATTTCGACTGTGGTATGCATATAACGCAGAGGCAAAGAGATTAAAGCTGATGCTACACCACCGTTACTGTAAGCAAAAGCATCGGTATCGGTTCCCGTTACGCGGGATGACGCATGACGCTGAAAAGGGATTTTCTTCTCTTCGGCAGTATTTACAATTAATTCTCTTAGTTTATTCTGAACAGCCGGAGCATAAGCAATGACTGGTCCTTTTCCTATTTTTAAGTCTCCTTCAATCTTTTTATCAATCATTGGAGTAGTAGTATCGTGGCAAACATCGGTAACAATAGCAACGTTCGGGCGAATGGTTTTGGTAATCATTTCGGCACCGCGAAGACCTACTTCTTCCTGAACAGCATTTATTATATACAATCCAAAAGGAAGTTTCTTTTTATTTTCTTTCAAAAGACGGGCTACTTCGGCAATCATAAAACCTCCCATTCTGTTGTCGATGGCGCGACAAACAAATTTATTCTCGTTCAAAATCATAAATTCATCCGGATAGGTAATCACACAACCTACATGGATGTCTAGTTTTTCCACTTCTTCTTTAGTTGAACAGCCACAATCGATGAAAATATTGTCCACACGCGACTGCTCTTCTTTGGCTCTATTTCGAGTATGAATAGCCGGCCAGCCAAAAACACCTTTCACAATTCCGTTTTTAGTATGAATGTTGACTCTCTTCGAAGGCGCAATCTGATGGTCTGAACCACCATTTCTAATCACATATATCAATCCGTCGTCTGTAATATAGTTTACATACCAGGCAATTTCGTCTGCGTGGCCTTCAATAACGACTTTATAAGGTGCGTCTGGGTTAATAATTCCAACAGCCGTTCCGTAAGTATCTGTTATAAAAGTATCCACATAAGGTTGTAGGTAATCCATCCAAAGTTTCTGTCCTTCCTGTTCAAATCCTGTTGGAGCAGCATTGTTAAGGTAGTTTTCAAGAAATGTAAGAGAAGCTTTGTTTAGTATCGATTTTGATGCCATAAAATATTTTTTTGCTAATTTATAAATTTGGTATCACAGTTGATTAATAATTATATATTTTTGATGAAATTTTAAATCGACTATGAAATCCATACAATTAGCAATTGTTATATTTTTTATTGGACTTGCAACTAGTGCCCAAGTTGTAGAAAAGGACACTGTTGAAGTCGAAAAGCCTCTTGTCGGATACGACACGATCGCTAACATTCCTATAGAGCTGGAAGAAGTCTATGTCTCTAATAGGTATAATATCAAATCTGCCGAAGAGAGAAAACGGTTTTTAATCCTGCAAAGGAGGGTTATGAAAACGTACCCATTTGCTAAAATAGCTGCTGATAGACTGACGGCACTTACAAACGGTATGAAAACGCTCAAATCGGAAAGAGATAAAAAGAAATACTTTAAGTTAGTTGAAAACTACCTGACCAACGAATTTGAAGAACAGCTAAAAAAACTAAGCCGCAAAGACGGTCAGATATTAGTAAAGCTTATCCACAGGCAAACCGGGTCGTCCACTTTCGATCTGATTAAGAACTTAAAAAGCGGATGGAAAGCATTCTGGTCAAATAACACAGCCCGTTTATTCGACATCAACCTTAAAACCAAATTCGATCCCTATAATGTCTCTGAAGATTTCCTTATCGAAGGGATACTATACAAAGCCTTCACCGATGGCCGATTGCCAAAGCAGGCTGCTAAAATAGATATGAATTACACCGAGCTGGCCAAAGTATGGCGCGAAAAGCTCAGAATCATGAAAGAGGAAAGAGAGAAGGAAGCTCAAAACCAAAACTAATACAAACGAACACCATAGCGATATGGTGTTTTTTTATGCCTTCATTTTTGGCGTGTCCCTCACGGCCGCTTCGTTTGGTTAGGGGATTATTTTGTGTTCGGGTCGGGCACTTCGTTTCAATCTTTTATTACGCTGTGCTTCATAAAAGGATTTCCACTTCGATCCCTCACGCGGTTTTTGCTGTTTGATGGGATTTTGTTTTTCAAAGCACCTATATATATAAGGAGTATTGCTTTTGATTGATGTTGTATTTTCCTCCTATATAAATAAGGTATGGTTTTGCACCTATATATAGTGTTCCAAAACGGCCTTATGCACGAAACAACCCTCTTTAAGGAATAGCAAACCCTTGTTTTGTGAAAAGCAAAGCGCCCAACAATTGGTTTTTGGTCCTTTCAAAGTGTTTGCTGACGTTTTTTCACCCGCTTTAAGGACGTCCGAACCCCTTTTTTGGGCATTGCAGAACTATTTTTAAGGATATTTTCTGTTTTTGGTCTATGGGTGAAGGACAGGTTTGCGCCCTGGTTTACCCCTTTGAAGGGTAGAATTGGCAAAAAGGGTTGTTGTAGGTCAAAAAAGTTGGATGTGTAACGTTCGGGTTTTCAGGGTGGTAAAAAAAAGATTAAAAAAAGATGAAAAAAAGGTTAGGAAATGTCAAAAGAGTTGCTACTTTTGCACCCGCAATCAGCGAGAAGTTCATTAGAAATCTGGAAAACAAATCGAAAAAAAACTTTGAAAAAAAGTTAAAAAAAGATTTGGATTGTAAAGGATAAAGATTCTATCTTTGCCACCCGCAAGACAGGGAGTTCTTAAACATGATGACATTAAAACGGAAAGAAAATTTTCTCAAAAAAAAGTTTCAAAAAGTTTTGGTAATTAAAAAAAGAGTTCTACTTTTGCACCCGCTAATCGAATGAGAGGCGAGACAAACAAGAAGACACGTTCATAGACATATTGAATTGACAGCCGTTTTTAAGCAGCGATGTTTAAAGACAAAGAAAAAGAGAGTAAGAGGAATCGTAAGATTTTAATTAAAGCTAGATCATCAAAAACAGAAGAAGAGATTTATCTCGACTTCAAACAATATACGATGAAGAGTTTGATCCTGGCTCAGGATGAACGCTAGCGGCAGGCTTAACACATGCAAGTCGAGGGGTAGGTATCTTCGGATACTGAGACCGGCGCACGGGTGCGTAACGCGTATGCAATCTACCTTGTACAGGGGGATAGCCCAGAGAAATTTGGATTAATACCCCATAGTATAATTAAATGGCATCATTTGATTATTAAAGTTCCAACGGTACAAGATGAGCATGCGTCCCATTAGCTAGTTGGTGTGGTAACGGCATACCAAGGCTACGATGGGTAGGGGTCCTGAGAGGGAGATCCCCCACACTGGTACTGAGACACGGACCAGACTCCTACGGGAGGCAGCAGTGAGGAATATTGGTCAATGGGCGCAAGCCTGAACCAGCCATGCCGCGTGCAGGATGACGGTCCTATGGATTGTAAACTGCTTTTGTACAGGAAGAAACACTCCCTCGTGAGGGAGCTTGACGGTACTGTAAGAATAAGGATCGGCTAACTCCGTGCCAGCAGCCGCGGTAATACGGAGGATCCAAGCGTTATCCGGAATCATTGGGTTTAAAGGGTCCGTAGGCGGGTTTATAAGTCAGTGGTGAAAGCCCATCGCTCAACGATGGAACGGCCATTGATACTGTAGATCTTGAATTATTAGGAAGTAACTAGAATATGTAGTGTAGCGGTGAAATGCTTAGAGATTACATGGAATACCAATTGCGAAGGCAGGTTACTACTAATGGATTGACGCTGATGGACGAAAGCGTGGGTAGCGAACAGGATTAGATACCCTGGTAGTCCACGCCGTAAACGATGGATACTAGCTGTTCGGAGCAATCTGAGTGGCTAAGCGAAAGTGATAAGTATCCCACCTGGGGAGTACGTTCGCAAGAATGAAACTCAAAGGAATTGACGGGGGCCCGCACAAGCGGTGGAGCATGTGGTTTAATTCGATGATACGCGAGGAACCTTACCAAGGCTTAAATGTAGATTGACAGGACTGGAAACAGTTTTTTCTTCGGACAATTTACAAGGTGCTGCATGGTTGTCGTCAGCTCGTGCCGTGAGGTGTCAGGTTAAGTCCTATAACGAGCGCAACCCCTGTTGTTAGTTGCCAGCGAGTCATGTCGGGAACTCTAGCAAGACTGCCAGTGCAAACTGTGAGGAAGGTGGGGATGACGTCAAATCATCACGGCCCTTACGCCTTGGGCTACACACGTGCTACAATGGACGGTACAGAGAGCAGCCACTGCGCAAGCAGGAGCGAATCTACAAAACCGTTCTCAGTTCGGATCGGAGTCTGCAACTCGACTCCGTGAAGCTGGAATCGCTAGTAATCGGATATCAGCCATGATCCGGTGAATACGTTCCCGGGCCTTGTACACACCGCCCGTCAAGCCATGGAAGCTGGGGGTACCTGAAGTCGGTGACCGCAAGGAGCTGCCTAGGGTAAAACTGGTAACTAGGGCTAAGTCGTAACAAGGTAGCCGTACCGGAAGGTGCGGCTGGAACACCTCCTTTCTAGAGAATGATTTGTTTTTAATTAAACTAAGGTTCTTTTTACTCTTGCTGTTAATTCAAATAATACACATAAGCAAAAAACAGAGTCTCGTAGCTCAGCTGGTTAGAGTACTACACTGATAATGTAGGGGTCCCCAGTTCGAGTCTGGGCGGGACTACTATTTTAAGCTTATGAAAAGGAAATTTTAGAGGTTGAGTGACCGTTTGAAGTATAGTTAACTGAAAACTGTTGACTGGCACTAAAAATACGGGGGATTAGCTCAGCTGGCTAGAGCGCCTGCCTTGCACGCAGGAGGTCAACGGTTCGACTCCGTTATTCTCCACTGGTTCCATAAGGGACAACCGTTCATTGACATATTGAGATAAAAAAACATTTAAAAAGTAGAAAGAACACAAATTGCTGCTATTTATAGTAGTAATTGAAAGTACAATAAGCAAAATAAGGGCGTATGGGGGATGCCTAGGCTCTCAGAGGCGAAGAAGGACGTGATAAGCTGCGAAAAGCTACGGGGATTGGCACACACGAATTGATCCGTAGATATCCGAATGGGGCAACCCGGCATGTTGAAGACATGTCACATCGATAGATGGGCAAACCCGCTGAACTGAAACATCTAAGTAGGCGGAGGAGAAGAAAACAAAAGTGATTCCGTAAGTAGTGGCGAGCGAACGCGGATTAGCCCAAACCAAGGATGTTACGGCATTGTTGGGGTTGTAGGACCACGATATTTCTTGCGGATTGAATTAGAATAACCTGGAAAGGTTAACCAAAGAGGGTGATAGTCCCGTATAAGTAAGAGAAGATAAGGATAGTGGTATCCTGAGTAGGGCGGGGCACGTGAAACCCTGTCTGAATTTGGCGGGACCATCCGCTAAGGCTAAATACTCCTGAGAGACCGATAGTGAACCAGTACTGTGAAGGAAAGGTGAAAAGAACCGTGAATAACGGAGTGAAATAGATCCTGAAACCATACGCTTACAAGCGGTCGGAGCCCTTTCGTGGGGTGACGGCGTGCCTTTTGCATAATGAGCCTACGAGTTAACGTTGCTGGCAAGGTTAAGTGATTAAGTCACGGATCCGTAGCGAAAGCGAGTCTGAATAGGGCGCTTTAGTCAGTAGTGTTAGACGCGAAACCGTGTGATCTACCCATGGGCAGGATGAAGCTGTGGTAACACATAGTGGAGGTCCGAACCGGTTGACGTTGAAAAGTCTTCGGATGACCTGTGGGTAGGGGTGAAAGGCCAATCAAACTCGGAAATAGCTCGTACTCCCCGAAATGCATTTAGGTGCAGCGTTAGTTATAAAGTTATATAGAGGTAGAGCTACTGATTGGATGCGGGGGCTTCACCGCCTACCAATTCCTGACAAACTCCGAATGCTATATAATGTTCACTAACAGTGAGGGCTTGGGTGCTAAGGTCCAAGTCCGAGAGGGAAAGAACCCAGACCATCAGCTAAGGTCCCCAAATGTATACTAAGTTGAAAGAACGCGGTTTGTCTGCATCGACAGCTAGGATGTTGGCTTGGAAGCAGCCATTCATTTAAAGAGTGCGTAACAGCTCACTAGTCGAGCGGACGAGCATGGATAATAATCGGGCATAAGTATACTACCGAAGCTATGGATTTGTATGTAAATACAAGTGGTAGGGGAGCATTCTAACAGGGTTGAAGGTGTATCGTAAGGTATGCTGGACCGGTTAGAAAAGAAAATGTAGGCATAAGTAACGATAATGCGGGCGAGAAACCCGCACACCGAAAGACTAAGGTTTCCGCAGCTATGCTAATCAGCTGCGGGTTAGTCGGGTCCTAAGGCGAACCCGAAAGGGACAGTCGATGGCCAACGGGTTAATATTCCCGTACTACTTATAATTGTGATGGGGTGACGGAGTGATGAAAGTACCGCGAACTGACGGAATAGTTCGTTGAAGCACCTAACTATAGGCCCGGTAGGCAAATCCGCTGGGACTGGTGAAATGCGATAGTACTCGGAGGCTTCGGCCAAAGAGATAGTGTACCTAAGGGCTTCCAAGAAAAACCTCTAAACTTAGATTATAAGTACCCGTACCGTAAACCGACACAGGTAGTCGAGGAGAGAATCCTAAGGTGCTCGAGAGATTCATGGCTAAGGAATTAGGCAAAATAGACCTGTAACTTCGGGAGAAAGGTCGCCAGCGCAAGCTGGCCGCAGTGAAGAGGTCCAGGCGACTGTTTATCAAAAACACAGGGCTCTGCAAAATCGTAAGATGAAGTATAGGGCCTGACACCTGCCCGGTGCTGGAAGGTTAAGAGGAGATGTTATCTTCGGAGAAGCATTGAATTGAAGCCCCAGTAAACGGCGGCCGTAACTATAACGGTCCTAAGGTAGCGAAATTCCTTGTCGGGTAAGTTCCGACCTGCACGAATGGTGTAACGATCTGGACACTGTCTCAGCCATGAGCTCGGTGAAATTGTAGTAACGGTGAAGATGCCGTTTACCCGCAGTGGGACGAAAAGACCCTGTGCACCTTTACTATAGCTTAGTATTGGTCTTGGATAAGTGATGTGTAGGATAGGTGGGAGACTATGAAGTGGCGTCGCCAGGCGTTGTGGAGTCATTGTTGAAATACCACCCTTTGCTTATCTGAGGTCTAACCCCATAATGTGGGGGACATTGCTTGGTGGGTAGTTTGACTGGGGTGGTCGCCTCCAAAAGAGTAACGGAGGCTTCTAAAGGTTCCCTCAGCACGCTTGGTAACCGTGCGTAGAGTGCAATGGCATAAGGGAGCTTGACTGAGAGACATACAGGTCGATCAGGTACGAAAGTAGAGCATAGTGATCCGGTGGTTCCGCATGGAAGGGCCATCGCTCAAAGGATAAAAGGTACGCCGGGGATAACAGGCTGATCTCCCCCAAGAGCTCATATCGACGGGGGGGTTTGGCACCTCGATGTCGGCTCGTCACATCCTGGGGCTGGAGAAGGTCCCAAGGGTTGGGCTGTTCGCCCATTAAAGTGGCACGCGAGCTGGGTTCAGAACGTCGTGAGACAGTTCGGTCTCTATCTACTGTGGGCGCAAGAAATTTGAGTGGATCTGATTCTAGTACGAGAGGACCGAATTGGACTAACCTCTGGTGTATCTGTTGTTCCGCCAGGAGCACCGCAGAGTAGCTACGTTGGGAAGGGATAAGCGCTGAAAGCATATAAGCGCGAAACCCACCACAAGATGAGATTTCTTTTAAGGGTCGTGGAAGATGACCACGTTGATAGGCTATAGATGTAAAGGCAGTAATGTCATAGTCGAGTAGTACTAATAACCCGTAAGCTTATGTACGTCCTCTCTCTCGTATCGTCTTTTTTGAGGATACGAGAGAGAAGAAACTTTCTAAAATATGATTATTTATCTCAGTATGTTAAGATATTGTGTAATGTTGATTGATTTTATATCATTCACCCTTGCAAAAACGCCTTAAGGTGGTTATTGCGGCGGGGCTCACCTCTTCCCATCTCGAACAGAGAAGTTAAGCCCGCCTGCGCAGATGGTACTGCAATCCTGTGGGAGAGTATGTCGCCGCCTTTCTTTAGAGAGTCCCTCACGTTAGTGAGGGACTTTTTTGTTATCACAAACCCTAT
>NZ_JBOGUT010000002.1:0-218548 GCF_050696275.1 Flavobacterium sp.
TTGAATTCAACGAGACGACAACCAGCTTAAAATAAAAAAACCTCAGACTTTCGTTTGAGGTTTTAGCAGAGCGGAAGACGAGGCTTCTCGTTGAATTCAACGAGACGACAACCAGCTTAAAATAAAAAAACCTCAGACTTTCGTTTGAGGTTTTAGCAGAGCGGAAGACGAGGCTCGAACTCGCGACAACCAGCTTGGAAGGCTGGAGCTCTACCAACTGAGCTACTTCCGCTTTTGTGAGTGCAAATATAACTAATAACTTTTCTTAGTTGCAAATTTTTTTCGAAAAAAAATTACATTTTATTTACATCAAAGTAATAGTAAAATATAATTTTTGCACTAAATGATTTATTATTAGATTTTTATAATTAAATTTAATGTTGGGCTTTGCCTAAAAAAATATGATTAAAATTAAAATTATTTCTTCAAAAGAGACATATTCGGTTCGACAACCGGTTTTAAGAGCTGGAAAACCCATCGAATCTTGTTTATTTGATGGAGACGATTTAGAAACAACAAAACATTTTGGCTTGTATTTTGATGAAAATTTGGTCGGTGTCGTGTCTGTTTTTGAAAATAAAAGCAATAACTTTCATGATGAATATCAAATGCAGATTCGAGGAATGGCTGTTTTGGAAGAATACCAGAAAAAAGGCTTGGGAAATTTCTTAATAAATCAGACCGAAGAATATGCTAAATTTCAAAATGCATCGTTACTATGGTTCAATGCGAGGGAAACTGCTGTAGCGTTTTATGAAAAATTA
Source organism: Flavobacterium sp. (assembly GCF_050696275.1). GTDB lineage: Bacteria > Bacteroidota > Bacteroidia > Flavobacteriales > Flavobacteriaceae > Flavobacterium. Next base: position 765 of record NZ_JBOGUT010000002.1, read on the forward strand.
AACTATACAATTATAGGTTCTGCATTTGAAATACAAAATATTGGAATTCATTATGTCATGTACAAGCATTTATAATAAAGTATTTATGAAATTATTTTTACCCATTCTTTTTTGTCTCTTTTTATATATCGGCTGTGGCAATAACACAAATACAGATGCCATTGCCAACAAAAACAACTTACCCAAATCCGAAAAAAAAGCCACTCTTTTTGGATGGGAAAACCCGGAAAACAGAAAAACATTTCTGGAATCTATTAAAAATTCGGAAAAAGAAGGATTGTTCCCAGACGATTATTCCATTAAAAAATTAGAGCAATTTGAAGAATCCTTCAGTACACTTTCGGAAAAAGAAATTGAAACCTACTACAAACAACTTTCTTCTTCTTTCATAAAGTACACTTCCAACTTATCCAACGGAAAATTAAACCCTAGAGAAATTTACCCTGACTGGGAGATTAAAAAAAACAAATTCAAAGGTGATTCTATATTAAACACCGCACTAACCAAAAACAAAATAGACAGTGTCATAGAGAGTTGCAAGCCTCATCATGCCATTTACGCTTACCTAAAAAAGGCTTTGGCAATTATCAACACCTTGCCTGATGAACATTTTATTCCAATTGCCACTACAGACAAGTTTGATTTTGGAGATAAAAACAAGAATATCGTTCTCATTAAAAAAAGACTCCAATATTGGGATGATTTGAGCAAAAATGACACGCTAAACGAAGTTTATAATGAAGCGATGCACGACGCGGTAAAAAAATTCCAGTCCAGACACGGATTAGAACCTGACGGTGTTATTGGAAAAGGAACAATAGCAGCCCTTAATTTTACCAAAGAGCAACGCAAGCAACAAATTATAGATAATCTGGAGCGATGGAGATGGTTTCCAAGAGATTTGGGCGTTAATCATATTGTAGTAAACATTCCAAACTTTTATTTACATGCCGTACAAAATACTGACACGATAAAAATGCATAAGGTTGTGGTTGGCACCGAAAAAAGAAAAACCCCGATACTTTCGTCCCGAATTGACAATATTGTTTTTAACCCAACCTGGACCGTGCCGCCGACAATTATGAAAGAAGATTTAATTCCCGGAACTCAAAAAAGCCGTAACTATATCTCCAGCCGTAACATAACCATTTACAATCGAAAAGGGGAAGAAGTAAGCTTAGGAAACTGGAGTTTCAGTAACGCCGAAAACTATAAATACGTACAAAGCCCAGGTGAAGATAATGCTTTGGGATTTGTGAAAATCAATTTCCCAAACAAACATTTGGTTTATCTGCATGACACTAATCATCGGGATTATTTTGTAAAAAACTTCAGGGCTTTAAGCTCCGGTTGTGTCAGAGTCGAAAATCCTCTGAATTTAGCCGAATACCTTCTTTTCAGCAAAAAAATATACACTCCTGAAAAAATTGATTCGATCCTTTTTCTCAAAAAAACAAAAACCGTAAAAATCGAGGAGGAGTTTGATGTCCACATTCTCTATTTTACGGCTTGGTATGAAAAAGGTCAATTACAATTTAGAAACGATGTTTATAATTATGACCCTGAATTGTATCTTAGATTAAGCAACCAGTTTAGAAGTAATCTCGTAACTCCTGCTAGGGTGATAAATAAATAAACAGGATTTATCTTTTATTATTTTGATGATCTCATTTTTAATTGCTTCAGGAATAGCTGGACAACCTTGACTTCTTCCCAAGAAACCTTGAGATTTTAAGATCGAAGGATTAGCATAGCTTGCTCCGTGCATTACTACGGCTCTTGCTCTTGCATTATTGTTGATTCCATTTTCCAAACCATCAAGTTTCAATGACAAACCATGTTTTCCATTGTATGTCTCTCCTGTTGCATAGAATCCCAGGCTGCTTTTATTTGAACTTAGTGAGTTTGAGAAATTAGTAGCAAATTCAACACCTGAATTCATTCCGTGAGAAACTACAGTGTTAAATAAGATGGTATTGTTTGATAAATCAATTACCCAAAGTCTTTTTTTAGTTGATGACATGCTAAAATCAATGACTGTCAAAATATCTTTTTGGATAATTCCTTTTTGTTTTAAAACGAAGAACCCTTCCATTGCTTTTTTGAAGCAGTTAATCTGCGGTAACGCAAAATTATTTGCGTCTAGCGAATTGTAAACAATTTCAATTTTTGCAGCAAGATTACTACTAGTTGCACTAGCAATTAATTTCGGGTCTGTATTATTTGTAGCTTTTGGGGCAAAAGACATAAAAAATAATAAAAGAAGCGGTAAAAATCTGTAATTCATTGATAATCTTTTATTTGTATTGTTTTCCATCGGGGACAAATATTAAATAAAAAATAATACCATCCAAATTTTTCTGCACTTAATCGGTAAAATTTAACATTTCATCGATTTTTTAAAATCCCCCTATTAGTTAAACTATTCATAAATAAAAAGCACTCGCGAAGATTATCTCTAATTTTGATCCAATCAAAAAAACGAACATTATGACGCTGAAGTTAGCATTATTCCTTGCTTTACTATTTCACACAATTGTATTCGGTCAAAACATCACTTCAAACGATTCAATTCAGAAGACATCATCTATTATTCAAGGAAAAAAGAAACTTAAATCACTGCACACTGAAGGAAAAATTACAATTGACGGAAATCTAAACGAACCTATTTGGGCAAAAGCAGAAAAAGCATCAGACTTTATTATGTTCCAGCCTGACAACGGAAAGCCTTTATCCGAAGACAAAAGAACAGAAGTAAAAATTGCATACGACGATGAAGCCATATACATCGGAGCATTGCTGTATGATGATCCTGCAAAAATTTTAAAAGAAATAACGGAGCGTGATAATTTTGGTACTTGTGATTTTTTCGGTGTCTTTATTAATGGTTACAATGACGGGCAACAGGATTACCGTTTTTTTGTAAGTGCTGCCGGAACACAAATGGATTGCCTCGCAACAGACAGTGGAGAAGATTATTCATGGGACGGCATTTGGCACAGTAATGTGACAGTTACCAATTTTGGATGGGTTGCCGAAATGAAAATTCCGTATGCTGCTTTGCGTTTCTCGGAAAAAGAAAAACAAACATGGGGATTGAATCTTTTTAGGGAGATAAGACGAGACAGACAAAAATACACCTGGAACTTCATAAACAGTAAAATGGGAACATTTACGCAACAGTCCGGAGTTCTGGAAGGAATTGAAAATATCAAAACTCCTACCCGACTATTTCTGATGCCTTATGTTTCGATGTATGAAAACAGCAACAAGAACGGAAATGAAACCAAATTCAAAGCCGGATTAGATGTCAAATACGGAATTAATGACTCTTTCACATTAGATGCTATTTTGGTCCCTGATTTTGGTCAGACAGCTTTTGATGATGTGGTTCTGAATCTGGGGCCATTCGAACAGCAGTTTAATGAAAATCGTCCTTTTTTTACTGAAGGAACCGATTTATTCAACAAAGGAAATCTTCTTTACACCAGAAGAATTGGAAGTTCCCCTTCAACGTATCCGAATTTAAGTGATAATGAAGAGGTATTGGATTATCCGGCAAATGTAAATTTATTAAATGCTTTGAAAATCTCCGGAAGAACTTCTAAAGGCCTTGGTATTGGCGTATTAAATGCTATTACCGAAAAAACGGATGTAACAATTCAAAGGACTACAACAAACCCAACTCCGGGAGAACCGGATATTATCGAAAGAAGAAAACAAACCGTCGAACCATTGGCAAATTACAATGTTCTTGTTTTAGACCAGCGTTTCCGTAAAAATTCTTCCGTTTCACTTGTAAACACCAGCGTTGTAAGAAATGGGCATTTTCGTGATGCGAATGTAACTGGTTTGTTATTCGATTTGAATACCAAAGCCAATTCTTATAGCCTGTCAGGTGATTTTAAATACAACTATATTCACGAAAAGGAAAATCAGAACGGATACCGTGCTTATCTTGACTTCAGTAAAACCAGCGGAAAATTCCGTTATAGCTTCAACGGAAGTTACGTAAACGATGAATTTGACATTAATGATTTAGGAATCAACTACATCAATAACTACCACCATGTATACAACAATATCAGCTATCGCATTTTAAATCCGAATACTTTTTTTAACAGCTTCAATGTTAATTTGAATTCTTATGCTGAAATGAACAACTCGACCGGACGTGCACAGGAAGCCTATTTTGGTTTAAATGTAAATACTACGGGAAAGAAAAATGATTTTGTTGGCGCCGGATTTCAATTAGAGCCTTTTGTAACCTACGACTTCTATCAGCCAATGGCACAAAACCGATTTGTTTATAATCCGAGAACTTTTAGAAGCTGGTTGGATATTTCCAGCAATTACAATCGGAAATTAGCTTTAGACACCGGAATGTGGTTCCATATAATGGATCAGGACAAGCGAAACACTGTTGGGTTTTATTTCAATCCAAGATACCGCTTCAGCAATAAGGTTTTAGGGATTTTAGGCTTTGAAATAGACCGCAGAAACGATGATAAAGGACGAGTTGATTATGATGAAGCTCTAAACGAAATTATTTTTGCCAACAGAAACAGAAATACAATTACGACTTCCCTTACAGGTAAATATTCCATTTCGCCAAAAATGACTGTAAATTTAAAGGCAAGATATTATTGGTCTTACGCTGAAAACTTAAATTTCCTGACTTTGACAGACAATGGGTATTTCGAACCAAACGATACCTACGGTGAAAACAAAAACTCCAACTTCAAAACCTGGAATTTTGATTTATCTTATTCCTGGTGGGTTGCTCCGGGAAGCCAGCTATCCGTTTTATACAGAAATAATGCAATTCACTATGAAAATAGCATTACTAAAAAATTTATTGACAATTTAGACCACACCCTTGCAAACAACTTAAACAATACTGTTTCTGTAAGTTTTAGATATTGTATTGATTACAACAGCGCCAAAAATTGGTTATAATTTCTTATTTTTGAAGCTGTTTCCTGCTATTCGCTAAATCTTTTCCTCGTTAAAGAAACGAGAAAAAGGATACCGCTGCTATCAGGGCTAAAAACCTGTAATAATGAACAAGAAAGTAATACTCATGATTCTTGATGGTTGGGGAAAATCACCTGACCCGAAAGTTTCTGCCATAGACAATGCCAACACGCCTTTTATAGACAGTTTATACACGAATTATCCGAATGCTCAGTTAAGAACAGATGGATTGAATGTAGGCCTTCCGGAAGGACAAATGGGAAATTCTGAAGTAGGCCATATGAATCTTGGTGCCGGACGGATCGTATATCAGGATTTAGCGAAAATCAATCTGGCCGTCGAACACAAATCTTTAAATCAGGAAAAAGTTTTAACGGATGCATTTCACTACGCAAAACAAAACAACAAACCCGTACATTTTTTGGGATTAGTATCGGATGGCGGTGTTCACTCGCATACATCTCATCTAAAAGGCTTATTGGATGCCGCACAAAACTTCGGTTTGGAAAAAATATTTATTCATGCCTTCACTGACGGCCGTGATGTAGATCCAAAATCAGGTATTTCATATCTTCAAGATCTTGAAAACTATATTAGAAACACTCCTGCAAAATTAGCGTCTGTTATCGGACGTTACTATGCGATGGATCGTGACAAACGCTGGGAAAGAATCAAATTAGCCTACGATTTAGTAGTCAACGGAACTGGAAAACATGCAAAAGATGCTGTTTTAGCGATGGAAGAAAGCTACCTGAACAATACAACCGATGAGTTTGTTCAACCCATCGCCATGGTAGATGACAACGACAGTCCGATTGCCACAATTAAAGACGGTGATGTCGTAATCTTCTTCAACTTCAGAACAGACAGAGGAAGACAACTGACGGAAGCGCTTTCGCAAAAAGATTTCCACGAAGAAAACATGCACAAACTCGATTTATATTATGTCACCATGACCAATTATGATGATACGTATGAAGGGGTTAACGTCATTTATGACAAAGACAATATCACAGAAACTTTAGGCGAAGTTTTAGAAAAACACAATAAAAAACAGATTCGGATGGCCGAAACCGAAAAATATCCTCACGTAACGTTTTTCTTTTCGGGCGGGCGTGAAGAACCTTTCGCTGGCGAAACCCGATTGCTTTGTCCATCTCCCAAAGTAGCTACTTATGATTTACAACCCGAAATGAGTGCCTTCGAACTAAAAGACAAACTGATTCCGGAACTTAAAAAAAGAGAAGTCGATTTTGTGTGTTTGAACTTTGCTAATGGAGATATGGTGGGCCATACAGGAATTATGAACGCCGCAATCAAAGCCTGCGAAGCTGTTGATGTTTGTGTAAAAGAAGTGATTGAAGCTGCTTTGGAAAACGATTATACAACAATTGTTATCGCTGACCACGGTAACTGCGAAACGATGATTAATCCTGACGGAAGCCCAAATACTGCTCACACTACAAACCCAGTGCCGGTTATTTTGGTAGACAAGGAATTAAAAAATATTAATGATGGTGTTTTAGGTGATCTCGCCCCCACTATTTTAGAATTGATGGGGATCCAAAAACCCGAAGTAATGACAAGACATTCTTTATTATAATTGATTATGAAAAAAATAATACTGCTAATTGCTTTGGCTTTTTCCTTTATTAATTCAAATGCACAGCAAAATATGGCAACTCAAACAGTAGATCCAAAAACGGGAACTCCTATGTTAGTGGGTAAAAGTTCAAAAAAAGAAATTCAGCTAGCGCCCTTTTCAGCATGGTATAATGCAACTCACGACAGCTACAAACCGAATGCTAAAACAATTGAAGAACTGAGAAAGCACATTGACGGCATTACCATTATTATTTTTATGGGAACATGGTGTGAAGACAGCCAACATCAGGTTCCGGCTTTTTATAAAGTTTTGGAACAATTGGGTTTTGATGAAAAAAACAGCACATTAATCATTACTGACAGGACAAAAACAACTCCTGATCATTTGGAAAAAGACAAGAATATTACCAATGTCCCTACTTTTATTTTCTATAAAAACGGAAAAGAAATACATCGTATTGTGGAAACTCCTGTGAATAGTTTAGAAGAAGATATGTTTAAAATCATCTCCGGAAAACCCTACAAACACATTTATGAGGATTAATTTAATACTTTTGCGGAAAATTTAACTTTCCGACCCCTAAATGAAACATTTAAGCAAATTTCTATTTGTTCTGCTATTTTTAAATATTTCTACATCATATTCACAAGGAGGAGCTTCTTCCTGCGCTGAACTTGAAGCAAATTTTCAGCTGTATCAATCGTGTGCCACAAATACTCCTTTTCAAAACTCAACGGGTTCAAATACGGAAGTTTTCAACACAACTTGTATTGAAGAACAATTTCATGGCCCAACGTGGTTTTTTATGGAAATTCAAACCCCTGGCGACATTCAACTTCAAATTAGCCAGGTCAATAATGCCGGAATCGGAACGGATGTAGACTTCGTATTGTGGGGTCCATTTAATAATCTGAACAATATTTGCTCTCAGCTGAATCCTGCGACTGAAGTTGACTGTAGCTGGTTATCAAACAGTATTGAGTTCGTAAATCTTCCAAATGGAGTTACAGGACAACTTTATGTTTTATTAGTTGATAATTTTTCCAACCAACCCGGAAACATTTCTATTACACAAACCGGAGGAACAGGAAGTTCTAACTGTGATTTCCTGTCATCAGTAAAAATACTGGATACTTCTTTATCCGAAATAACACAATTTGATTATTGCAAACCTTCTTCAAAAGATATCGTTGCTAAAATTGACGTCACAGATTTCCCTGGATTACCTGCAAACTTAAGGTTTAATTACAAGTGGTATAAAGACGGTATTTTAATCAGTACAATCACAGATTCAACTTTAAACACAAACACATTAACGACAACAGAAACGGGAGTTTATAAAGTAGAATCAACCGCTTACGACAGTACTGACCCAACAGTAATCATTGGAAATTTAACCGTAAGCAGCGATGAAATTGATTTAAAATTCCATGCTACTCCAGCAATAGCGATTTCAAATACGAACACACAATGTTTACAAACCAGTCCGATTTTACAAGCAGCAATTACAAATCAAGCGAGTTTAAACAATACTGTTGATGTGCTTACTTACCAATGGTATTTAAACAATAATCCAATCGCAGCTGCAACTAATCAGAATTATACTCCAACAGTGCCCGGCGATTATTTTGTACGTGTTTTCAACAGTCCATGCAGTACTTCAGATTCAAATTTAATCCATATTTTTACAAATCCATCCGTAACTATTTCTGCTGACCAAATCATTTGTGAAGGAAGCAGCTACACTATTACGCCGAACATTGCCAATAACGGTTCATTAACAAATATCGTTTACCAATGGTTTAAGAACGGAGTATCCATCGCAGGAGCAACAAATCAAGCCTATACAGTTTCGGCAGCAAATCAAGCTTTAAATACTACAGCAATTTATACTTTACAGGTTACCGAACAAAATTTATGTTCAACTATTTCCAATCCGGTTTCCATAACAATAAATGCATTACCAACGGTAAATACAACTCCAATCCGACTGGAACAATGTGATTTTATAAACCCAACTCTTGACGGTGTAGCAACTACTGACTTATCTCAGCTATACAATAGCATAACGAATAATACTGCAGGCTTAACGTTATATTATTATCAAGATGCCGGCTTTACAATTCCAATATTAGATTACACGAATTACACTAATACAAGTTCTCCATTCACACAGAACATCTATGTAAAAGCAGTAAACGAAAATGTAATTCCAAATTGCCCATCGTTACATACTGCGGTAATTAATTTAGTGATAAATCCAACAAGCATTGCTTTATATCCGGATATTTCAGCGGTCTGTCCTGAATTAAACGCCAATTATGGAACAATTAATTTTGATGCACAAAGAATGCTGATAAAGAATAATTATTTCCCTGTTTCTCCTGTTGACATTAGCTTTTATTTAGACCCGAATCATGTTTCAACCGGAATAAATCAAGTAACAAACAGCACAAGTATTCCTGCTGGCATTCACACTATTTATACACGAATAGAAACAAATACTAATTGTACCGGAATTGGTCAATTTCAAGTAGAAGTTTACGCAGCACCTTTACAAAACACCGTAAGTCAGAGTTTCGTTTGCGTGAGCGATACATTCCTATTAAACACTAAAGATGCAGAAGCATTAATAGGACAAAATACGAGTGTGCAAACCAGTTATTTTAATTCTTTTGATGATGCAAAAGGAAATGTAAATCAACTGAATAAAAATACACCGTTTGCGATTACAACAGGAACAAGAGCGATTTTTATTCGATTATTCGATACCAATACACAATGCGTTTCAATTATAAATTTTAATCTGAATGTTTTACCTGATCCTGCTATTTTTAATCCGTTACCAATAAAATCATGCGGAACAACAACTGCAGATTTTAATTTAAACAGCAGTATTTCTTTCATAACAGGAAACAATGCCAATTATCAGGTACGATTTTATGAAACCAATGCTGATTTAGCAGCAGACAATTTCATAACGACACCTGCACATTATAATTCAGGAACAAAAACAATCATTGTAAAAGTACTTGACCCTACGAATCATGGTTGTGATAAAACAACCACATTGAGTCTTGTTGTATTACATCTTCCTGGAGCGACAAATAACCCTACACCTCTCGAACTTTGTGAGGACAGTGGCTTTAGCTCCTTTGATTTAACCAGCAGAGAATCAGAAATGGCAAATCCGACCCCAATAGCAGATGTTGCATTCCGATATTACAAAGACATTACAGATGCCGCAAACAACAACAATAATTTCATTACAAATCCGGCTACCTTTACAAATACAACTGTTAATTATCAGAAAATTTATGTCCGTTTAAACAGTAAGACTAATTTTAACAGCGAAACAGGTGAAGCTTGCCATACCATTTTAGAATTAGAGTTATTCGTGAGACCTTATCCGGCAAATCATTTACTGGAGTCTTATATTATTTGTGTCGATCGAAATAATGTTCCGGCAAATCCGGCAATAATAAATACACAATTACCAACATCAGATTATAGCTTTATATGGCATAATGGATTTGATGCTGTGCCAGGCAATGAGATTTCGGGAGAAAGTTCCAATGCTTATACTACTTCAACAGTAGGGGAATATTCCGTAAAAATCACAAACACAACGAATGCAGCACTTTGTTCCACTGTGGCGAATTTCAAAACTGAGAATTCTTACATCCCATTTTCAATAACTGGTGAGCCATCAGAACTAATTGCTTTTGAAGCCGAAAACACTGTAACCGCCATTGTTATACCTCAATCTCCCGATTATTTATATTCTATGGATAATACAGGCTGGCAAACGAGCAATGTCTTTACAAACATTACCGCTGGCGAACACACAATAACAGTGACCAACAAATACAACTGTGGTGCTGTAAGTACACAAATAGTACTGGTTGATTATCCAAAGTTTTTTACACCAAATGGAGATGGTTATCACGACACATGGAATATTGGCGGTACGCAGGCTTTAGAATCCATCCAAATTCATATATTTGACAGGTTTGGTAAATTCATTAAAGAAATTAACCCAAATTCCGGAGGCTGGAATGGAACATTTAATGGAACATCTCTGCCTGCAAGTGATTATTGGTTCAAATTGAAATATAGAAAAAACCAAATCGAAAAAGAATTCAAAGGGCATTTTGCTTTAAAAAGATAAATAAAAAGTGCTTAATTTTGTCTCCCGAAATTTAATATTATGATAATCGTAAAAACACGTGAAGAAATCGAATTAATGCGCGAAAGTGCCTTAATTGTTTCCAAAACTTTAGGAATGATTGCAAGTGAAATCAAACCTGGGGTCAGCACCTTATATTTAGACAAATTAGCAGAAACCTTTATCAGGGATCACGGAGCTACACCGGCATTCCTGGGAATGTACGGCTTCCCAAACTCGTTGTGCATGAGCCCCAACGCTCAGGTAGTTCACGGAATTCCGACGGACAAACCATTAGAGGACGGAGATATTATTTCGGTGGATTGCGGGGCCTTAAAAAACGGCTTTTATGGTGACCATGCCTATACTTTTGAAATAGGCGAAGTCGCTCCTGAAACCAAAAAACTCCTTCAGGTAACCAAAGAATCATTATACGTGGGTATCCGCGAATTACGTGTTGGTAATCGAGTAGAAGACGTTGGCTGTGCCATTCAAAAACATTGTGAAAGTCATGGTTATGGTGTTGTTCGCGAATTAGTCGGTCATGGTTTAGGCCAAAAAATGCATGAAGAACCGGAGATGCCTAACTATGGAAAACGAGGTCGCGGTAAGCTATTGGTTGAAGGAATGGTAGTTGCTTTGGAACCAATGATCAACCTTGGCACCAAAAACATCAAACAATTGAAAGATGGCTGGACAATTCTTACTGCCGATGGGAAACCTTCTGCACATTTTGAACATGATATCGCTATTATTGACGGTAAACCTGAATTGCTTTCCACTTTTGCATACGTAAACAAAGCGTTAGGAATTGTTACCAATGAAGAAGATGAATTTAGAAAAACACCTTTTGTAATCTAATTTTTTCCACAAGGACTCCCGAAGAACAACAAATGAAAAAAATTTTCAAATTCATACTGAACACCATCCCAAGGCCTTTACTGATTCGTTTGAGTTATGTAGCAAGACCCATTTTGGCTTTTGTCTTAAAAGGAAATACATTTACCGATCCAATTGACGGTAAAAGCTTCAGAACCTTTTTGCCTTACGGATATGGAAATCAGCGAAATAATGTTCTTTCTCCAAGTACATTGTCATTGGAAAGACACCGTTTGCTTTGGCTGTATTTAAAAAATGAAACCGATTTTTTTTCTACTCCTAAAAAAGTACTGCACTTTGCACCGGAACAGGCTTTTTATAAACTATTCAGAAACCAGAAAAACCTGAATTACACCACGACCGATCTGTTTTCACCTTTAGCCGATGTGAAAGCAGACATCTGTAACTTACCTTTTGAAGACAATTCGTATGATTTGATATTATGCAATCATGTTTTGGAACACATTCCTGATGATACCAAAGCCATGCAGGAATTGTACCGTGTTTTAAAACCTGGCGGCATGGGGATTTTTCAGATTCCACAGGATTTGTCAAGAACCACCACTTTTTCCGATGACACCATTACAGATCCGAAAGAAAGAGCAAAAATATTCGGACAATATGATCACGTACGCGTTTACGGGTTGGATTATTTCGATAAGTTAAGAAGTATCGGTTTTACCGTTATTGAGGAAGATTACACTCATAAGATTTCACCGGAACTGGTAGAAAAATATTGTCTGGCAAAAGGAGAAATAATCCCTGTTTGTTACAAATAAAACTATCACGCTCCTAATTTTCCCTTGGTTAGAAAGCACCGCTAATTTCCTTTTTACTACATTTTCCCTTCTTTAAAAAACAAGGTGTTTTTCCCCTTTTTAAATGGGGTTATATCCCCTATTCCAAAAAATTAAATAAAAGTAATTTTACAGTAAATCATTAATTATCAATATAATAAGTTTTTATTTAAGTATCTCACTTAAAATACAAACCAAGCAACCATCACATTTAAAAATCGGCTGCTGACTTATTTCTGAAGTTAATTTAAAAATGTACTGTTATGCAAAAGACTTCTTACTTAAAAGAGCTGGTTATTAAAAATACCCACGAAAAAAACGGAGCCAACAACTCGAAAAAAGAGACCGAAAAAATACAATCTTTATTGAATTTATTCTCCATTGCAAATCCAAATTCCGGAACAGGAACATCGATAGACGGCGATTTTGGACCTGCAACTGAAAAAGCAGTCAAGAACTTCCAAAAAATAAAAAATGCAGCGCAAACCGGGGTTGTCAACCAAAATCTGTTTGATTTATTGGCATTACCCATAAAAAAAGCATTTGAGGATCCGATTCAGGGCAGTAATCTTCGGGAACTGATTGTCAATACGGCAAAAAACCATCTTCAGAATAACCCGTTTGAACTTATCATCCATCAACAGGGAAATTCCGGCCCTTGGGTTCGAAGTTATATGGATGGAAAAGAAGGATCTGATTGGTTATGGTGTATGGGATTTGTACAGACAATAATAGATCAGGCATCTTCCATTCAGGGTAAGAATTTTAAAAGTTTAATGCCGCTGACTTACAGCTGTGACACTGTTGGGGTGAAAGGGATTGAGAAACATCTATTAACCCGCTACCAGGCTGCCAGAAGTAATCCTTCCGTGATTAAGCCCGGTGATATTTTTTTAATCCAAAAATCAAATCTGGACTGGATGCATACGGGGATTGTAATTGATGTTAATGGTGATACTATCGAAACAATAGAAGGAAATACGAACAGTATGGGCTCAAGTAACGGCAACGCAGTGGCAAATAAAATACGGAATTTTAAAACGTCTAAAATCGATTTTTTCTCCATTGCTCCATTAGTGTAAAGCCGCGGAGCAAAACAGTTCGAATGATATAATAAAAAAGCTCCGCAATAGCGGAGCTTTTTTTACTGTTACTTTTTATGTTATGCTTTCTCCGGCATCAGCATGCCAATAACCTTGTCTTTAGTAAGGTATTTTTTTGCAACTTCCTGAATATCTTTGATTGAAACCGCATTTATTTTTTCTTCCGATTGCAATACTTCATCTGCACTTTCCTCATTAATGAAAGATCTCGTGAAATTAGACAACCAGAATCTGTTTTCTTTACTGTTCTTTTTCAAATCCAGCAATTCTGCTTCTTTGTATTTAGCCAAATCCTTTTCTTCAGGACCTTTTTCAATAATTTGCTGAAGCACTCTTAAAGCAGAGGCAGAAAGTTTTTCCGCATTCTCAGGCCCGCAAGGGAAACCAATGGTAAAATTATAGGCGCCATTTGGAACTTTATTCATACTTCCTCTTGCGCTGATTCCATAAACACCACTTTCATTTTCCCTAAGCTCTTCGATCAATTTTATAGTAAGAACTTCTCCCAAAGCCTGAAGCGCCATGGCTTCTTTTGGAGAGTAAACTGCGTCCCCGTAATACATGATGGTAACATTACTTTTAGGGTCAGCACCTTTATTTACCACTTTTTTCAAATCTCCTTTAAGCAACCTGTAGCCTAAATCGACTGCTTTTTCCTTAGCATTATTAGATGGCAGTGACGCAATATATTTTACAGCATATTCTTCTATTTTTTTGTCGTCAATATTCCCAACAAAGAAAAATTCAAAATCTCCAGCATTGGCAAAACGTTCTTTGTATTTATCATAGGCCAACTGATAATCTGTTTCCGCCCAAATTTTATCTGTTGGAATCATTCCGATGAATCTTGGGTTGTCTTTCTGTAAATAACCATAAAGTTCCTGTTGAAAAAAGAATCCCGGTTGTGACCCTAGATTTTTAAAAAAAGCTGACTGCTTTTGTTTATAGGTTTCGTATGCTTCTTTATCAAAATTTAAATCTGAAATATACGCGTTGGTCATTTGGAATAAATACTCTAAGTCTTTTGGCGTTGTACTTCCTCTCACGCCTTCTGTTATCGATCCGATATATGGATTGACACGGGCTATTTTCCCGGACATAAACTTATCGATATCATTCTGTTTCAATCCTGAAAAACCGGCTTCAATCAATCCGCCATTAGCAAACTGAACTTTTTTGGCCTCTTCATTCGAATACAGGTTAATTCCTCCGAAACTAATGCCTTCCATCAAAATTTCATCGTTCTTGAAATCAGTTTTTTTGTACGTCACTTTAGCTCCGTTAGAAAGGAAAAGTGTTGTGGCACCAATTTTATCATCCAATTCTTTTTTTACAATCGAACCTGATTTCAGTTCTTTTCTGAGTAAGCTTTTAGCTATTTCGGTTTCTTTATATTCCGTAATTTCAGCAGCATTTACTTTTAATGCTTTTAAAACTTCTTCCTTCGTAATTTTTTTTAAGCCTTCTTTTTCAGGGCCGGTAATCACAACAACTCTGTTGTCTTCTGTAATAAATTTCCCGATTATCCCATTAACATCTTTTAGGTTAATCCCTGAAAACATTTTTTTAGACGTTTCAAATTCCCATGCAATTCCGGGCGCTGGAATACCTTCTAGAAAATAAGATTGGTATTCCCCAACAAAGTTTTCCGAATTTGTTTTTTCTCTGTCATTAAATGATTTCTCAAGTCTTGACATGATTTCCAGTTTTGCTCTGTCTAATTCTCCTTGGGTAAAACCGAATTTTTTAATTCTTTCATTTTCGGTCACTAACACTTTTAACGCATCAACCTGCTTGTTTTCTTCCACCATAGCAAACGATTGATAGGCTTCTTTCGTTCTGGCCCAAGTCCCGCCATGATAGGAGAATCCGTAAACAAACGGAGGCATTGGCTTATGAGTAAATTCTTCCAGCCTGTTGTTTAGCATTGTTGAAAATAAATTTTCTACCAAACCGTCTCTGTAATCTCCAAGAGTGATTTCTTTTTTAGGTAATCCTTTGTCTTTATACAACAATTGAACCTGTGCATCCGATGCTTCTTTATCACTTTCTATACAAACAAAAGTTTCTTTGTGACTCGGCACTTCGTATATTTTTCGGGGTCTTTCGTTTTTTGGGTTCTCATAATTTCCAAAATGTTCCTGAATTTTTTTCTCCATTTCGGCTACATTGATATCCCCTACGACAATAACACTCATCAAGTCAGGACGATACCAGTCTTTATAGAATTTTATGATTTTGTCGTATTTGAACTTTTCCAAAATCTCTTTTTTTCCTATTGGTAATCGGTCTGCATAATGCGAATTATACAATACTTTAGGCATGTACTTATCAGACATTCTTTTATCTGCTCCAAGTCCCAGACGGTATTCCTCAAGAACAACCCCTCTTTCCTTATCAATTTCTTCAGGTGTCAGGTTAGCGTTAAAAGCCCAATCTTCAATAATATTGAATCCGTTTTCCAGTTTTTCCGGACTATCGGAAGGAATCGGCAAAAAATAAACGGTTTCATCAAAGCTTGTATAGGCGTTCAGGTGCTGGCCAAATTTCACCCCAATACTTTGCAGATAATCAACCAGTTTATTTTTAGGAAAACGTTTGGTTCCATTAAAATTCATGTGCTCCATGAAATGTGCCAATCCTTGCTGATCGTCATCTTCTAAAATAGAACCGGCATTAATAACCAGCCGCAAATCAACTTTGTTTTCCGGCTTGGCATTTTTCCTGATATAATACGTCAGGCCGTTTTTGAGTTTTCCTGTTTTGACACTTGCATCAAACGGGATAGCGTTGGAGTAATCGAGTTCCTGCGCAAAAAAAGAAGCCGGAAATAATAGCAATCCAAATGCTAATCTATTAAGTTGTTTCATAAAATTTTAATTGTTTTTTTAGTAAATCTATAAACTAAACTCAAAACTATAAGAAATATTATAGTATAATTAACATGAGTTATTAACAAAAAAAAAGCTACAATAAAAAATAATTTATATTGCCGTCTAAATCAATACATTTACAGTTCTATTTTTACAGCTATGTTACGAAGACTGATTTTCATTTTTTCCGCAATTGCAACCACCAATCCTTCCTTAGGACAGGATATTGAAACTGCAACACCGTTTAATATCAAAACGGTCGTGTTTACCCAAAACACAAATAATGTAATTCCTGTTTTCAGACTGGGCGAACAATTCCAGTTTAGTTTTGATGATTTATATGGCAACGAAGAAGATTACTACTATACCATTACACACTACAATTACAATTGGACTCCGTCGGAATTATCCAAAAACGAATACCTTAGCGGCATTGACAACCAACGGATTCAGGATTACGAAAATTCATTCAACACACTACAGATTTATTCGCATTACAGACTCAAAATTCCCAATGCACTTACCCAACTGACAAAAAGCGGAAATTATCTGATTTCGATTTTTAACAGTAGCAGAGAACTAGTGTTCTCTAAAAAATTTATTGTTTTTGAAGAATTGAGTGACGTTCCGATGCAAATAAAAAGGGCTCGAAAAGTGGCAGATAACAGTTATAAACAAAATGTAGAATTTACTATAAAATCCAAAAATATCTTATTCCAGAATCCGGCACAAAACGTAAAAATCATCTTGTTTCAAAATGGGAAATGGAATAACGCCATTGTAAATGTAAAGCCGCAATACACCATTGGCAATGACCTGATATTCAAATACGACAAGGAAACACAATTTTACGCCGGCAACGAATACCTGTATTTTGACAATAAAGAAGTACGGGCTTCAACAAATACCATTTCAAGAGTAGATTCGAACAGCGGTCTTTACAACACACATCTCTATACTGACATGGCCCGCAAAAACAACGGATACACCTATTATCCTGATATCAATGGAAATTTCTTTACCCGGAACCTAACGGCGCAAAACAATGAAGTGGAAGCCGATTACACCTGGGTATATTTCTCTCTTTTCTCAATAGAAACTCCGGCAAACAAGGCTGTTTATGTCACAGGAATGTTCAATAATTATACCTTCGGACCAGACAATAAAATGGAGTACAATGCTACTAAAGGCCTATTTGAAAAAGCCATTTTAATCAAACAGGGATTCAATAATTACAACTATACAATCCTGGATTCAAATAATTCTATTTCGGATAGCGAAGCTGTTGACGGAAATTTTTATCAAACTGAAAATCAATATACTGCCATAGTTTATTACCGTTCTAACGGAGAAAGATACGATAGGGTCATTGGCAAAGGAGAAGCAAATTCGGTGAATATTACCAATTAAAAATTAATATTGATATAAGCCGTTTGTTTTCATAAAATTTCTAAATTTGTAAAAGCAGAATTTAGTATTATGGTAACGCAAATCACAAGAGGAATAAAAATCTCGGTCCTGACTACTTTTGAAGGTACGTACTTCAAAAACCATAAGATGCATTTTGCTTTCAGCTACCACATTTCCATTGAAAACCACAGTAAGGATTCCGTACAGCTTTTAGCCCGCCATTGGGAGATTTTCGACGCACTCAACGATGTCGAAGTAGTTGATGGTGAAGGTGTAATAGGCAAAAAACCTGTTTTAAAACCAGGCGAAACCTATACGTACAGCTCCGGCTGTCTGCTCTGCTCTCCCTTCGGAACCATGCAGGGTCATTTCAACATGATTAATTTCACCTCAACAAGGGCTTTCAAAGTTATTGTTCCCGCATTCCGCCTTAGCGCACCGTTTGCCTTAAATTAATATTTTACAGTATCCTGTTTAGGATAAAGCAATTCCATTCAGCCAATACCCATTTCTTTAAGATAGTTTTGTGTTATTTGATACTCAAAATTAGAGATTTCCTTTGTACTTTTGTATCCGATTTATAAAATCGAATTAGTCTAACAACCTAACAATATCAATACCATGTTAAAAGGATTTTTTAATATACCCAAAGCGGTAAACGAGCCCGTAAAAGCATACGCTCCCAATTCTCCGGAAAAAGCAGCAGTTCAAGCCGCTTATAAAGCGATGTGGAATTCAAAAATAGACGTTCCCCTTTACATCGGAAGCGAAGAAATCAAAACCGGAAATACCCGAAACATGTCGGCACCACACGATCACCAGCATATCGTGGGCACCTACCATTTAGCCGAAAAAGCACATGTAGAAAAAGCCATTGCAAATGCTTTAGAAAGCAGAGCAAAATGGGCAAACATGGCTTGGGAACAACGTGCTGCCATTTTCCTGAAAGCAGCCGAATTAATTGCAGGTCCATACAGAGCAAAAATAAATGCTGCAACAATGATTGCACAATCCAAAACCATTCACCAAGCTGAAATTGACGCCGCTTGTGAGTTAATTGACTTCTTGCGTTTCAACGTAGAATTCATGACTCAGATTTATCAAGATCAGCCTTCTTCAAACTCAGACATGTGGAACAGAGTTGAATACAGACCATTAGAAGGTTTTGTATATGCAATTACTCCTTTCAACTTTACTGCTATTGCTGCAAATCTTCCTGCAAGTGCTGCGTTAATGGGTAATGTTGTGATTTGGAAACCAAGCGATAGTCAGGTTTTCTCTGCAAAAGTTATTATTGACGTTTTCAAAGAAGCAGGAGTTCCGGACGGCGTTATCAACGTAGTTTTTGGAGATGCTTTAATGATTACCGATACTGTTTTAGCAAGTCGTGACTTCGCAGGAATTCACTTTACAGGTTCAACACACGTATTCAAAGACATATGGGCAAAAATCGGAACTAATATTCACCATTACAAAACGTATCCAAGAATTGTTGGAGAAACTGGCGGAAAAGATTTTATCGTAGCCCATCCAAGTGCTAATGCAAAACAAGTAGTAACAGGTATTACTCGTGGTGCTTTCGAATTCCAGGGACAAAAATGTTCCGCTGCTTCAAGAGCTTATATCCCACAAAGTTTATGGCCAGCGGTAAAAGAACAATTAATTATTGATGTTAAATCGATGAAACAAGGTTCTCCGGAAGACTTCAGTAATTTCATTACTGCCGTAATTCACGAAGGTTCTTTTGATAAATTGGCGAGCTTTATCGACCAAGCTAAAAAAGATGCTGATGCAGAAATCATTGTGGGTGGAAATTACGATAAATCGAAAGGTTATTTCATTGAACCTACTGTTATCGTAACAACAAATCCAAAATACACCACTATGGAAACGGAACTTTTTGGTCCGGTAATGACCATTTATGTGTATGAGGATGCTAAATGGAATGAAACATTAAAATTAGTAGACACAACCTCAGAATATGCCTTAACCGGAGCCATTTTCAGCCAGGACCGTTATGCTATTGAAGAAGCTACTGTAGCGTTACAAAATGCTGCCGGAAACTTCTATATCAATGACAAACCAACCGGAGCGGTTGTTGGAATGCAGCCATTTGGAGGAGCAAGAGCTTCAGGAACAAATGACAAAGCAGGTTCAGCACAAAACTTATTGCGTTGGGTGTCACCTAGAACAATTAAAGAAACTTTTGTTACTCCGGAAGATTACAGATACCCGTTTTTGGGATAATCCAAAGGAATCACATTAATAAAAAAAGCCCGTCATCTATATTGTGACGGGCTTTTTATTTTATGATTTAAACTTCAAAGGCAAATGGACTACTTTTTTTGTTTCAAAGAAATCCGGCTCAAATAACTCCGAAATATTGTATTCCGTAGCTTTCGGAAAGTCTTTCAGTTCTTCGGACAAATCACCACCTTTTAAATACAGAATACCGTTTGACAGCTCGTGTTTTTGTTGCTTTTTGATTTTATCCTTAATCCAGGAAACAAAATCCGGCATATTGGTTACAGCTCTGCTTACAATAAAATCAAAATCTCCTTTTACATTTTCGGCACGCAGCTGTTCAGCCTTAACATTTTTAAGTTCAAGAGCATCCACTACCGCCTGAACCACTTTTATTTTTTTGGCAATTACATCAATTAAGTAAAAACGGGTTTCCGGGAAAAGTATCGCTAACGGAATCCCGGGAAAACCTCCACCGGTTCCTACATCTAAAACATAAGTCCCTGATTCAAAAGGCTGCACTTTGGCAATAGCCAAAGAATGCAAAACGTGTTTCACATACAATTCGTCAATATCTTTTCTGGAAATCACATTAATTTTGGCGTTCCAGTCCTGGTACAATGCTTCCAATTTTTCAAATTGCGCAATTTGTACTTCTGTTAAACTAGGAAAATACTTTAGTATTTCTTCCATGGGACATAATTTTAGGCAAAAGTAAGTAATTTAAGAAACAAAATCTGTTAATCTTTATTGGATAGTTTTTTTTAATAATTACCTTTGACGTTTATACATAAAATTATGAATACAACGGTTCCTACATTTTCACGCAATGATTCTATGAAGTTTTTCAGGACTTTAAATTCGCGTGTAAATACCTATTTCAAAGAGAATAATATTCAAAAAACCGGTAACTGGAAATTACACCTTAAAACGGTAATTATGTTTGCGATTTTTTTGACTCCATATTTCCTGATATTAACTATTGATATGCCTTTTTGGGTGCATTTACTTTCTACAATTGTCATTGGGATTGGAATGGCCGGAGTGGGAATGAATGTTATGCACGACGGAAATCACGGCTCTTATTCAACAAAACCATGGTTAAACAAAATCATGGGCGGAAGCATCTACATCTTAGCAGGCAATGTATACAACTGGCAGGTACAGCACAATGTATTGCATCATACCTACACCAATATCCCGGGACATGATGAGGATTTGGATGCCGGAAGAATTATCCGCTTTACCCAAAGCGCAAAGTGGCACAAGTTCCACAGATTCCAACATTACTATTCCGTTTTCTTATACGGTTTACTGACCTTTAACTGGTCCCTGACAACAGATTTCAAACAGATGAAGAACTACATCAAAAGAAAACTTTCCTACGGCGAATTCCCAAGCCCAGTGAAATTATGGAGTACTTTAGTAATTACAAAAGTGATTTATTTTTCTATTTGGTTAGTGATTCCAATGTTTTTAGGAATTACCTGGTGGAAAGTTCTGATTGGATTTTTCATCATGCATTACACAGCCGGCTTAATTTTAAGTGTTGTCTTTCAATTAGCACACATCATTGAAGATACTTCAAACCCGGTTCCTAATGAAGAAGGGGAAATTGAAAATACCTGGGCTATCCACCAATTGTTTACTACAACCAATTTCGCACCTAAAAACTGGGTAGTAAACTGGTATACAGGAGGATTAAACCACCAGATTGAGCATCATATCTTCCCTAATATCAGCCATGTTCATTATGGAAAAATTGCCGAAATAGTAAAACAGACGGCACAAGAATGCAATCTGCCTTATTACGAATACAAAACAATGTGGAGTGCCGTTATAGCACATTTCCGTCATTTGAAAACTTTAGGGCAAAAACCGTCATTAGCATAAAACAACTACAACAACATACCAACTATGAATTTTCTTTCGGATCGAATTAACAATCTATCTACGTCTCAAACTTTGGCAATGGCCGCTAAAGCAAGAGAATTAAAAGCCCAGGGCATCGATATTATCAGTTTAAGTTTAGGAGAACCTGACTTCAACACCCCTGATTTCATTAAGGAAGCAGCTAAGAAAGCAATCGACGAAAACTACAGCACTTACACTCCTGTAGAAGGTTATGCTGATTTAAAAGAAGCAATCTGCCGCAAATTTAAAAGAGATAACAATCTGGATTACAGTCCGGCAAATATTGTAGTCTCCACTGGCGCAAAACAATCTTTATACAACATTGCTCAGGTAATGATTAACCCTGGTGACGAAGTAATCCTTCCTGCACCGTATTGGGTAAGTTACTATGAGATTATCAAAATAGCAGGCGGAATCCCGGTGGAAGTTCCTACTTCCGTAGAAACGGATTTCAAAATCACTCCGGAGCAACTGGAAGCTGCCATTACACCAAAAACGAAAATGATCTGGTACAGTTCTCCTTGTAATCCAAGTGGTTCTGTATTCAACAGAGACGAATTAACGGCTTTATCCAAAGTTTTGGAAAAATACCCGAACATCTTCGTTGTTTCAGATGAAATTTACGAGCACATCAACTTCTCAGGTACTTTTTGCAGCATCGCATCTATTCCAGGCATGTTCGACAGAACAATTACCGTAAACGGAGTAGCCAAAGCTTTTGCCATGACAGGCTGGAGAATCGGATACATTGGCGCAAACGAAACTATCGCAAAAGCGTGTACCAAAATGCAGGGTCAGGTAACCAGCGGCGCAAACAGTATTGCACAACGTGCTACCATTGCTGCGGTTGATGCTGATCCAAGCGTATTAAACAATATGGTTAAAGCATTCCACAGCCGCAGGGATTTGGTGGTAGGTTTAATCAAGGAAATACCGGGATTGAAATTAAATGTTCCTGAAGGCGCTTTTTATGTATTCCCAGATGTTTCTTATTTCTTTGGAAAAACACTGAAAGGAACTAAGATCAACAATGCCGATGATTTTTCTCTATATCTTTTAGCCGAAGCCAATGTAGCAACGGTGACCGGAGATGCTTTCGGAAATCCAGACTGTATCCGTATCTCTTACGCTACCAGCGAAGAAATTCTGACAGAAGCCATCCGAAGAATCAAAGAAGCAATAACTGTCTAAGTTGTAGCATAACACAAAATGCCTCAAGAATTCTTGGGGCTTTTTTTATGTCCGATAATCAGGGAAACAAAACCAGAAAGACACCATTACAAAATAACCGCAGTACTACTAAAACAACACCATTTCTTCCCTCCTGCTTACTTCCTGCATACCATCCTAAAGCCGTAGTAAAGCCATGGTAAAGCCGTGAATAAGTCATGAGAAAGTCATGTGACCTTCCGAGAAGTCTTGCAACAAACTCTCTCAAAATCGATTGCTTTATCTGTATGCATCTTTGTATATTTGCTATTCAGATTAAAATTACCCAATAAACAAACACACATCCTTAAACAACAAACAACACTAAAATGTCGAAAATACTACTACTCGGTTCTGGAGAATTAGGAAAAGAATTTGTCATCGCCGCACAGCGTATCGGCCAAACCGTTATTGCTGTCGACAGCTACGAAAATGCACCAGCCATGCAGGTAGCACACGGCTTTGAAGTCATCAATATGCTCAACGGCACAGAACTGGACCGTATTATCGCCAAACACCAGCCTGATTTTATTGTCCCAGAGATTGAAGCCATCCGAACCGAACGTTTTTATGACTACGAAAAACAAGGCATAACCGTTGTCCCTTCTGCGAAAGCCGCTAATTTCACCATGAACCGAAAGGCCATCAGAGATTTGGCAGCCAAAGATTTAGGCTTAAAAACAGCCAATTACCGTTATGCTACCTCAGCAGACGAATTACAGAAAGCCGTTCAGGAAGTAGGCATGCCATGTGTAGTAAAACCGTTAATGAGTTCGTCAGGAAAGGGTCAATCTACTATAAAAACAGCAGCGGATATCGAAAAGGCCTGGAACTATGCCGTTGAAGGCTCCCGTGGCGATGTAGTCGAAGTAATCGTAGAGGCTTTTGTTAATTTCAATTCCGAAATAACATTGCTGACCGTTACACAAAACAACAACCCGACACTTTTTTGCGCTCCCATAGGCCACCGTCAGGAACGTGGCGATTATCAGGAAAGCTGGCAGCCAGCACGTGTTAGTGAAAAAGACATTCTGAAAGCGCAGGATATGGCTCGTAAAGTAACCGAAGCCTTGGGTGGCGCTGGCCTTTTTGGTGTGGAATTCTTCTTAACGGATGAAGGCGTTTATTTCTCCGAACTGTCCCCTCGTCCTCATGACACCGGAATGGTAACTTTAGCCGGAACGCAGAATTTCAATGAGTTTGAACTGCATTTACGTGCTGTTTTAAGCCTGCCTATAGCCCAAATCACTCTGGAAAAAGCAGGAGCAAGTGCTGTCATTTTAGCTTCTGACAACTCGACCAACCCAACCTATTCCGGAATTGAAAACATAGCAGGCTTACCTAAAACCGATTTTAGGATTTTTGGCAAACCAACAGCAAGACCTTATCGCAGAATGGGGGTGGTTTTAGCAAACGACACTTTGGAAACCCCTATCGAAGAAATTGTAGATCGTGTTAAAAAAACCGCTATCTTAGTGACTGTAAATTCTTAAAATCATGAAAAAAACAGCCATCTTATTTTTACTTTTTACCTCTTTTGCCATGACAGCACAGGAGAAAAAAGAGAAACCAAAAACACAAATCGTGGAAGCTTCCTGCGGGCAATGCCAGTTCGGGATGAAAGGTAACGGCTGCACCCTTGCTGTCCGTATCGACGGAAAACCTTATTTTGTTGACGGAACAGTTATTGACAAACATGGAGATGCCCATGCTTCCGATGGATTTTGTAATGCCATCAGAAAAGCGGAAGTAGCTGGCGAAATCGTCAATGACCGCTTTGTAGCCTCTACATTTCAATTGATAGAACAGAAGAAAGCAACCAAACAATAAAAAGTGAGTCTACTTCTGGAAAGTATAGCCAAACACGTTTCACTCTCCGCACAAGAGCAGGAACGTGTTCTGGCATTAACCGAGAACAGGCAGTATAGCCCAAAGACCATTGTATTAAAAGAAGGAGAAATCTGTACCCATTCTTTCTTTGTTACCAAAGGCATTCTCCGCAATTACACTATCGACGAAAACGGCATGGAACACGTAGTAAGCTTTGCCTGTCCCGGCTGGTGGATTGCCGATATGTACAGTTATTTATCTCAGCGTCCGGGGAATTCTTTTATTGAAGTCAATGAAGAAGCTGAAGTACTGCTACTTTCCAAAGAAAACCAGGAAGTATTGTATGCTGAAGTCCCTAAAATGGAACGCTTCTTCCGAATCCTTATCGAAAATTCATTAGTAGCCAACCAACAGCGCCTAATGGACAATATGAGCTTCACAGCAGAGGCTCGCTATGACAAGTTTACCAAAAAGTATACTGCCCTTATTTACAGCCTTCCCCAAAAACAAATCGCTTCTTATATAGGAGTCACTCCTGAGTTTTTCAGCAAAATGAAAGCAAGACTTCTTAAAAAGTAAGTCCGCAACACGCTTCTTTAATCCTACCAAACATTTCTTAATCTAGGTTAAGTGTTTCGGCTATTGACCTATAGTAACTTTGTATCATCAAAATCAAAGTCATGAACCGAAAAGATTTTATCCGAAAAACCATTTTAGGCAGCGGTGCAGTAGTTACCGGAGCCGCTTTGGCAAACACTACTTCTCCGGCAACGGAAGAAACCATTGGGTTCAATCATATTCAAAACACAAATTCAAAGATTATGGAAAATGTTATTTTACATAAAGCCAATACACGCGGTAACGCGAATCACGGCTGGCTGCAAAGCTTTCACACCTTTAGCTTTGCAAATTACCACAACCCGGAACGAATGAATTTCGGTGTACTTCGCGTGCTGAACGACGACACTGTTTCGGCCGGA
Organism: Flavobacterium sp.; assembly: GCF_050696275.1. Lineage (GTDB taxonomy): Bacteria > Bacteroidota > Bacteroidia > Flavobacteriales > Flavobacteriaceae > Flavobacterium. The sequence continues at coordinate 26,755 of NZ_JBOGUT010000002.1, forward strand.
ATGGGATTTGGAAAACATCCGCACCAGGATATGGAAATCATTAGTATTCCGTTAGAAGGTGACTTGGAACACCAAGACAGCATGGGCAATAAAACCGTAATTAAAAACGGCGATATTCAAGTGATGAGCGCAGGAACCGGAGTACAACACAGCGAATACAATAAAAATGCTGACGAATCAGTCAAGTTCCTTCAGATTTGGGTAATCCCTAATAAAAAGGGAGTGACTCCAAGATACGACCAGATTACCTTAAATAAAGAAGACCGCCACAACAAACTACAACAGATTCTTTCTCCGAACGCAGACGATGCAGGAGTCTGGATTCATCAGGACGCCTGGTTCCATTTAGGAAAGTTTGACAAAGACGCAGCAACAGAATACAATTTCAAAAAACAAGGAAACGGACTGTATGTCTTCGTACTTGATGGCGATGTAACGGTAAACGGACACTCTTTAAACAAAAGAGACGGGTTCGGAATTTGGAATACCAATACTGTTACTATAAAAGCAGATTCAGAAGCAGAATTCCTGTTAATGGAAGTTCCAATGACTATTTAATAATAACAATTGCAATCATTTCTTAATCTAGGTTAAGTGATTGAACAACAACCCCGAAGTAACTTTGCTTCATCAAAATAAGATAACAATTAAAAATAAAATTATGGCAACAACTAAATGGACTATTGACCCAACACATTCAGAAATAGGTTTTAAAGTAAAACACATGATGTTTACTAACGTATCAGGGAAATTTGAAAACTACGATGCCAATATCGTAACTGAAAATGATGATTTCACCAAAGCATCCATTGATTTCTCTGCAGATATTAATTCTATTGACACACACAATTCAGACAGAGACAATCATTTGAAAAGCGCTGATTTTTTTGATGTCGACAATCATCCGAAAATGACTTTCAAAGCTTCTTCCTTCACCAAAACAAGCGATGACAAGTATGAGTTGGCAGGAGATTTAAGTCTAAAAGGAGTCACTAAATTTGTACAACTTTCAACAGAATACAGCGGATTAATGAAAGATCCTTGGGGAAATACTAAAGTAGGATTGACTATTTCAGGCAAAATCAACCGTAAGGATTGGGGATTAAACTGGAACTCTGCTCTGGAAACCGGAGGTGTTCTAGTTGGCGAAGACGTTAACTTAAACATTGAATTACAACTTATAAAACAATAATAATTCTCATAATAAATTGGTTTTTTTGGTTACTCCAAAACCCTGTTCTTTGTTCTAAAAGAATGGGGTTTTGCTTATTAAAAAAAATAGTATTTTTGTTCTTTAGTTGAACGTTGGTTTTCAACTTTTACATTTTTTCAATCTTTAAATAAAAAATATGAAAGCATATGTATTTCCGGGCCAGGGTGCTCAATTTACAGGAATGGGTAAAGAGTTGTATGAAAATTCGGCTGTAGCCAAAGAGCTTTTTGAAAAAGCGAATGAAATATTAAATTTTCGTATTACTGACATCATGTTCGAAGGTACTGCTGAAGAATTAAAAGAAACCAAAGTTACACAGCCTGCTGTTTTCCTGCACTCTGTAATTTTAGCCAAAACTTTAGACATTAAACCCGATATGGTTGCAGGTCACTCTTTAGGAGAATTTTCTGCATTAGTAGCCAACGGAACTTTATCCTTCGAAGACGGATTGAAACTGGTTTCACAACGTGCTTTGGCAATGCAGAAAGCCTGTGAAATTACACCTTCTACCATGGCAGCGGTTTTAAATTTAGACGACAAAATCGTAGAAGACATTTGCGCTTCAATTGATGGCGTAGTGGTTGCTGCAAACTACAACTGTCCAGGGCAACTGGTAATTTCAGGAGAACTAAAAGCAGTGGAAGAAGCATGTGAAAAAATGAAAGAAGCTGGAGCAAAACGTGCTTTAATTCTACCTGTTGGTGGTGCTTTCCACTCTCCAATGATGGAACCTGCAAGAGAAGAATTAGCCGCCGCGATTGAAGCAACAACATTCAACGTACCAAGCTGTCCTGTATATCAAAATGTAACGGCCAGTGCTGTTTCTGATGCTGGAGAAATCAAGAAAAACTTAATTACCCAACTAACCGCTCCTGTAAAATGGACACAATCAGTACAGCAAATGATCGCTGACGGTGCAATTTCATTTACAGAAGTAGGCCCTGGAAAAGTATTAGTTGGATTGGTGAACAAAATCAACAAAGAAGTGGAAACTATTTCAGCTTAATTGAAATTGAAAATCAAGAACAGAAAACTCCGATAACCAAATATCGGAGTTTTTCATTTTAATGATATCTTTGTTATAACAGAACCCCTAAATTATATGAACATACCCGGTTTGAGAACTGTAAATGTAACACGCTACATCACTCCTTTGCGCGAAGGAGGATCTTTGCCTGCCTTAGCCGATGCTGATGACGATTTCAAATATGTCTTGAAATTCCGCGGTGCCGGACATGGTGTAAAAGCCCTGATTGCCGAATTATTAGGAGGTGAAATAGCCCGTTTTTTAGGCCTTCCTGTCCCAGAACTGGTATTTGCGACTCTGGATGAAGCATTCGGAAGAACTGAAGCTGACGAAGAAATACAGGATTTACTGCAGTTTAGTCAAGGTTTGAATTTAGGCTTACACTATCTATCGGGTGCTATTACATACGATGCTTCAGTAAATGATTGTGACGAATTGCTTGCTTCCAAAATTGTTTGGCTGGATGCTTTTATCACTAACGTAGACCGAACATTCCGCAATACTAATTTATTGATTTGGCACAAAGAACTCTGGCTGATTGACCATGGAGCTGCTTTTTATTTCCATCATTCCTGGGATAACTGGAAAGCCAATACAATATCTCCTTTTGCGCTGATTAAAGACCATGTACTATTACCAAAAGCCACTGAATTGGAAAAAATACATACCGAATTTACGCAGAAGTTAAATGACAACGTATTAAGAGATCTTGTCAATTTAATCCCTGAAGAATGGCTGCAATGGGAAGATGGATCCATTACCCCTAACGAGATTAAAGAAGTTTACTTTCAATTTTTATCGATTCGGTTAGCAAATGCCGACCTATTTTTTAAACAAACTCAAGATGCACGAAAAACACTTATATGAATATGCCGTAATTCGTGTAGTACCCAGAGTAGAACGCGAAGAATTTATCAATATCGGCCTGCTGCTTTTTTGCAAACGAAAAAAGTATTTAAGGATGGCACATCAGATTCCGGCAGAAAAGATTCGGCTGTTATGTTCTGAATTCGACATTGACCAACTGGAAACAAACTTGATGTCATTTACCCGAATTAGTGCCGGAGAACCAAATTCAGGTCCTATTGCCACATTTGAAATAGCAGAACGTTTCAGATGGCTTACCGCTGTGAGAAGCTCAAGTATTCAGACTTCAAGACCACATCCGGGATTCAGTACTGATCTGGATGAAACATTTGAAAAATTATATAACGAATTGGTTTTATAAAATCTAACAAGTTTATTATATAAACAATTGATAATGAAAAAAATAATACCAAGAATTAACTTTATATTATATTTTTTCTATCTTTAGGATTCTAAACTTTTTAAAAATTATTAATTCTAAAAAATTTAAAAATGAAAAAAACACTTTTAGCTTTAGCATTTGTTGGAGCATTGATGGTTTCTTGTAAAGAAAAAACAGAAGAAAAAGTAGATGCTGCTGCTGATGCAGTTGGCACTGAAATGTCTGACGCGGTTGATTCAACTGCTGCTGCTGTAGACAAAGTTGCTGATTCGACTGCTGCAAAAGTAGAAGATGCAGTAAAAGAAGGAGCTGCAAAAGTAGAAGAAGGCGCAAAAGAAGTTAAAGATGCTGTTAAAAAGTAAATTTTAAAAGCCAGCCTAAAAGCTGGCTTTTTAATTGTATTTCTTACTCTTATAAAAAAACTCCCAAGTTATTTCTTGGGAGTTTTTTATTTATTCTTTTTTAGAGAAATTAGCTCCTAATCTTTTTTTCCCATTTCCACGCACTGCTTAATGCTTCTTCCAAAGTAGATTTTGCCTTCCAGCCCAAAACAGTGTTTGCTTTGTCTGTATTAGCATATGCCGAGACGATATCGCCCTCTCTTCTGCCCACAATCTTATAAGGTAATCTTTGATTGCTTACTTTTTCAAAAGTTGTAATGACTTCTAAAACGGAGCTCCCGGTTCCGGTTCCAAGATTAAATGTTTCGATTTTGTCCAGGTTTTTCTTTGCAAATAATCTTTGCAAAGCCACAACGTGTGCTTTAGCCAAATCAACCACATGAATGTAATCCCGAATACAAGTCCCATCAGACGTAGGATAATCATCTCCATAAACAGACAATTCGGTACGCAAACCAATGGCAGTTTGAGTTATAAATGGAACCAGATTTTGCGGTACTCCGATAGGCAATTCTCCGATTTCAGCTGAAGGATGTGCTCCAATTGGGTTAAAATACCGCAGCAAAACAGCATTAAGATTACTTACTTTGGCCGTATCTGTAATAATTTCTTCTCCCATTTGTTTTGTATTTCCGTACGGAGACATCGCTTGCTGCACAGGTGCATTTTCTGTAATCGGCATTATTTCGGCTTGACCGTAAACAGTACACGAGGAACTGAAAATAAAACTTGCTTCCGGTTTTTGCTGTAATTCCTGAAGAAGATACACTAATGAGTTGATATTATTTTCATAATACAATAAGGGATTTTCTACACTTTCTCCAACAGCTTTACTTGCAGCAAAATGGATTACACCGGCAACATCATCATATTTTTTAAAAAAGGTCTGAACCGCTTTTTTATCTTTTAAATCGACATTTTCAAACCAAGGTTTTTTTCCTGCAATCCGCTCTATTCCTTCCAAAACATCCATAGACGAATTGGAAAGATTGTCGATTATTACAACTTCAAAACCTTCATTTAGTAATTCAACAACGGTGTGTGAACCTATAAAACCAAGACCTCCTGTTACTAGTGTTTTCATAATAATTTAATTGTCTGACGCTTATTTTTTTTGATTCTTACTTTCCCGATAATTTCGGATTTTATTTTACTTTCTGCTCAAAAAATATTTAGTCCCAAAAAAAGCAACCGCAAAAACGACAATGAAAATAACGAATTGAATGATGTAATTATTCTTCGGTTTTGATTCCATAATACTATTTTAAAAATTCCAGAACTGAATCCGTGATAAATTTAACTTGTTCATCGTCTAATTCCGTATGCATTGGCAATGAAATAACTTCCTGTACCAATTGATTTGTCACCGGAAAATCAGATTCTTTGTATCTGGTATCCAAATAGGCTTTTTGTGAATGCAGCGGAATCGGGTAATAAATCGCGCAGGGAATTTCTTTGCTTAACAAATAATCCATCAAACCGTTTCTGTCAGCATTTACAATTCTCAAAGTATATTGGTGAAAAACGTGGTCGTCTCCATTTGAATCAAATAAAGGAGTTACAATGTTTTTATGATTTGCAAAAGCTGCGTTATACTTTGTGGCAGCTTCACGGCGTGCTTTGTTATAAACATCCAGATTTGACAATTTTGCATTTAAAACCCCAGCCTGAATACTATCTAAACGTGAATTTACACCCACAACATCGTGATGGTAACGCACATACATTCCGTGGTTTACAATTCCGCGGAGCGTGTGAGCCAAAGCATCGTCATTAGTAAAAATCGCACCACCATCTCCGTAACAGCCTAAATTTTTAGATGGAAAAAACGAAGTTGCCGCTACATGACCAATTGTACCCACTTTCTTTTTGGAACCGTCTTTTGAAGTATAGTCAGCTCCAATAGCTTGTGCATTATCTTCAATAACATATAAATTATGTTCGTTTGCAATTTCCATAATCGCATCCATATTCGCAGTACGGCCAAATAAATGTACCGGAACAATGGCTTTTGTTTTTGGTGTAATCGCTTTTTTCAGTGCTTCAATTGAAATATTCATGGAATCCATTTCGACATCAACCAAAACCGGTGTCAATTGCAATAGCGCAATAACTTCAACCGTTGCGGCAAATGTAAAATCGGCAGTAATAACTTCATCACCAGGCTTTAGATTCAACCCCATCATCGCAATTTGCAAGGCATCCGTCCCGTTTGCACAAGGAATAACGTGTTTTGCACCCAAATACTCTTCAAGTGATTTTTGGAATTGATGAACTTGCGGACCGTTAATGTAAGCATTGGTATCTAAAACTTCCTGAATAGAAGCATCTACAGTATCTTTTATTTTTTCGTATTGACTTTTCAGGTCAACCATTTGGATTTTTTTCATCGTATGATTATTTGAATTCACAAAAATAAGAATTTAATGACTGCTCGCCAACGAAAATAAACATAGAAACTGTATTTTAGCCTTTCAAATTTTGATGTATGTTTCTTCTTTACAATTTAGTTGTACATATCGCCGAATTTTTGCTGAGGATAATTGCGCTTTTCAGTCCCAAAATCAAATTATTTGTTGATGGGCGAAAGACTGTATTTTCAAGCTTAAAAGATAAAATAATCCCCGAAGACAAAACCATTTGGTTCCACGCAGCTTCACTTGGCGAATACGAACAAGGTTTACCCGTAATTGAAAAAATAAAAGAAAAATATCCTTCCCATAAAATTGTGATTACTTTTTTTTCACCTTCAGGATATGAAGTTCGAAAAAACAATCAGATTGCAGATGTGACCGTTTATTTGCCTTTAGACACCAAATTTAATGCGCAAAAATTTCTGTATCTGGTTCATCCCGAAATGGTGTTTTTTATCAAATACGAATATTGGCCAAATTATCTGAAAGAACTTAAAAACCAAAAAATCAAAACCTACCTTATTTCCGGTATATTCAGAGAAAATCAGATGTTCTTTAAATGGTATGGCGGATTTTACCGAAATGCATTGACCACTTTTAATTATTTTTTTGTGCAAAATGAAAGTTCAAAAAAACTACTGCAGGGTATTGGCTTCAACAATGTGAAAATCTCGGGTGACACGCGTTTTGACAGAGTGGTTTCAATTTTAGAACAAGATAATTCTTTGGATTTTATTGCTGATTTTAAAAATAATACAACCACCATTGTTATTGGAAGTTCCTGGCCAAAGGATGAAAGTTTTCTCGCAAATTACATCAACTCTTCCAAAGGAATAAAATTTATTATTGCACCTCACAATATCAAAACTGAACAAATCCAAGAATTAAAAAACACTATTTCCAGAAAAACAGTTTTATTTTCTCAAAAAGAGAATCAAAATTTAGCCGATTTTGACGTTTTTATCATTGATACCATTGGGATTTTGACCAAAATTTACAGTTATGCCGACATTGCCTATGTAGGCGGAGGCTTTGGAAATCCGGGTGTTCACAACATTTTAGAGCCGGCTACTTTTGGTGTTCCAATTGTCATCGGCCCAAATTATTCTCATTTTGCAGAAGCAACGGCTCTGGTTCATTTACAAGGCTGCCTTACTATTTCGGATCAGAATGAACTCAATGAAACTTTTAATTTACTTATTCAAAATGAAGATGAGCGTTTTGAAAAAGGTCATATTTGCAGCTCTTTTGTACAAATGAACAAAGGCGGCACCGAAGTTATCCTGAAACACATTACAAATGATTTCCTTTAAACCTCTGGAAAAATCCAACATAGAAAATATTGTATCCATGATGCAGGATTTTTATGCAATTGACAACTATCCAATTGACATTGAAGTAACTAAAGAATTGTTTGTCAAATTCATTTCAAACCAAAACTTAGGTAAAACCTGGCTTATTTGTGACGAAAACGAAACAATCGGCTATGTTATCCTAACCTTTATTTTTAGTTTTGAATACAAAGGGACAATCGCTTTCCTTGACGAATTATTCCTTTCAGAAAAAGCCCGCGGCAAAGGAATTGGCAAAAAAGTGATTGACTTTATTCAGGCCGAAGCTCATAAATTAAAGTTAAAAGTCATCTATCTTGAAGTTGAAAATCACAACGAGAATGCTCAAAAATTGTATCTTGCGAGCGATTTTATAGTTCATCACCGAAAACTGATGAAATATTCTGTTAAATAAAAAATTCAAAATAATTAGCGCTATGAAGATTTTAAAATTAATCCTTTTATTGTTTGTTATCCAGACACAAGCCCAACAAGGTGGTATGTGGATTCCTTCGTTATTAAAAGGAATGAACGAAACTGAAATGAAAAATTTAGGCATGAAAATGTCGGCAGAGGACATTTATTCTGTTAACCATTCCAGTTTAAAAGACGCAGTTCCTCATTTTAACGGCGGCTGTACTTCTGAAATAATTTCACCAAAAGGATTACTTTTAACCAATCATCACTGCGGATTTGATGCCATCCAAAATCATTCTACCGTAGAGCACGATTATTTGACTAATGGTTTTTGGGCAATGAAAATGGAAGATGAATTGCCAAACAAAGATTTGGTGGTTACTTTTATGGTCAGCATTAATGATGTGACAGTACAGGTTTTAGACGGAGTTGCTTCTATCACTTCCGAAGCAGAAAAACAAAAGAAAATACAAGAAAACATCACTAAAGTTACAGCTAGTTTCCCAAAAGAATCTTGGCAGGAAAATAAAGTTCGTACTTTTTTTGAAGGAAATCAGTATATTTTATTTGTTACTGAAACATTCAAAGATGTCCGTTTAGTTGGTGCTCCACCTAGCTCAATTGGAAAATTTGGCTCCGATACAGACAACTGGGTATGGCCACGTCATACTGGTGATTTTTCAATGTTTCGAATATATGCTGACAAAAACAATCGTCCTGCGGAATATTCAAAAGACAATGTTCCTTATTCCCCGAAACACTTTTTACCGGTTTCATTAGACGGTATTCAGGAAGATGATTTTACTATGGTTTTTGGTTATCCTGGAAAAACACAAGAATATTTACCTTCATTTGCAGTGGATCAAATTGTAAAAGAATTGAATCCGGCAAAAATCGAAATTCGTGATGCTGCCTTAAAAGTACAGGACGGTTTTATGCGAAAAGACAATGCTATTAAAATTCAATATGCATCAAAATACGCTAGTGTAGCAAATTATTGGAAGAAATGGATCGGTGAAAGCCAAGGGTTAAAAAAATCAAACGCTGTTGTTCTTAAACAAAACTTCGAAAAAGATTTTCAACAGAAAGTAGCTGCATCAGGAAAACAGGCAGAGTACGGCAATTTATTAGCCGAATTTGAAAAAAACTACAAAGAAATTACTCCTTATGCTGTAAGCAGGGATTACTTCATGGAAGTAGTGGCAAAAAATACCGAATTATTGAGTTTAGGCTATAAATTATACCAATTAGAACAGGTTTATACCACCAAAGGAGAACAATCATTCAACGACAGAAAAGAAAATTTAATTAAGGCTCAGGAAGATTTCTACAGAGAATTCAATGCTAAAGTGGATGAGAAGGTATTCGAGCAGTTAATTGCCCTTTATGGAAATAAAGCACCAAAACAATTTTTGCCTTCCACATTAATTAATGCGGATTATAAAAAACTGGCGGCTACTTTGTACAGTAAATCAAAATTGGTTAATTATGCTCAATTTAAAGAACTGTTAAGCGGTGATGCCAAAACCGTATTGAAAAAATTAAACAAAGACAAAGGGTATATTTTTGTAAAATCATTGGCCAGCAATTACAGTAAAAATGTAGCTCCAAAGTTCGATGAAATCAATTTGAAAATTACAGCTCTTCAAAGAACTTACATGAAAGCCCAACTGGAACTGTACCCTAACACTCGTATTTTTCCGGACGCAAACAGCACATTGCGTGTGACTTACGGAAAAGTAAACGGCTACGAACCTAAAGACGCCACCTATTACAAACCAGTAACTTATTTAGACGGAATGATGGAAAAATACATTCCCGGAGATTATGAGTTTGATATTCCAAAAAAATTAATCGAATTATACAATACTAAAGATTATGGTCAATATGGCGAAAATGGAAAATTGCCAATTTGCTTTATAGGAACTAACCACACTACAGGTGGAAATTCAGGAAGTCCTGCAATTGATGCTGAAGGAAATCTAATCGGCTTAAATTTTGACCGCGTTTGGGAAGGCACAATGAGTGACATTCATTACGATCCGTCTATCTGCAGAAACGTAATGGTAGACATGCGGTATGTCTTATTTGTTGTTGATAAATATGCCGGAGCCAAACATTTAGTTGACGAAATGAAGCTGGTTCACCCTAAAAAAAAATAAGTCACTAATCCTCAATACCTTATAAATATTGAGGGTTTCATTTATTTTTTAAAAAAAATACTTTTTTGGCACAGAAATTGTTATTGAATACAATGTTGACAAAGAATATTTTTTTGAAAAAAAAAGTAAAAAAAATTTTTACATATTAAAAAATTTATATCTTTGCCTCGAATTAATAATTAACCTTTATAATTAAGTAAGATGAAAAAAGTTGTTTTAAGTATGGCTTTAGTAGCTATGATGAGTGTTTCTTTCGTATCATGTAAAGATGCTGCTAAAACTGAAGAAACTCCAGTTGAAGAAGTTGCTCCAGTAATGGAAGAAGCTATTGATAGCGCTGCTACTGCTGTTGATACTGCTGCTGCTGCTGCTACTACAGAAGCTGCTGCTGCTACTACAGAAGCTGCTGCTCCTGTTAAAGAAGAAGTAAAAAAATAATTAGATAACAATCTAAATATTTTTACAAAGCCACGCATTGCGTGGCTTTACTTTTTTATAACAACTCCTTAATCTTGAAATTCAATTTCAGGAAAAATAAAATCATCGCTTGAAAAATCTAAAGTTTCAGACTTTACAGCATATTTACGAATCTCAGCAATTCCTTTTTCCAGCATCAATAATGTCGAATATTTTCTACTAACTGCCAATTCCCTTTCATCTACAATCAGTTTAAAGAAATACTTCCCGCTGGAAGACTTGAACTTCATAAAAGTACTATTCTCCAGAGAAGCTTTTAAATGCTCAATTTCATTCTCGCATTCAAACCTTAATTCAAAACTCTTACTGGTAAATATTGTTTTCCCTTTTCTGGATGTAAATTCAAATTTATACTCGCCACTAAAACGCTTACTAATTACAAATGTCCCCATACTTCATTCAGAATATTAAAGTGATTTTAAACCGAAGATAATCCACAATTACCTACTTTAAACTATTTGCGGAAGAAAAAACCAAAATGTTATAAACAAAAAAAAGCTCCAAACATAGTTTGAAGCTTTTTGTACTCAGAGCGGGACTTGAACCCGCACGAACATTACTGTTCACTGGATTTTAAGTCCAGCGTGTCTACCAATTTCACCATCCGAGCATTATTTGGTATTGAGCGAAAAACGGGGCTCGAACCCGCGACCTCGACCTTGGCAAGGTCGCGCTCTACCAACTGAGCTATTTTCGCGTTTCAAGTTTAAAAAGAACTGCAATGCATTGCTGTATTGCGAGGGCAAATTTAATACATTAATTCAATTAAACAAGCGTTTTTTAATAAAAAAATCACACTTTTTTATAACCCTCTGAAAACCCTTGTTTTATAGACATTATTTTTTATTCAGCATACGTTTTATCTCATTCAGCTTCATTAGAGCTTCAACAGGAGTCAGTGTATTGATGTCTAAATTCAGGATTTCTTCTTTGATTTCTTCCAAAAGCGGATCGTCAAGATTAAAAATACTCAATTGCATTTCATCTTTAGCCGATTTAATTCCGCTTAAAACTTCTCCAGAATGATTTTTCTCCAGCTTCTTCAAAATCTTACCTGCTTTTTGCAAAACGATTTGAGGCATTCCGGCCATTTTAGCTACATGAATACCAAAACTGTGAGCACTTCCTCCTTTTTCTAACTTTCTGATAAATAAAACCGTGTCTTTTAATTCTTTTACAGAAACATTATAATTCTGGATTCGAGGCAATGACTCGCACATTTCATTTAACTCATGATAATGCGTTGCAAACAATGTTTTTGGCTGTGCGGGATTTTCATGAAGAAATTCTGCAATTGCCCACGCTATCGAAACTCCGTCATATGTACTCGTACCGCGTCCGATTTCGTCAAGAAGAACCAAACTTCTTTCGGAAATATTATTCAAAATAGAAGCCGTCTCATTCATTTCGACCATAAAAGTCGATTCACCCATGGAAATATTATCACTCGCCCCTACTCTGGTGAAAATTTTATCTACCACACCCATTTTAACACTTTCAGCCGGAACAAAACTTCCCATTTGAGCCAACAGCACAATTAATGCCGTTTGTCGCAAAATAGCCGACTTACCGGACATATTCGGACCGGTAATCATGATTATTTGCTGTGAGTCCCGATCAAGATATACATCATTCGCAATATAAGGAACTCCAATTGGCAATTGTTTTTCAATGACAGGATGACGTCCGTTTTTAATATCCAAAGCAAAAGAATCATCAATTTCCGGGCAAATATAATTATTCTCGACAGCCAACTGCGTAAAAGAAACCAAACAGTCTAATTGCGCAATCAAGTTAGCATTTAACTGTACCGGCTTAATATAAGTCGCGATCCAACTCACTAATTGCTCAAACAACTGGCTTTCTATTTGCTGTATTTTCTCTTCGGCTCCTAAAATTTTAGTTTCGTATTCTTTTAACTCTTCTGTGATATAGCGCTCAGCATTCACTAAAGTCTGCTTACGAATCCATTCTGTCGGAACTTTGTCTTTATGCGTATTTCTGACTTCAATATAATACCCAAAAACATTATTAAAAGAAATCTTCAATGAAGAAATTCCTGTTCTTTCAGACTCACGGGATTCAATTCCTTCCAGATATTCTTTTCCTAAAGTAGAAATCCCTCGCAACTCATCCAGTTCATTATTGATTCCCGAAGCAATCGCATTCCCTTTACTGATAGCAACAGGCGCATCTTGATTCAGGGTTGCTTTGATTTTTTCTCGCAACAAATCACAATTATGCAAACTATCACCAATTACTTTAACTGCTTCCTGACTGCTTTGCAATGCTATTTCTTTTATGGGAATAATGGCATCGAGAGATTCTTTAAGGTAAATTACTTCCCTCGGACTTACTCTTCCCGCTGCAATTTTAGAGATCAAACGCTCTAAATCTGAAATCTGCCTGATTTGATATTGAACTTTCTGAAGAATTTCCTGATTCTCTTTAAAATAAGAAACCACTTCGTGACGGGATTTGATTTTATTAGCGTCCTTTAGCGGAAGTGCCAGCCAGCGTTTCAACATTCGTCCACCCATAGGCGAAAGCGTTTTATCGATTACATCCAGCAATGTGACTGCGTTGGGATTATAACTATGATACAATTCCAGATTCCGGATTGTAAAGCGATCCATCCAGACATAAGCATCTTCAGCGATGCGATGAATGGACGTAATATGCTGTATTTTATTATGTTGTGTTTCAGATAAATAATATAAAATTGCGCCTGAAGCTATAATTCCGTTTGCTAATTCTTCAATACCAAACCCTTTTAATGAATTGGTCTGAAAATGATTCACCAGAGTTTCGACAGCATAATCTTCCTTGTAAACCCAATCTTCCAGGTAAAAAGCATGAAAATTTTCTCCAAAAGCATCTCTGAAATCATTCTTATTCTGTTTTGGAACCAAAATCTCACTCGGACTAAAGTTCTGCAGAAGTTTATCGATATACTCTTCGTTTCCTTCAGAAGTTAAAAATTCACCGGTAGAAACATCAAGAAATGAAACCCCGATTATTTTTTTTCCAAAATAAACCGAAGCTAGAAAATTATTGGTTTTAGATTGCAAAACTTCATCATTCATGGAAACTCCGGGTGTGACTAATTCTGTAACCCCTCGTTTAACGATGGTTTTAGTCATTTTTGGATCTTCTAATTGATCACAAATCGCAACACGGAGTCCGGCTTTGACTAATTTAGGCAGATACGTATTTAAAGAATGGTGCGGGAAACCGGCTAATGCTGTCTCTGTTTCAGAACCTGCACCGCGCTTGGTTAATGTAATTCCAAGGATTTTTGATGCACGCACAGCATCGTCACCAAAAGTTTCATAAAAATCTCCTACCCGAAACAATAAACAAGCATCAGGATACTTCCTTTTTATCTCGTTATACTGCTTCATTAATGGCGTTTCTTTTGTGGATTTTTCTTTTGTTGACAAAACTTCAGGAATTATAATTATAGGCGACGAATTTACTTATTTTTAACCAAATAAATAATCATTATTTTAACAACAATTTTAGAAAAAAAAAGAACCACCATTCGATTTTATTTTTACATTTGTTCGTTCAACAAAAAAATTGACAAGATGAAAAAAATTATATTTATGGTTGCTGCCGTTGCTTTCTTAGGAACATACAGCGTCACAGCTCAGGAAGTAGCAGCTAATGCTAAAACTGAAATTAAAAAAGCTAAGAAAGAAAAGAAAGCAAAACTTCCAAAAGTGGAAGGAGCTGGAATGGTATTCGAAAGCGAAACTATTGATTACGGGACTATCGCTCACAATGCAGATGGAAAACGTGAGTTTGTATTTGTAAACAACGGAAATAAGCCTTTAGTTATTTCTAACACACAAGGTTCATGCGGTTGTACTGTGCCAGTTACTCCTAAAGACCCTATTAAACCAGGCGAAAAAGGTGTTATAGGTGTAAAATACGCTACTGACAGAGTAGGTCCTTTTACAAAAACAGTAACAGTTACTTCAAATGCTGAAGGTATGCCAACTAAAGTGTTAACAATTAAAGGGACTATTTTAGCAGATCCTGCTGCAGCTCCAGCTGGAACTGAGCCTACAAAAAGCTAATACATTCTTTGATTTAAGATACAACAATAATCAAGCTTCCTAACTCAGGAAGCTTTTTTTTAACTATAATTATGCGAAAATTAGAAAACAGCGAACTGGACAGAAAATCAGTTGAAGGTTTTAAAGAAGCTGTAAAAACACCTATTATTATCATACTTGATGACATTAGAAGTCTACATAATATCGGTTCTGTTTTTAGAACTGCCGATGCTTTTTTGATTGAAAAAATATACCTGTGCGGCATCACAGCAACACCTCCTAACAAAGAAATACATAAAACAGCCCTTGGAGCAACCGAAACAGTAACGTGGGAACACCGAAGCAGTGTTTTGGAAGTGATTGAAGAACTCAAAACCCAAAATATTGAAATATACGCTATCGAACAGGTAGAACATTCTATTTTCCTGGATGATTTTAACGTAGAAAATGATAAGAAATATGCTTTGGTTTTTGGAAACGAAGTTTTCGGTGTCAATCAGGAAGCTATTAAATTATGCCATGGGACAATTGAAATTCCTCAATTAGGAACAAAGCATTCACTGAATATTTCTGTGAGCACTGGAATAGTGATTTGGGATTTATTTTGCAAGCTAAACAGTCTGAATTCGGCAAAAGCCTAAGTAATCTAACTATCTAGTTTTTTTTGAATGGCATCTAAAACATTCAAATAATCAGCTTGTTTTTTCACAAAATCAAAGTCAGAAACATCAATTATTACTACATTCAAGTCCGTTTGGGTCTTGATATAATCCAAGTAGCCTTTATTTATTTTATCTAGGTATTCTGCCGGAATTTCCTGTTCGTAACTTCGGCCGCGTTTCTTTATATTCTTGAGTAATCTGTCTGTGTTCTGATACAAATAAACATACAAATCAGGTTTTGGCATCTCTTTGTAAATGATATCAAACAGGGTTTTATATAATCTGAATTCGTCTTCCTGCAATGTCACTTTGGCAAAAATCAATGACTTAAAAATATGATAATCAGCAACAACAAAATCTTTAAACAAATCAAACTGCGATAAATCATCCGCTAATTGTTGGTATCTGTCAGCTAAAAAAGACATCTCAAGCGGAAAAGCATATCTGTTCTGATCTTTGTAAAATTTAGGCAAAAACGGATTGTCCGCGAATCGTTCCAAGACTAATTTTGCATTAAAATCTCCCGCAATTCTAGAAGCCAAAGTTGTTTTTCCGGCTCCGATATTACCTTCAATTGCAATATAATTCAGTTTGTTGATATGGTATTTTCTGAGTGGTGAATCCAAATTAGAAACCATTTGGCACTCACTTTTATCTTCACAGGCTGAAATCAATTCTACAACCGTTTTTTGTAAAACCGGATGTTTCCAATCGAGCTTCAAATCCTGCATCGGTAACAAAACAAAAAGCCTGTTTTGCATTTGCGGATGCGGGACGCTCAATACCTCAGAGGTAATTACCTGCTCTTCAATTGAAATAATATCAATGTCAATAATTCGGGCTTCATAACCTGGTGTGTCTTTCCTGATCCTGCCCAATTCTTTTTCAATTGAAGCTATCTTCCGCAATATTTTCTCTGCTGAAAACGAAGTATGCAAAACCAAAGCGCAATTATAAAATGCATCGCTCTCAAATCCCCACGAAGGAGTTTCGTATAACTTAGAAACACGCAAAACCATTCCAATTTTCTGATGAATCAATTGGATGCAATTTTGGATGTTTTCGAGACGATTTCCTTGGTTGCTTCCCAGCGAAAGCACTACTTTTTTCTGCAATTTCATAATATGCACAAATTAACTAAAAAGAATTTTACAATCGAATTATATTTACGGCAGTGTTAATAACTAATTTGAATTGTAACAAAACAGTCAAAATCAATACTTATACTATATTAAATAATAACAAAATGAAATTTTTAGGAAATGTTTTAGCCACCATAATTGGTTTGTTTGTTTTTTGCATATTATTCTTTTTTGGTTTACTTATTATCGCTGCCCTTTTTGGCGGACCAAAAGGAACTCGTGTAGAAGATAATTCTGTTTTAGAATTGAATCTGGAAAAAGTAACCCATGATTACGGCGGTAAATTTAATTTTGAAGAAATAGGTTATTTTGAAGCCAATCACAATGGTTTAACTGATATTTTAAAAGCAATTGAAGCCGCTAAAACAGACGACAAGATAAAAGGAATATCTATCCTTAACAATGATTTGAATCTGGGTGTAGCACAAACCAAAGCCCTACGTGACGCTCTGGAAGATTTTAAAAAATCTGGAAAGTTTATCATGGCTTATGGAAACGTCTTGTCTCAGAAAGATTATTACTTAAACTCTGTTGCTAATACTGTTTATCTGAATCCTGTTGGCGAAGTGGATTTCAAAGGACTTTCTACAGAAGTAATGTATTTTAAAGATTTCCAGGACAAAACCGGGCTTAAAATGGAAGTGATTCGTCACGGAAAATATAAAAGTGCTGTCGAACCGTTTTTAGCTAATGAAATGAGTCCTGAAAACAGGGAACAGATTTCTACTTTCCTGAATTCTATTTGGAATTCCATAGTTACTGACATTTCAAAATCCCGAAATATTCCTGTAGCACAGCTAAACAGTATTGCTACCGGATTATTAGCAAGAACTCCTGAAATGGCAAAAGCAAACAAACTGGTTGATAAAGTAGCTTATGAAGATGTATACCACGATGACATTCGAAAACTATTAAAAGTTGCCGCTGACGAAGATTACAACACCGTCGACATTATGGATTATGCTCAGGATGTTGCCACTTCAAGCGGTGATTTCGACACCAAAGACAAAATTGCCGTTATTTACGCTCAAGGCGAAATTGGCTCAGGTGAAGGTGATTTGAATGTTGTTGGTGAAGGTTCAATGCGTCGTTCGTTACAAGAAGCAAGAAAAGACGAAAACATCAAAGCTATTGTATTGCGAATTGACAGCCCCGGAGGAAGTGCATTGACTTCAGATTTGATTTGGAGAGAAATCGAAATAACTAAAAAAGCAAAACCTGTCATTGTTTCCATGGGTAATCTGGCTGCTTCAGGCGGTTATTACATTGCCTGTAATGCTGATAAAATTTTTGCTGAAGCCAGTACTATTACAGGCTCTATAGGTGTATTTGGCACTTTACCGAATTTTTCACAGGTAACTAAAAACTACGGAATAAATACCGAATTGGTAGAAACTCATGAAAACGCATCAGGATACAGTGTTTTCAAACCGCTTGACCCTAATTTCAGAGCTTTCACACAAGAAGGAGTTGAAAATATATACAAGATTTTTGTCAATCGTGTTGCTACAGGCAGAAAAATGACATTCGCACAAGTAGATGCTATTGCACAAGGAAGAGTTTGGGCTGGTTCAGATGCTTTGAGACTTGGACTGGTGGATAAAATTGGCGGTATGGATGATGCCATGGCTTATGCTTCTCAATTGGTTAAAATCAAAAAATTCTCGACAGTAGAATATCCGAAATTTGAAAAAGATTTCAAAGACCTTTTTGGCGGAAGCGGAATTCCTTTTATGAAATCGCGTGAAAATCTTATCAAAGAAGAAATTGGAGAAGCTAACTATAAGGTTCTTGAGCAAATAAGAAGATTAAACACTCAAAAAGGCACACAAGCATTGCTTCCGTTTGAAATAAACATTAAATAATTTAACAATATTATAAAGGTTTTATCCGTTTTAGTAGTTATTACTGAAACGGATTTTTTTATAATAAGTTTACATTAGGACTCAATTAGAAATACTATTTTTGTAAGAAATCAAGTGAACTTTTTGTTAATCAAACAGCGGTAAATTCAAACAAAATGAAAAAGAAAATTTTTATAGGCATTGGTATTTTTTTATTGGTCATAGTAGCAAGTTTAGCAGCTATTCCAATATTTTTCAAAGATCAGATTAAAGCAAAAATCGAGCAATCCATCAATGAAAGTGTAGATGCAAAAGTGACTTTTGCCGATGCCAGCTTGAGTTTGTTTAAAAGCTTTCCGCAAGCCAATGTCAGTATTGAAAAACTGGTCATTATCAACAAAGCTCCTTTCGCAGGAGATACTTTAGTGGCTTTTGACGAATTAAATCTTAAAATGTCTATCAAAGAATTATTCAAGGGCGAAAATGAACCTATGACATTAGGCGCTATTTCTATTAAAAATGGGAAAGCAAATATCCTTTTCAATAAAGACGGTATTGGAAATTTTGACATTGCCATTAAAGAAGACAAAAAAGAGGAAAAGGAAGAAAGCAAACCATTTGCTATGAATATCCAGAGTTATGCTGTGGAGAATTTCAAATTCAAATATTATGACGAACGTTCCAAGATAAAAATGGTTATTAACGAATTAAACCACGAAGGAACCGGGAATTTTGCCGCACAAAACTTAGATTTAGACACAAAGTCAACAGCTAAAATTTCACTTGACATGGACAAAATGAGTTACATGAAAAATGTAGCCATTTCGCTTGATGCCGTTTTAGGAATTGATTTAGGAAAAAGCAAATATACTTTCAAAGAAAACAAAGCTAAAATCAATGAATTACCATTAGAATTCAACGGGTTCATTCAATTATTGGAAGCCGGGCAAGAGTATGATCTGACTTTCAAAACACCCACATCATCATTCAAAAACTTCTTAGGATTAATTCCTGCTGCTTATGCCGGAAATTTAAGCACTGTAAAAACCACAGGTGATTTTAGTGTAAATGGTAAAGTAAAAGGATCACTAACAGACACTACCGTTCCTAAATTCAATATTGCGATTGCATCAAACAATGCTTCTTTTCAATACCCTGATTTACCAAAATCAGTACAAAATATCATTATTGATACTAAAATCATCAATGAAACCGGTTTAATGAACGATACCTACGTAAATTTAGATAAACTTTCGTTCAGAATAGATCAGGATGTGTTTAATGCAAAAGCCAATATTAGAAATGTAGCTACCAATGCTTTGGTTGATGCCGCATTAAAAGGGACCATTAATTTAGCCAATGTAACTAAAGCATATCCGGTGAAACTTGACAAGCCGCTTTCTGGAATTCTGAAAGCTGACGTAGCAACAAAATTCGATATGAAATCGGTAGAAACGAGTCAATATCAAAACATTCAAAATTCAGGAAACATTACTTTAACCGGTTTCAATTATACAGGAGAAGGAATGGCAAAACCGGTTCAGATCAAACAAGCCATTGTTGCTTTTAATCCTAATCAGATCCGTTTGAATCAGTTGGATTTAAAAACCGGAAATTCCGATATACAATTAGCAGGGACATTAGATAATTTCTACGGGTTTTTATTCCGAAAACAAATTCTGAAAGGAAATTTCAACATGAATTCCAACAATTTCCTTGTTTCAGATTTTATGGCTCCAACACCTGCCGGAACAAAAAAAACTGCTGAATCTTCATCAGAATCAGGTTCGAAAACCAAAAAAGAAGCCGTAAAAATTCCTGCATTTTTAGATTGTACCGTAAATGCTAAAGCGAATACTGTCGTTTATGACAATCTGACTTTAAAAGCTGTTTCAGGAACCATGATTATCCGTGATGAAGCCGTAACGCTGCAAAATGTAAAAACCAATATTTTTGACGGTCAAATTGGTATGAATGGTGTGGTTTCCACCAAAGGAAATGTATCTAAATTCAATATGAGTTTAAATTTAGACAAAGTGGATATTGCTAAATCGTTTACCACTTTAGATATGCTGAAGAAAATTGCCCCTATTGCCGGTGTAATTAACGGAAAATTGAACTCAAACATCAAATTGTCCGGAAACCTTGACGCTGTTGAAATGACTCCTGATTTAAGCACCATTTCAGGTGATTTGTTAGGGCAATTATTATCAACAACTATTAATTCAAGTAATTCCCAAATGCTGACTGCATTAACTTCTCAGGTTAAATTTTTAGATCTTAATAAATTAAATTTAAACGATATAAAAGCGGCTATTTCATTTAGCAATGGGAAAGTAAACATTAAACCTTTTACAATAAAATACCAGGATATCAGTGCCGAAATTGGAGGTTCACATGGTTTTGACCAAAACATGAACTATAATATTAAAATGGATGTTCCGGCAAAATATCTGGGAGCTGAAGTTAATAAACTATTAGCCAAACTGACTCCGGCTGATGCAGCCAAAATTCAAAGCATTCCGGTAACTGCGTTAATGACCGGGAATTTTAAAAGCCCGAAAGTTACCACAGATATGAAACAAGCAACAACTAATCTGGCAGCACAAATCGTAAAATTGCAAAAAGATAAACTTTTAAATCAAGGAGCAGGTGCTTTAGGGAATATTTTGGGAGGTGGAACCAAAAACCCAAAGGACACTACCAAAACACAAACTCCTAAAAAAGATGAAATTAAGAATGCTGCAGGTGAATTGCTAAACGGGATTTTCAATAAAAAGAAAAAACCGGCACAAAATCCTTAAGCTACCAAAAGTGATTTAATGAGCATTAACTTTGGTTTTAGCAAACTATTCTAAAATAACAAAAACCCCAACAAATATGATATTTGTTGGGGTTTCTTTATATAAATAAATTACAATTTAGTTTGGAGTCGGGAAAATCCCATATAAAGAAATTATAAAATTGACTGCCAAAAAAGGCTGAACATTATTAATGGGCTGGTTTCCGCCAGTATTACCTATCATCGTTGATTTCATCGTTGTATCTGCAGCAGCATCAGAATATTCTTTATCCAATATTTTAGTATTCGCAAATACATTACCTGTCGGAGTACTCTGATTTCCATCCGTTGTAACACCACCTACTAAATGATTATGGGACGGCATCTGATTGATTGTCATTACCGTTGTTTCCGTCCCTCCCATTTCGCCTAACACCCTTGTTGTTAACCCACCTGTTCCTGTTCCGGTATGCATCGGCAAGCGACCCCTTAAATCCGGAAGTGCAAATGTAGTTTGCCCATCACCCCCATAGGTGGTTCCAATAATGTTGAATAAAGTTTCATTCTCTGCAATAGGAAGTAATTGCCCATCACAGAAAGCCCAGCCTGCAGGAGGAAAATTCCCTGCAAACATTTTAATTTGCCCAACGTATGGATTCTCTTGAGAAAAACTATTTTGGTTCCCTACAAATAAGAAAGCCAAGATTGCGATATAAAGTATCTTCTTCATCATTTATCTTTTTATAAAATTAGACACCTGCAATCCTGCTTCAGTCGTTACTCTTGCAATGTACATTCCGGCTTGTAATCCTGAAATATTAACCACATCAGTGCTTTTAAGTTCCATCACTTTTCTCCCTTGTATGCTCCATATGGCAATTTCATTAACAAGGCTATTACTTTTAATAGTGATAAAGCTACTGGCAGGATTTGGATATAATACAATTCCTTTGTTGATTTCGAAATCAGCAGTTGACAAAAGATTATCCTGTACAGCTCCGGTAATAGTTGAATTTCCAGAAGTCAAATTTCCCCCGCAATCCCCATCTGTGTCTACATTATTCTCCACCCACGTACCTAGATTTATACTTGGAGGATTTGGGGTTGATGCTGAAGTATTCGAATAAACCAGGAATGGGTTAACAAAATCCCCATCGCCTCTGTCTGCAATAAATTCCCATCTGGAATTGGCAGTGCTCCACAAAATTTTAAATTCACATGCTCCTGCTGGGCAAGGCTGATCGCCTGTTATAGGTGTAGTAGCATATATATTTCTACCTGTTGCATCAGCACCAGTAAGATTAAAAATATAATTTTGTGATGCAAATAAATCAGGACAACCATTAAATGTTATGGTCTGTCCGCTTATTAATGAGAAAAACATTAATAGCAATAGTGTAAATAATTTTTTCATTTCAGATTAGTTTTGAGATGGGAAAATTCCGTTAATTGCAATTATAAATGTCACTGCAGTAAATGGCTGCACATTATTCATTGGCTGATTTCCACCGGTTTGACTTAACATAGACGATTTAAAAACAGTATTTGCGGCAGTATTTGAATACTCAGGATCAAGTGTTTTAGTGTTGGCCGGCAAATTTCCCGATGGGAGATTTTGATTACCATCCGCTGTAACTGCATTTACTGTGTGTGAATGTGCAGGAAGTTGAGAAGTTGTTACGGTATTTGTTTCCGATCCGCCCATTTGTCCCTGTACAATTGTAGTATTATTATAGTAAACCGGCACACGTCCTCTTAGATCCGGAAGTGCAAAAGTCGTTTGTCCATTGCCTCCATAGGTTGTCCCTAACAAAGAAAATAACGCCTGATTTTGGTTAATTGGCAATAATTGTCCTTCACATTTAGCCCATCCGTTAGGTGCATAATTTCCTGAGAACATCTGTATTTCGCCTAAAAAATGGTCTTGAGCCGAGGCATTTTGACTACCTACATATAAAAAGACCAATACGATTGTGTGTATTATTTTTTTCATGTTTGATTAATTATGTGGTGGAAAAACTCCTTGTAGTGCAATAATGTAAGTAACAGAGTTATAGGGTTGCATGTTATTTACCGGCTGATTTCCTCCAACGGCCTGAATCATATTGCTATTCATTGTTGTGTCACCTGAAGCATCTGAATACTCTTTGTCAAGCAGTTTTGTATTGGCGTGCAAATTTCCAGAAGGTAAGTTTTGATTACCATCAGCTGTGACAGCATTTATAATATGTGAATGAGAAGGGATTTCGCTCACTAATAATGTGTTGGTTTCTGAGCCTCCGGTTTCACCAAGATCTCTTGATTGCAATCCGGGTCCCTGGCCTCTATGCATTGGCACTTTACCTCTTAAATCAGGCAGAGCAAAAGTGGTTTGGCCGTTACCGCCATAAGTAGTTCCTAAAATAGAAAACAATGCTGTATTCTGTGCAATTGGCAGCAATTGCCCTTCACATTTTGCCCAGCCCGTTGGAGCAAAATTAAATCCAACCATTCTTATTTCACCAACATAATTGTTTTGTGAAAATCCTTTTTCACTTACAGAAAGCAAAAAAGTTAAAATAATGAATAATGTAACTTTTTTCATACGTTTTGAAGATTTTAATACGAAGTTAATCAATTAATAGAGTCAAAATCAAGCAATTATTTTAGGCTTTAATTTCTTTTAAAAAAAATAGATAAACGGTATAAAATAACCGATGAAATGAACTTATTCTTTTATTTAGATCAAAAAACAAAGCATAAAAAAACCGGCGAATTTGACAACGCCGGTTTTAATTTTATAAACTTATCTGAATTACTTCAGTTTTTTCTTCACTGCAACTTCAGTAAATCCTTCAATTACGTCATTGATTTCAATATCATTGTAACCTTTGATCTGCATACCACAATCGTAACCTTTAGAAACTTCTTTCACATCGTCTTTAAAACGTTTCAATGCAATAAGATCACCTGTATAAATTACAACGTTATCACGGATTAAGCGGATTTTATTCGCTCTGAATATTTTTCCGTCAGTAACCATACAACCTGCAATTGAACCCACTTTAGAAATTTTGAATATCTCTCTGATTTCTGCAGTACCTGTGATTTCTTCTTTCATTTCAGGAGATAACATTCCTTCCATTGCATCACGTAAATCATCGATAGCAGCGTAGATAATAGAATAGTGACGGATATCGATTTCTTCTTTATCAGCTAATTGCTTCGCGTTACCTGCCGGACGAACATTAAATCCAATGATGATCGCATCTGAAGCAGACGCTAACATTACATCTGATTCTGTAATCGCACCAACTCCTTTATGGATAATATTAATTTGAATTTCAGGAGTAGATAATTTAGAGAATGAGTCTGATAATGCTTCAACAGAACCATCAACGTCTCCTTTAAGGATAATATTCAATTCTTTAAATTGACCTAAAGCAATACGACGTCCAATTTCATCCAAAGTAATATGACGTTGTACTCGAACAGATTGCTCACGCATTAATTGTGTACGTTTTGCAGCAATTTGTTTAGCTTCTCTTTCGTCTTCGTAAACATTAAATTTATCTCCAGCTGTTGGTGCTCCATCAAGACCTAGTAATGATACCGGTGTAGACGGACCTGCTTCCATCACACTATTTCCACGTTCATCATGCATAGCCTTGATTTTACCGTGGTTTTTACCTGCCAGAACATAATCTCCAACTTTCATCGTACCTGCCTGTACCAATACTGTAGAAACATAACCACGTCCTTTATCAAGGAAAGCCTCTACTACAGTTCCGGTTCCAGGTTTATTTGGATTTGCTTTTAAATCTAATATCTCAGCTTCAAGCAATACTTTTTCTAATAATTCTTTGATTCCTAAACCTGTTTTTGCAGAAATATCATGCGACTGGTATTTTCCTCCCCAATCTTCTACCAAGAAATTCATGGCAGCTAATTTTTCTTTAATTTTTTCAGGATTAGCTGTTTGCTTATCTACTTTATTGATAGCAAAAATAATCGGCACATTTGCAGCTTGAGCATGGCTGATTGCTTCTTTCGTTTGCGGCATGATATCATCATCAGCTGCAACCACAATAATAGCAATATCAGTAACTTGAGCACCACGGGCACGCATTGCGGTAAACGCTTCGTGACCAGGTGTATCTAAGAATGCTATTTCCTGTCCGTTATCCAATTCTACTCCATAAGCACCAATATGCTGTGTAATTCCTCCTGATTCACCCGCAATAACATTAGTCTTACGAATGTAATCCAGCAAAGATGTTTTACCATGATCTACGTGACCCATAACGGTAACAATAGGTGCACGGTGTTTTAAATCTTCCGGTTTGTCTTCAACAACTTCGATATTTTCTTCGATGTCTGTTGTGATAAATTCAACATCATAACCAAATTCATCAGCCACGATAGTTAATGTTTCAGCATCCAAACGCTGATTCATCGTAACCATGATTCCTAATGACATACAAGTTCCAATCACTTTGGTAATCGGCACATCCATCATGGTAGCAACTTCTCCTACGGTAACAAACTCCGTTACTTTGATTGTTTTACTTCCTTCTTCTAATGCTCTTTGCTCATCATCCGATTTTTGACGGTGCGTATCACGTTTATCACGACGGTATTTTGCCGCTTTAGATTTATTCCCTTTACCTTGTAATCTTTCAAGAGTTTCTTTGATTTGGTTTTTTACTTCCTCTTCTGTCGGCTCTACTTTAGCTACAATAGCAGGTCTGTTTCCTTTTACAAATCCAGGTTTTGCGCCACGATTTGCTCCTGGTCCGCCTTGGCCTCCCGGTCTATTTTGATTTGCTCCTGGTCCTCCGGCAGAGTTTGCTCCTCCTGGTTTAGGTGCAATACGTTTGCGTTTGTTTTTGTTGGCGTTATTTGCACCGGCAGCATTATTTGCGCCAGGTTTATTTGCCGTTTTATCTTCAACTTTCTTTTTAGGCTTGTTGAACTGCGACAAGTCAATCGTTTGTCCTGTGAAAGTTGCTCCAGAAAGCTTTTGGTATTGCGTCGTAAATGTTTCCTCAACTGCTGGCGTTTCTCCAACTGAAGGTTTTGAAGGTACGTTTTCAGGTTTTACAGAAACAGGTTTTATCTCAATTTTTGCTTTGATTTTCGGCTCTGGCTTAACTTCAGGAGTTGGAATTACTTCAACAGCTTTAACAACTTCTTCTTTTGGAGCTGGAGTTTCTACTACAGGTTCCACTTTTGGCTCAGCTTTTGGTTCTTCTTTTGGCTCAGCAACCGGAGTTGGAGTTGGAACAGAAACAGGCTGTTTCGGCGACAAATCGATTTTCCCAACTTGTTTTGGACCTGTAACATTTGCTTTCGCTTTGATTACTTCCTGACGCTGGCGTTCTTCGTCCTGTTTGCGTTTCTCTTCAATTTCATGTTCTCTTTCTAGACGCAAAGCCTCTTTCTCTTTTCTTTTTTCTTCACCAACTTCTTTTGAAGCGTCTTTATTCCCTTTGTCTCCAGCAAATTGATTCGATAGGATATTGTATACTTCGTCAGAGATTTTCGTATTTGGATTAGATTCGATTACGAAACCTTTATCCTTTAGATAATCTACGGCTCTTTCTAACGAAATGTTAAATTCCCTTAAAACTTTGTTTATTCTTATTGTACCTTCAGACATAAAATCTTTTTATTATTATCTTTTTTTTTGGGTTGAAAGAAAAAATTAATCTTCAAATTCTTCTTTCAAAATTCTAACTACTTCCAGAATAGTTTCTTCTTCTAAATCTGTTCTACGAACTAAATCATTTACATCCTGATTTAAGATGCTACGTGCTGTATCTAAGCCGATTTTTGCAAACTCTTCGATAATCCAAGCTTCGATTTCATCTGAAAACTCTGTTAATTCAACATCGTCTTCACTATCTGCAATATTTCCTTCTCTGATCACATCAAGCTCATAACCTGTTAACTGACCAGCTAATTTAATATTATGACCACCGCGACCAATGGCTTTTGAAACTTCTTCTAATTTCAAGAAAACCTCAGCGCGTTTGTTTTCTTCATCAATTTTGATTGACGAAACTTTAGCAGGGCTTAAAGCTCTTGTAATGTACAATTGAATATTTGTTGTGTAATTAATCACATCAATATTCTCGTTTCCTAATTCACGTACAATTCCGTGAATACGAGATCCTTTCATACCAACACAAGCTCCAACCGGATCGATTCTGTCATCATAAGAATCAACTGCTACTTTTGCTTTTTCTCCAGGGATACGGACAACATTTTTGATGTTAATTAATCCGTCAAAAACCTCTGGAATTTCTTGTTCAAATAATTTTTCAAGGAACTTTTCAGAAGTTCTTGACATAATAATTTGAGGTTTATTTCCTTTTAATTCTACATTTTCAATGATTCCGCGAACGTTATCTCCTTTTCTGAAGAAATCAGACGGAATTTGTTTTTCTTTTGGCAAAACAATCTCATTTCCTTCGTCATCTACAAGAATTACAGCTCTGGGACGTACATGATGTACTTCAGCAGTATAAATATCTCCTATTAAATCTTTAAATTGTTTGTAAAGATTTGTATTGTCATGCTCATGAATTTTAGAAATCAGGTTTTGACGCAATGCCAAAATAGCTCTTCTTCCTAAATCGATTAATTTTACTTCTTCAGAAACCTCTTCACCAATTTCAAAATCCGGTTCAATTTTTCTCGCTTCAGTTAATGTAATTTCCTCATTCTCAAAATCAAGATCTTCATCTGCAACAATTACTCTACGTCTCCAAATTTCCATATCTCCCTTATCAGGATTGATAATGATATCAAAATTATCATCTGAACCGTATTTTTTCTTTAATGCATTTCTAAATACATCTTCCAAAATCGCCATAAGCGTTACACGATCAATCAGTTTGTCATCCTTAAATTCTGAAAATGAATCGATTAATGCTAAATTCTCCATGCCAACTCTTTAATTTAAAATATTATTGTAACTACCGCTTCGATAATATCGCCATAAGCGATCTTCTCATTGTGAATCACTGTTTCTTTTCCTTTACCTATTTTTTTAGGCTCTCTCGAACTCCATTCAACCGTTATACCTTCATCTTCAACCTGTAAAAGCTTAGCTTCAATAGTCTGGGATGAAGTTTTTATTTTTAAAGTCCTGCCAATATTTTTTCTGTATTGACGAATTAATTTTAAAGACGCTGACACACCAGCAGAAGCAACTTCAAGTGAAAAATCCTGCTCTTCTCTGTCTAAATTATTCTCAATAATACGACTCATGTTGATACAATCCTGCAATTGCACCCCATTATCACCATCTAAAGTTACAATAATTTTGTAACTATCAGTAATAGTGATATCAATTAAAAATAAACCCGGGTGCTGGTCCAGCCCTTCGTCAACTAATTTTTTTACTTTTTCTTTAAATGTCATACTGTATAAAAAGAGGGAAGCGTTGCTTCCCTCATTATTTAAATCAACCACTAAATAATGGCGCAAATATACTACTTTTTTTTAATTTACGAAATATTGTGTTACGTTAAATAAATTCCTATCTTTAATGAACAATATGTTACCAAACTAAGAATACTAACCTTAAACTAAAAAGATTATGAAACGAATTTTAGTTCCAACAGATTTTTCTGATCACGCAGAATACGCCCTTAAAGTTGCCGCACAAATTGCAAGAGATAATGAAGGTGAAATCTTCCTGGTTCACATGCTTGAGTTTCCAACACAAATGGCCGACGCAGTAAGTGGCGGTGCAGACATACCGGAAATCATGCTTTTTATGAAAAAAGCGCATGAAAAATTAGAAGAACTTCTTACCCGCGATTTTCTTGAAGGAATCAAAGTTAGCGAAGCTGTTAAGTTTGAAAGGGCATTTGAAGGAATTATAAAATCCAGTCAGAAAAATAGTGTAGATCTTGTAGTAATGGGTTCACATGGCGCATCCGGATTTCAGGAAATGTTTATAGGTTCTACAACCGAAAAAATTGTCCGTACCTCTGAAGCTCCTGTTCTTGTAATCAAACATGAAGACAACAACTTCAAAGCCGATCGGTTTGTCTTTGCTTCCGACTTTACCCCGGAAACAAAAAAACCATTCAAAAAAATAGTCGATTTTGCCAACGTTTTTGGAGCACATCTTGATTTGGTCATGGTTAATACCCCTAACAGTTTCAAATCATCACATGCTGCACAGAAAATAATGAAAGAGTTCGTGGCTGAATTTCCAATCACAAATTATTCGTTACACATTTATAACGACTCAAACATTGAAACCGGAATATTGAACTTTGCAAACGGAATTAATGCAGACATCATAGGAATGTGCACTCACGGAAGAACAAGCTTATACCACTTTTTTAACGGAAGTATTAGTGAAGGCCTGGTAAATCATTCCAGCAAACCTGTAGTTACTTTTAAAATCTAATTATAAAATCATAATAATAAAAAAGCTCCTTTTCAGGAGCTTTTTTATTATTTATTCATGTGTTGCATTTCATAAATAAAGGTATCCAAATCTACTTGTAACAGTAAAAGCGACATTGCTTTATCTACTATATAATTTACATTTCCAGGTGTAAAACCAAGAGCAAGCGCAAATTTCGTTAAAATTTCCTTTTGTTTAGGCCCAAGAATATGATCAGCATATACCATTCTGGACAAATCATACAGACGCTCCAATCTTTGCGTATGTAAAACAGGCGGGTTAATAGGATATTTTAAAGGATTCTCAAGAATTTCCTCATATTCCTCATCAGAAATTTCAAGACGACTTTTTAATTTGTCCAAAAATTGCTTCTCTTCATCACTCAAATCACCATCAGCAATGGCAACTCTAACAATTGCAGAAAAATGACCTTTATTTCTGGCTTTAAATTCACTATCAAATAAATCGGAAAAAGACATAGTTTTATAAAATTAATATTTCTGCAAAGATAACTATATTCTTACTTTTAAAATCATTTTTTTTAAATAGTTCATACCCGCCACAATCATAAAAAATTATCAAAAACAGAAAATAAATTGTAAGTTTGGCAATCCCAAAAACATTTATCATGTCAGAATTCTGGTTGTATTTTAATATTGGTCTTAAGCATGTTTTAAATATAAATGCATACGATCATGTACTTTTTTTAATCGCATTAACAGTACCTTATGCTTTTAAGGATTGGAAACGATTGTTACTTTTAGTATCTTTATTTACTTTAGGACACACATTAGCATTAGTTCTTTCGGTATATGAAATTGTATTGATAAAAGTAAACCTTGTCGAATTTATAATTCCCATCACCATATTGATTGTGGCTTTATTTAATTTATTTACGGCCGGGAAAAACAATAAAAACGAGAGTATCAGCTTAATTGCGATTGTTACTTTATTCTTTGGTATTGTTCACGGATTAGGGTTTTCCAATTATTTCAAAACTATTTTACCAGGAAAGGCCGCAGATAAACTATTACCTTTGTCAGAATTTGCATTAGGTATCGAAACAGCTCAGATTATTGTAGTTTTTATAGTTTTAATACTATCTTATATTGTACAGACTATTTTTAGATTTTCGAAAAGAGATTGGACACTTGTCATGTCAGCATTTATAATAGGCGTTGTTGTACCAATGATAATTCAAAGTCCAATTTGGAACAGATAATGAAAGAAAAAAAACAAAACAAATACGACAAAGCTTATTTGCGATTAGCAAAAGAATGGAGTAAATTGTCCTATTGTAAACGAAAAAAAGTTGGCGCGATTATTGTACGTGACAGAATGATTATTTCTGACGGATACAATGGCACTCCTTCCGGATTTGAGAATTGTTGCGAAGATGAGGAAAATTTAACCCATTGGTATGTTTTACACGCGGAAGCCAATGCCATTCTAAAAGTAGCTCGTTCGACTCAGTCCTGTAATGACGCTACATTATATATAACGCTTTCTCCTTGCAAGGAATGCAGCAAATTGATACATCAATCAGGAATAAAGCGTGTGGTTTATCTGGAAGGATACAAAGACGATTCCGGGTTGCAGTTTTTAGAAAAAGCCGGCGTTGATGTCACACATATTGAAGACGTAGATTAATTTCATTTTAATCTAAATATTTAAGAAAAAAAAAAAACATAATGAAAGTTGATAAAGTATACTTCCCTTTAATTATTTTTACTGCTATTGCGGTAGGCTTCTTGCTGGGCGGTACTTTTATCAAAGCTCCTGTTTCAGAAAAACAAAATGCCGAGAATCAAACCAAACGTAAACTCAACAAACTGATTGATTTTATTGACAGTGATTATGTAGACGAAGTCAATACCGATTCGATTGTTGACCAAACCGTAAATGGCATTTTAGAAAAACTGGATCCGCATTCTGTATACATTGCAAAAAATGAAGCCGAAGAAGTTGCCCAGAACATGAAAGGTAATTTCGTTGGGATTGGCGTTAATTTCTTCATAGACAAAGACACAGTTGCCGTTATACAGCCTATCGCAGGCGGCCCTTCCGAAAAAGCAGGAATTAAAGCCGGAGACCGTATTTTATCTGCCAATGGCGAAATGCTTTTGGGGAAAAAAATTACAACCGAAAAACTGTATTCCAAACTTAAAGGCGAACCCAATTCAGAAGTTACTCTTCTTATATTCAGAAAATCGGAAAACAAAAAGTTCAAAGTAAAAGTCCTTCGCAATGTGATTCCTGTAAAAAGCGTTGACATTGCCCTAATGCTTAACAAAACTACGGGCTATATCAAAATTAACCGGTTTGCAGAAACTACGTATACCGAATTTAAATCCGGATTAAACAAACTCATCAAACAAGGTGCAAAATCATTGGTTTTAGATTTAAGAAACAATGGCGGAGGCTACCTGGAAGAAGCTGTATTTATTTCTGATGAATTCCTGAAAGATGAAAAACTGATTGTTTTCACCAAAAACAGAAAAGGAAGGATTGATAAAACTTTTGCTACAGATGAAGGTGCTTTCGAAAATGGGAAGCTAACCGTTTTAATCAACGAAAATTCAGCATCAGCCAGCGAAATTATTGCGGGCGCCATTCAGGATAATGACAGAGGACTGATTATTGGCCGTCGTTCTTTCGGGAAAGGCTTAGTGCAAAGAGAAATGCAATTTGACGACAAATCAACTGTACGCTTAACAGTAGCAAGATATTATACTCCAACCGGACGCTCCATACAAAAATCGTACAAAGAAGGAAATGAAGAATACTTCAACGATTTCATGCATCGCTATCAAAATGGAGAACTTTATGCAAAAGACAGCATAAAAGTTGCCGACACTTTAAAATTCAAAACTCCGAAAGGGCGTATTGTATATGGCGGAGGCGGAATTGTTCCTGATATTTTCGTTCCGATTGAAACTGCAAAAGGAAATGAAATCATTCCGTTATTAATGCAGTCCGGAGCAGTAACAAATTTTGTTTTTACGGAACTGGATGCAAACCGCAATACTTTTAAAGGAATGTCAATGCAACAGATTGTCGCTAAAATTGAAACTTCTGATGTTTATTTTAACAACTTCAAACATTTCGTCAATACTTCGGAATCTTTTATCGATTTAGATTCGAATAAAAATTATGTAAAACGTTATTTGACTGCCGAATTCTGCCGCCAATTACTAGGTGAAAATCAATACTATCAAATAGCACTTAAAGACGATATGATGGTCAAAGAAGCACTGAAACACTAAACTATTTCCTCACACTATCGTGAGAATGTGTTTCTGTTCCGCCATTCCAAAGTGTCAGAATATCTGTAGCTACAGCAGCACCGCTTCCGGCAGCAATATCCAGCTGACTTCTATGCCCCGCTAACGTTCCGATAACATAAATACCCTCAGCAACCAAATGATCGTTATTTTTAAGTTGAATCCTATTTTTTTCAGGCAATGACTTTCTATGAGGTTCAAGGTATTGCTTCAGTCCTTCAATATCAAAAAGATTAGAAG
Source organism: Flavobacterium sp. (assembly GCF_050696275.1). Taxonomy (GTDB): domain Bacteria; phylum Bacteroidota; class Bacteroidia; order Flavobacteriales; family Flavobacteriaceae; genus Flavobacterium. The sequence goes on from NZ_JBOGUT010000002.1 coordinate 59,877, forward strand.
AACCAATACCCACGACTATAACTTTAGTATTATAAGTACTTTTATTTGTTATCACCTCGAAACCACCTCCGTTCATCAATGCAACTTTGATAACTTTTTCTTCAGGAACCTGAGTAATATGAGGATAATTATTTTGAAGCTGCTGGGTCGTTTCGGCTAATAAATCAGCGCCTAATTTCCCGGATTCAATTCCGTATGCATTAAAAAAAACAGCATCCTGAAGAGACGAAGCTTTTTGATGTGTGATAATAGAAATCGTTTTATCCTGAGCAAATGCTTTCTTGTGAGCCGAGCCTAATACTAAAGCACAGGAAACCCCTGAGACTCCGCCTCCAATAATTAAAACGTCAAGCATTATTGTTGTTTTTTAAGTTTCTCATCAATAGATTTCGAAAGTCTGAAAATCAATAAGATGACAACTGCGCAAAGTATGGCAATAATCCCTATCAAGGCAATTAAACTGTCGCCTTCAAAGAGGTTGTTAAAATCTAACTTTGCTATGTTAAATCCAATTAAAACAACAGCAAAAGCAATAATAATATAGGTAAAAATTTTCATTTATAAGGATTTATTTGGACAAAATTACTGAAATTTAAATTATGCAAACAATCCTTTAACATTACCCGCAAATAATTTAACAGCAATCGCCAAAAGAATAACTCCAAATGCTTTTCTAATGACACTTAAGCCATTTTTACCAAGCATTTTTTCAAGTTTGGAAGACGATTTCAAGACTCCGTACACCAAAATTATATTCAACAAAATAGCGATAATAATATTTACAGTATGGTATTGTGATTTTAATGACAATAAAGTCGTCATTGACCCTGCTCCTGCTATTAATGGAAAAGCTAATGGCACGATCGAAGCCGAACTTGCCTCCTCGTCCCTGTAAAGATGAATTCCCAAAATCATTTCCAATGCCAGAAAAAACAAGACGAAAGATCCCGCTACAGCAAATGAATTTACATCAATTCCAACCAGACTTAAAAACTCTTCTCCCACAAAAAGAAAAACAATCATAATCAGACCCGCTACTAACGAAGCCTTTTCTGATTCTATATGACCGTGTTTTACTCTTAAATTAACGATAATCGGAATAGAACCTACTATATCAATTACAGCAAATAAAACCATTCCTACAGTTACAATTTCTTTCCAGCTAATTTCAAACATAGTCTTGTGTTATTTTTTTACAAAGGTATTTTAAATTCAAATTACATGTCAAATAAATTACATGATATCTATATTATATTTAAATTTACTGTAAATAAGACAATTAACCAATTTAAAAACACCATTATGAAAGGCACAAAATTTATTTTCAGCATGATTTTAGTAGTATTTGTTTTTATAACCGTTCAAGCACAAAAACCTTCCGAAGCACAAAAGAAAGCTATAGAAAGCGCTATGTCTATGAGTAAAAACAAAGTTGACGCATCTCAGATCCCTGCAAAATATTCTTTTAGCTGGAAATACAGCATGGAAATGAAGAGCGCCGCTGGAAAATCAATGATAATAGATTATTTTTTAGAACCTAATTCTGCTTATTATGGAGCCAACATGAATAAGACAGGTTCTAATATGTTTATGATAATGGATACTAAAAACAAGCTGATGGTAACCAGTTTTGAAAAAGGATCAAAGAAAACGGCAATGGCATCTAAAATACCGGATTACTCGGCAGCTGCTAATTCGTCAAACACAAAATACACCTACAAATCATTACCAAACAAAGTGATTATGGGATTCAACTGTAAAGGAATTCAGGCAACCAGCTCCACATCGACCATGGTTTTTTATTATACCAATGAAGCAAAAGTAAGTTTTGCAGAAATGTTCAAATCCCAGCAGGACCAAAGCTTGTCAAACGCTCTTAAAGGCTTTTTTAAACCAGGCGAAAAACCGCTGATGATGTCTATGGAGTTCAAGGATTTAAAGGATAAATCAAAGAATGTATCCATGACATGTGTGGCTTTAGAAAAGAAGGCATTCACATTTAACAAATCAGATTATCAGTTTATGTAGAGAATGCAATTAAACTTTGTACTTTTGCACCTCTAAAAATTAAAGCGCAAAATGTTTCAACTAGGCAAAACCATCATTTCTGAAGATATTCTTGAAAAAGAATTTGTATGCAATCTATCTGCTTGTAAAGGAGCTTGTTGCGTTGATGGCGATGCTGGCGCTCCTTTGCTGGAAGACGAAACCAAAATTCTGGAAGACATCTATCCAAAAGTAAAACCTTTTCTTCGTAAAGAAGGTATTGCCGCAATCGAAGCACAAGGAGCCTGGGTAAAAGGAACTGACGGCGATCTCGAAACACCGCTTATTGACAATAAAGATTGCGCCTATGTGATTTTTGACAATAAAACTGCTCTTTGCGGAATAGAACAAGCCTATAATCAAGGAATTATAGATTGGAAAAAACCCGTTTCCTGTCATTTGTATCCAATTCGCGTAAAAGATTTCACCGAGTTTGCGGCTGTAAATTATGACAAATGGGATATTTGTTCTCCGGCATGTGCTTTAGGGAAAGAACTCGAAGTACCGGTTTACAAATTTGTAAAAGAAGCACTCATCCGCCGCTTTGGTGAGGACTGGTATGCAGAACTTGAAAAGGTAGCCGAAGAGCTAAAAAAGCATTAAAAAAGCCAAACCGAATCTAAATTAAAAAACCCTTATTTCACAACACTTAAGAGATTTTTTAATTTTTAAATACCTGATTTACAATAATTTATTAAATTTGTAAAGGTAGGTTTACAAAATGGCTTTTTGTTAAAAACTAAAGGCAATTGTGGATAACTATATCTTTTTATTTACGCAACAAATTTCAATCTTTGTAAACCCCAATCGTTACAAAAAATCTTTTTTTAACTCAATAAAAATCAATTATCTATGTCTATTGTTGAACCAATATTACAAGAAAACAAGAACCGTTTCGTCATTTTTCCGATTAAGCACCATGATATTTGGGAATGGTACAAAAAAATGGAGGCGAGTTTCTGGACAGCAGAAGAAATTGATTTGCATCAGGATTTATCCGATTGGAACAACAAACTAAATGAAGATGAAAAATATTTCATCAAACACATTCTGGCTTTTTTTGCTGCATCGGATGGAATTGTAAATGAAAATCTGGCTGAAAATTTCGTAAACGAAGTGCAGTATGCTGAAGCTAAATTCTTCTACGGTTTCCAAATCATGATGGAAAATATACATAGCGAAACCTATTCACTATTGATTGATACTTATGTAAAAGACGAAGCTGAAAAAGCAGAATTATTCAATGCTTTAGAAGTATTTCCTGCCATTAAGAAAAAAGCAGAATGGGCTTTAAAATGGATTGAATCCGATTCGTTTGCTGAAAGACTAATTGCATTTGCTGCTGTAGAAGGTATTTTCTTCTCTGGTGCATTTTGTTCGATTTATTGGTTGAAAAAACGGGGTTTAATGCCGGGGTTGACCTTTTCAAACGAATTAATTTCCCGTGACGAAGGTGTTCACTGTGATTTCGCAGTCCATTTACACAACCATCATTTAGTAAACAAAGTTCCAACAGCCAGAATCAGAGAAATTATTATTGATGCTTTAAACATTGAAAGAGAATTCGTAACCGAATCACTACCAGTAAGTTTAATCGGTATGAATGCTGCTTTAATGACGCAATATTTAGAATTTGTTGCAGACCGTTTACTTGTTGAATTAGGCTGTGACAGAGAATACAATGCATCTAATCCGTTCGATTTTATGGACATGATTTCATTGCAGGGAAAAACCAACTTCTTTGAAAAACGTGTTGCAGAATACCAAAAAGCAGGTGTAATGAACACCGATAGCGAAGCCCAAAAAATTAGTTTCGACGCCGATTTTTAAAATCATTTACAAGCCAGCCAAACGCTGTTCTTAGCCTATTTAGCCCGGATAAAAATGGAAATCCTTTTTATCTCTCTGGTTTCGTGTTCGTTTGAAAAAACGAATAGCCAAATAAGAGATAAAAAGATTGCAATGGCTAGCCGGATTAGCTTCAAAAAAAAAACACACAATTAATACAAATAACCAGAAACGGAAAAGGGATTTTCTGCTTTCCTAAAAACAAACAATTATGTACGTAGTAAAAAGAGATGGTCACAAAGAACCTGTAATGTTCGACAAAATCACAGACAGAATTAAAAAACTGTGCTATGGTTTAAACGATTTAGTAGATGCTGTAAAAGTTGCCATGCGTGTCATTGAAGGCTTATATGACGGCGTAACAACTTCTGAACTAGACAATCTTGCTGCCGAAACCGCAGCTTCGATGACAATTGCACACCCGGATTATGCACAATTAGCCGCTAGAATTGCTATTTCTAATTTACATAAAAACACCAACAAATCATTCTCGGAAACAATGAATGAAATGTATCATTATGTAAACCCAAGAACCAATCAGGAAGCCCCATTGCTTTCGGAAGAAGTACATAAAGTAATACAGGAAAATGCCGAATTTCTGAATTCACATATTATATACAACAGAGATTTTAATTACGATTATTTCGGATTTAAAACTTTAGAGCGTTCGTACTTACTAAAAATAAACGGAAAAATCGTAGAACGTCCGCAGCATATGCTGATGCGTGTTTCTGTGGGAATTCACTTGAATGACCTTGAAGCTGTTATTGAAACGTACGATTTGATGTCGAAAAAATTCTTTACACACGCAACACCAACGTTATTCAATGCCGGAACACCGAAACCGCAAATGTCTTCTTGTTTCCTTTTGGCTATGCAGGATGACAGTATCGACGGAATTTACGACACCTTAAAACAAACAGCGAAAATTTCACAATCTGCAGGAGGAATTGGATTATCAATCCACAATGTTCGCGCAACCGGTTCTTACATTCGCGGAACAAACGGAACTTCTAACGGAATCGTTCCTATGCTGCGTGTTTTTAACGATACTGCACGTTATGTAGATCAAGGAGGAGGAAAACGTAAAGGAAGTTTTGCTATTTATATTGAAACCTGGCATGCTGATATTTTCGATTTTCTGGATTTGAAAAAAAATACAGGAAAAGAAGAAATGCGTGCGAGAGACTTATTCTTTGCCATGTGGACGTCTGATTTATTCATGAAACGTGTACAGGAAGACAGTTATTGGACTTTAATGTGTCCAAATGAATGTCCGGGATTATATGATGTATATGGGGAGGAATTTGAAACTATGTACATTGATTATGAAACCCGAAAAAAAGGCAGAAAAACAATCAAAGCGCGTGAATTATGGGAAAAAATACTGGAATCTCAAATTGAGACAGGAACGCCATACATGCTATACAAAGATGCAGCAAACCGCAAATCGAATCAGAAAAATCTGGGAACCATTCGTTCATCGAACTTATGTACCGAGATTATGGAATACACATCAAAAGATGAAATTGCCGTTTGTAACCTTGCTTCTATTTCCCTTCCAATGTTTGTGGAAAACGGGAAATTTAACCACGAGTTGTTATTTAAAGTAACAAAACGCGTTACCCGTAACTTAAACAAAGTAATCGACAGAAATTACTACCCGGTAAAAGAAGCTGAAAATTCCAATATCCGTCACCGTCCCGTTGGATTAGGTGTTCAAGGTTTAGCAGATGCTTTTATTTTATTGCGTATGCCTTTTACTTCTGATGAAGCTAAAAAATTAAATCAGGAGATCTTCGAAACATTATATTTTGCAGCTGTAACCGCTTCAAAAGAAATGGCCATTGAAGAAGGACCATACTCAACATTTGCAGGCTCTCCAATTTCACAAGGAGAATTTCAGCACAATCTTTGGGGAATGAAAGATGAAGAATTATCCGGTCGTTGGGATTGGGCTTCATTGCGAAAAGAAGTAATGGAACATGGTGTAAGAAACTCATTATTAGTTGCTCCGATGCCAACCGCTTCTACCTCACAGATTTTAGGTAACAACGAAGCTTTCGAACCTTATACTTCTAATATTTACACCCGAAGAGTACTTTCAGGAGAATTTATTGTTGTAAACAAACATTTACTGGAGGATCTGGTAAACAGAGGGCTATGGAACGAAGAGTTAAAACAGCAATTAATGCGTAATAACGGTTCTGTTCAGGATCTTGACATTCCGCAAGATTTGAAAGAATTATACAAAACAGTTTGGGAAATGTCTATGAAAGACATTATCGATATGTCACGTCACAGAGGTTATTTTATTGACCAATCACAATCCTTGAACTTGTTTATGCAGGATGCCAATTATGCAAAATTAACATCAATGCATTTCTATGCTTGGCAATCGGGTTTAAAAACAGGAATGTACTATTTGAGAACCAAAGCTGCTGTTGATGCGATTAAATTCACATTAAATAACGACAAAAAAACGGAGCCAATTGAAGCTTCAACTGTAAAACCGCAAATCGTTGCTGCTGAAACCGAAGTAGTCGAAATGACTCCGGAGGAATACAGAGCCATGATTGAATTATCTAAAAACGCAGGTCCTGAAGATTGCGAAATGTGTGGAAGTTAATCATTATCGGAAGTAAAATATTTTTCAATAAAAAAACAGCTATCATTTCGGTAGCTGTTTTTTTATACAAATTGCTTCAATCTTCATACCTTTACACCCTAAATTTTATTCAAAATGTCAAAAGATAAAAAAGGAGTTTACACAGGAATCATAGAAAAAGACAGCGACGGAAATTATTTCTGCGGTCCCTATTTATTGGATTATCAATATACTGAGAAAAGTTTCAAATTAGGCGACGAAGTAAACCTCAAAACGGTGATCGAAAATCCTAGTGATAAAAGCTATGATAAATACCCTAAAAAGTCACGTAATTTCTTTTTAGCCAACTTAAAAGAATAGACCGATGGAAAACACAGTCTCTTTTAAAGTAACCTCTGATATGCTTGCAAGTCGCGGGCAGCGGTTTGTAAATTATATCATTGATATCATCATGCAATACATACTGCTTTTTATTTTAGCATTTATAACCGTTATTGTGTCCGAAATATTCAGTTCGACCGCCATATTAGAATGGATGCAGGATATTAGTGATTTAGAAGGAACAATTCTGTTTGTAGCGATTATGATTTTATACTGCACTCTTCTTGAAAGCTATTTCTCCCGAACCATTGGAAAATACATCACTAAAACGATGGTAGTACTCAAAGACGGATCAAAACCGAATTCCCAAATTATCCTAAAACGTACTTTATGCAGAATAATTCCTTTCGATGCACTTACTTTTTTGGGGAATAATGCCCGAGGCTGGCATGATTCATTTTCGGATACTTATGTCGTAAAAAAAGACATTTTTGAAAGAAAACGAGCCCTTTTATATTCTTTTGAAGAAATCGGAAAAAAGGAAAGATAAAGCATCGGATAACTGAAAATACCAATTAAATTCTAAAAAACAGCTGTCATTTTTGATGGCTGTTCTTTTTTACAATTCAATCAAGCTTTTAAAAGAACTACACAAATTATTTGTATGTTTATCCAACAAATTCCGTTTTCAAAAATACTTGAAGATATTATCCAAAAATATGAAGAACCTAATCGTACTGATAGCCTGTTTATTATTTTCTCTTACTTATTCCCAAGAAAAATTTCCAAAAGCACCTTGTGTTACCGATGCTTTACTAAAAGAACTAATTGAAGCTTCACCAGACATAAAAAACCAGCTTGAATTACTGGATAAAAATATTTATGAAGAAGGGATGAAATTTTCGAGAAACTCCTTATCGATACCGCCTTCAGGCTCCATAACCATTCCAATTGTAGTTTATGTAGTTCATGACGGAACTCCACTAACAAACATTTCGGATGCTCAGGTAAACGATCAGCTGAATGCTTTAAACAATTATTATTTAAACACAGGAATAAAATTTTGTCTGGCTACTAAAGCCAATGCAGTCAGTCCGATTCCAACAGTAAATGCTTCAGATATCCAGACGACCACTGGAATTATACACGTTAACAATTCCACCTTGTCGAATCATTCTACAAATTCTCAGTCCAATCTTGTTGCAACCGCAAGTCCACAAATCACAAAAGACAGGTATTTAAGAATTTGGATTGTCAAGAGTATTGATAGCAGCAATTCTGGCATTTTAGGTTATTCGATGTATCCAAATACCTCTCCAATTTTTGATGGAATCGTGATGCGTTATGACGTGTTTGGAAATGGGAATCCAAATTTATTAGCCAATTATAACATGGGAAAAGTATTGGTGCATGAAGTAGGACATTATTTAGCATTACACCATACTTTTGACGGAGGTTGTTCGAATACTTTTAACAATTGTTCATTGGATGGGGATCGTGTTTGCGACACTCCAGCAGTAGCGGCGCCAAACTTCAATTGTATTGCAGGGACAAATTCGTGCCCGGAAATACCTGCTGTTCCTGATGATTTATCCAATTATATGGACTATGGAAACCATGCGTGCCAAAATCATTTTTCAACCGGACAAATTCAAAGAATGCTTTCCACACTTTATTTGTACAGAAGCACTTTATTTGAAACCGACAACATCATTTATACGGGAACCTGTGGATCAAACAATTTATTATCGGCAACAATATCGACGAATGATTTTTCACCGTGTGCAAGCTCAAATGTTGCTACTTCTTTTTCAGCTCCTTTCGCACAGACCTATTCATGGAATTTTGGAGATGCCTTTGCGTCTGTTTCAAATCCAAATACTGCCAATACACAAAGCGCATCACATATTTATACTTCTTCGGCAAATTCACCCTATACAGTAACTTTAACGGTAACAAACAGTAATGGGGAATCGAAAACATCTTCGGTTTTAATCTATGTTACTAATTGTACTCCTATTGCAAATGGCAATTCCTATTGGTATGTGGATGCCAGTAGCGGCTTAAACTTCAGCAGTGGAAAACCTATTTTCGACCCGACATTCCCGAATGCAAATTTTGCGAATCTAAGTTGCAATGCGCAATGCGACAGCTCCGGAAATTTACTTTTTTACACTAATAAATTTAAGGTCTGGAATAATCTACACTCTACAATTAACAGTACTGACTTAATGTTAAATTCAAGTGGCAACAAAAGCGAACAGGTCTTAATCGTTCCGAAGCCACCTGCTAGTGGAAATGCAATTACTCAGTACTATATTTTCATCCAGCAATCCCATAATTCCGGTGCAGCTGATGTTGGTTTCAGATACAATATCGTAAACGTTTCCGGAACGAATGCTACAATGGGAGCAATTCGTCAACCTATAACACTTCCTGCCAGTTACGGTTTTAACGTGGCCACTGACGGAGCACTGCTTGGCATGAGCTGTGTTTCCGCAGTAAAGAAATGCAACGGCAATGACTATTGGATCATCACTTTATTAAAGAAAGGGAACACACCCTATTTGGTTGTCTTTTCATTATCAAATGCAGGTTTGGTTTATCAGAGTGAACAAATGATTGTTGGTACGACACCTTTTTTATCTGATAGCATCATCCAAATTTCTCCCAATGGCAATAAAATATTTTTAATGCATTATTACGGCTCTGCATCTGTTCCATGTCGTTTATTTGATTTTAATAAAGCGCAAGGTATTGTGAGTAGTTCATACACCTCAATATCAATCCCTGAAACACCGTTTCCAACCTATTCGCAAATGTTTGGATCTACATTTAGTCCTGATTCAAACCTATTGTATGTAGCGGATCAATATGCTAAGAAAATATATCAGTTCAATATCAATACGATAGGCATAAATAACTCCAGAAAAGAAATTGCTTCAACAACGATGAGTCCGTGGTCTTTGAAAAATGGCCCAGACGGCAAAATCTATGTTACCATGACTAACACAACCAATGATTATGAAAAACTATCTGTAATTCACAGTCCAAACATCATTTCAACGAATGAAAATCCGAATGCATGTAATTTTTCATTAAATGGACCTAAACCGACTAGTTTTTCATACAGGCTTGGACCAGCGTTACCCAATCATATTGATGCACAACAAGCAACTGCCTATTTTGACCCAAATACAACAAATGTTATAAGCAAATACATAACGGCCTGCAATACGTATAAATTTTTCCCGAATGTATGTGGGACAACATTTGTCTGGACTTTTACAAATACCAGCACCGGGACAAGTAGCACTTCTACGAATACTAATCCAACTTATAATTTTTCACAAAACGGTTCCTATATTATTACACTTAAAGACAATAGCAATGTAACTTTAGGAACTTCTTCTTTACAAATTACAACAGCCCCAATACCGTCCATTTCAGGAAGCGGCACAGCCTGTTTAACGCAGCCCACCGCTAACGTCACTTCTAATTCGGTTGTATTACAAACCGGAGAAACAGGCGTATGGTCAATCACTGGAGGAACTGGAAATATTACAGGTCCAGCGAATCTTAGCAGCGTAAACGCAAGTTGGTCTGTTCTGCCTGGAACCCTTACTTTTACTATGACCAATGCTTTTGGATGTACAAGTACAAACACTCAAACGATTTCTTCTTTTTGTCCAAATCTAAGTAACCAGGAATTCTCTTATTCAGACTTTCAAATAAAGTCCAATCCGTCACATGGCGTATTTATTATTTCCAGCGGAACATATTCAGGAAAAGCGACTATTGAGGTTTTTGATATGCAAGGCAGAATGGTTTCAAAAGAAGCAAATTTTGATTTTAATAAACAAAAAACATTGGATTTAACAGCACTTCAATCAGGTGTCTTCCTTATTAAAATTTTTGGGTATGACTTTATAAGCTCCATGAAAATTATAAAAGACTAATTAATTTGAAGAGACGAACTTTATAATTATGCGTATTTTTGGAATTCAAAAATCAAATCACATAATTTACATCTAATGAAACTGATCCGAACCACATCAGACAACACTGACTTTCAGCAATTGGTAATACAGCTGGATCACTATTTGAAAATTGTTGATGGAGAAGATCACGAATTTTACGCACAGTTCAACAAAACCGGCATGATGAAAAATGTGGTAGTTTGTTATGAAAATGGTGTTGCTGTAGGCTGTGGAGCCTTTAAAGAATACGAAATCCATACCGCAGAAATAAAAAGAATGTTTGTGCTTCCGGAACATAGAAAAAAGGGAATTGCGTCAAAAATTCTAGCTGAATTAGAAGTTTGGGCACATGAGGAAAAGTACACAACCTGTATTCTCGAAACTGGCATTATGCAGCAGCCTGCCATTTCTCTGTATCAAACGCTGGGCTATAGTATCATAGAAAATTACGGACAATACAAAGACGTTGAAAACAGCATATGCATGAAGAAAGATTTAAAATAAAACTATTTTAAAAAACTTCTTAAATTTAACCGAATACTAAAATCATCAATCTGACATCCTATGATGCACTGGGAACAACTATTATCATTAAAACGCCAAGGCGATACCAATAAAAGGTTACGAAAAGAACAGGACGATACGCGTTTGGGCTTTGAAGTAGACTACGACCGTATTATATTTTCCTCCGCTTTCAGAAGCTTACAAGACAAAACACAAGTCATCCCGTTATCAAAAACCGATTTCGTACATACCCGCTTAACGCATAGTCTGGAAGTTTCGGTTGTAGGGCGCTCGTTAGGAAGATTAGTTGGTAAAAAAATCCTTGAAAAATATCCCCATCTGCAGGAGATTCATGGTTATCATATGAATGATTTCGGGGCAATTGTAGCCGCCGCTTCTTTGGCACATGATATTGGGAATCCGCCTTTCGGACATTCAGGAGAAAAAGCTATTGGTGAATATTTCTCCATCGGAAAAGGAAAACAGTTTAAAGACCAATTAACAGATAAAGAATGGCAGGATTTAATTGATTTTGAAGGAAATGCCAACGGATTTTCAGTACTTACCGGTTCTCGTCCAGGTGTTGAAGGTGGTTTGCGGGTGACTTTCGCAACCTTGGGCGCTTTTATGAAATACCCGAAAGAAAGCTTACCTAAAAAACCGACTCCAAATATTGCCGATAAAAAATACGGTTTCTTTCAACAGGACAAAGCTTTCTTTGAAGAAGTAGCCAAAGAATTGGGGCTAATTCCAAATAAAACCGGAAATGATGTTGGCTTCGAAAGACATCCTCTCGCGTATTTAGTCGAAGCAGCAGATGATATTTGCTACACCATTATCGATTTTGAAGACGGAATCAATCTTGGTCTGGTTTCTGAAGATTTTGCCTTAGAATACCTGATTAAATTGGTAAAAGATTCTATTGATTCTTCAAAATACAACGCTTTAACCACAAAAGAAGACAGAATAAGTTATTTGCGTGCTTTGGCCATTGGAAGTTTAATCAACGATGCTGTAAAAGTATTTATCGAAAATGAAGAAGCAATCTTACAAGGTAATTTCCCTTTTGCACTAACCGACAAAAGCAAGTACAAAGCCCAAATGGATGACATCATCAAATTAAGTGTAAAGAAGATATACCAAAGCCGGGAAGTAATCGAAAAAGAGCTGACTGGTTATCAGATTATTAATAATTTACTGGATAAGTTTATTACTGCCTACAACAATAAACACGAAGGCAAAACGTCAAATTTTGACAATTTACTACTGAAAATCTTACCCGAAAAACACCATTTGGAAAAAGATAACCTCTATAGCCGTTTATTGCATATTTGTCATTTTATATCGATGCTAACCGATGGAAACGCTTTGCTTTACAACAAAATAATCTCTGCAAGCAATAATTAGAATATAAATCTAAAGTTCTGCTTTTTAATGTAGAAAAAATTATAACTTTGAGAAAGGCTCCATTAAAACCGTGTTAACTATGAAGAAAAATATACTTTTTTTACTACTGATTGTCAGTAATTTTGGTTTTTCACAATCTTCAAATGAGCTGATTAAAAATTATTTAGAAGCCAATTCAAAAGGGTTAAAACTAACCCAAGGAGATGTTTCAGACTGGATTATTGAAAGCGAGGCAAGTTCAACTTCCACAGGAATTACAAGTTACTATGTGAAGCAGCGTTATTTTGGAATCGAGATAGTAGGCGCCGTTACTAACTTTTCCGTCAAGAATCAAAAAATTATTAATGTCGGGAATCTTTTTCTGTCAGGTCTTTCACAAAAAACAAACACCATCACTCCAAAAATCAATACTTTGGAAGCGTTATCTAAAGTGAATAAACTTTTAAATATTGAAAGCAGAGTCAAACCTGTTTATGAAAAAACAGGTCCATTCAAATATAAAATCACTAACGGACTATTAAAAAAAGATCCTATTAAATCGGAATTGGTTTTTTTCCCGATTAATGACACAACTATTCGTTTGGCCTGGGATTTGAACTTCTATTCTCAAGATTACAATCATTTATGGAGTCTAAAAGTAGATGCTGTAAATGGGGAAATATTAGACAAAAGAGATGTAGTTCTCAAATGCCATTTTGAAACCGATACGCCTGCTTGTGATAACAATCTGTATCATTTCAGTGTTACTATGTTTAAAAATCCGGCACTTGTTGAATCAGGATCTTATCGTGTTTTCCCTTACAACATTGAAAGTCCTAATCACGGTTCAAGGGAATTAATCAATTCACCATACGATCTTACTGCTTCTCCATTTGGATGGCACGACACAAACGGCATCGATGGTCCCGAATTTACCATCACAAGAGGAAATAATGTTTGGGCCAAAGAAGATTTAGCTGGAAATAACGAAGGCGGAACGAGTCCTGATGGCGGAACTGGTTTAACCTTTGATTTCCCTTATGGAGGTACTGACGTCATCGCCACAAATTATACTGATGCCGCCACAACGAATCTATTCTATATGTGCAATGTCATGCACGATATCCTTTATCAGTATGGTTTCAATGAAACAAATGGTAATTTTCAACAGAATAATTATGCAAAAGGAGGTGATGCCGATGATTCTTTAATTGCCGATTCTCAGGACGGAAGCGGATCAAACAATGCGAATTTTACGACTCCGGCCGATGGTATGCAGCCAAGAATGCAAATGTTTTTATGGAACAGACAACCTCCTAAAAAATTAATTACGATAAATTCTCCTGCAGAATTAATTGGGCAGTATCAAGCTAATGATAATAATTTTATCCCCGGACACGCAGATTTACCTCTTTCTCCAAACAGCATCATTAGTGATTTGGTTTTGTATGACATAAATGACGGATGTACTGCTGCCTTAAATGCCAGTCAGCTTAATGGTAAAATAGCGGTCATAAAGCGTGGTCAGTGTAATTTTGTTGTTAAAGTAAAAAATGCGCAGCTGGCAGGAGCAATTGCTGTAATCATTATAAATAATGCTGATGGACAATTTATCATGTCCGGTGATGATGCCGAAATTACAATTCCGGCAATAAGCATAACAAAAGAACTGGGTGATACACTTATTGAGAAGATGGCCTTAGGCACAGTAAATGCAGCTTTAAACATGCCTTTTTCCGGTTTTGTTAATTCTGATAGTGACTTAGCAAACGGAGTGATTGCTCATGAATATGCGCACGGAATTTCAACACGACTCACAGGTGGTCCGGCAAATTCTTTTTGCTTGCAGAGTTCTGAACAAATGGGTGAAGGCTGGTCTGATTTTTATGCTTTAATGCTTCAAATGAAAGGTACCGAAAACGGATCAGAGAGAAAAGGATTTGGAACTTTCTTATCTCAGGAATCTAATGACGGGCAAGGAATTAGAACTTTCCCTTATTCTACTGACATGACAATTGACCCCTTAACTTATGGAGACACAAATGGGATGACTTTTCAAGAAGATGGAGAAACAAAAGTCAATGTTCATTCTGTTGGAGCTGTTTGGGCTTCGGTCCTATGGGATTTAGCCTGGAAATACGTTGAAAAATATGGTTACGACTCAAACATATATACCGGAACCGGAGGAAATAATAAAATAATACAGTTAATTACCGATGCTTTAAAGTTGCAGCCTTGCAATCCATCCTTTATTTCAGGAAGAGATGCTATTTTATTTGCAGACAAAGAAACTACAGGCGGAGTTAACAACTGCTTGATTTGGGAAGTTTTTGCCAGAAGAGGCTTAGGATTGAACGCTTCATCAGGATTGAATTCCGGAGTTGCCGCTATTAACGATCAGGTGGAAGACTTTACAATGCCGCCAATAGAAGACAATTGTACTTCCTACCTGAATAAAGACACTATTATGATTTTCCCAAATCCTGTTGATGATTTATTAAATGTAACTGTTTACGGCTATTCCGGTAATCTGGAAGTTACGATTTTTGACATTAATGGCCGTCGGGTTTACAATGAAAACATAGAAAATTTCAAAATAACCAAAGTAATCGATTTGGATAAATTGCAAAGAGGTGTTTACATACTAAAACTTACCGGAAATAATGTAAATTATACTAAAAAGCTGTTTTTAAATTAATTTACATCAGGCCTTTTTTAAATTTCAGTATCAGACTTTCAACATCAATACCGCATAGTTTTTGCAATTCATTTACGGAACCATGTTCGATAAAATGATCCGGAATACCTAATTTATCTACCGTTATACAATAATTGTTTTTGGCGCAGAATGAAGCGATAAGACTTCCAAATCCGCCTTCGATTGTTCCATCTTCAATTGTAATAATTTGCTCATGCTCTTGGCAGATTTCATGAAGTAACTTTTCGTCAAGCGGTTTTATAAACGAAAAATGAAAATGTGAAAACAAATCACTGTGCTCAATTTCTGCAAACGCATTGATTACATTATTTCCTATTGTCCCGGTAGACAATATTGCTGTTCTTGATCCTTTTTGTAGTATTTTGGCCTTTCCGACTTCAATTTTATCAAATGATTGCTGCCATTCCTGAACAACCCCACGACCTCGCGGATAGCGAATTGCAATTGGATGTTCGAGTCCTAATTGGGCTGTAAACATTATATTCCGTAATTCGATTTCATTAATTGGCGCGTAAATTATCATATTAGGGATGCAACTCAAATAAGCAATATCGAAAATACCATGATGTGTTGCTCCATCCTCTCCAACAAGTCCGGCTCTGTCCAAGCAAAAAATGACCGGTAAATCCTGTAAAGCTACATCATGAATAACCTGATCGTAAGCACGTTGTAAAAAAGTAGAATATACGTTACAGAAAACCACCATTCCTTGAGTTGCCATGCCTGCTGCTAATGTTACGGCATGCTGTTCGGCGATTCCAACATCAAAAGCACGGTTAGGAAACGCTTCCATCATAAATTTCATAGAAGAACCCGTGGGCATAGCTGGAGTGATTCCAACAATTTTTTCATTTTGTTTCGCTAATTCGACCAAAGTCAACCCAAAGACATCCTGAAATTTAGGTGGCAAATTAGCAGAAGACACAGAGTGAATTTTCCCAGTTAAAGGATCGAATTTTCCAGGAGCATGGTATTTAACCTGATCTTCTTCAGCAAGCTGCAATCCTTTCCCTTTTGTGGTAATGATATGTAGAAATTTTGGCCCCTTTACGTTTTGAAGCCGTTTCAATTCTTTAATTAAGCCGAAGATATCATGTCCGTCAACAGGTCCTGAATAATCAAAATTCAATGACTTGATCATATTATTATCTTTCGGATTTTTCCCTTCTTTCACTGCAGTCAGATACTCTTTTAAAGCACCAACACTCGGATCGATACCGATGGCATTATCGTTGAGAATAACCAATAAATTGGCATCTGTAACTCCGGCATGATTGAGCCCTTCGAACGCCATTCCGGATGCAATAGAAGCATCTCCTACAATAGCAATATGCTGTTTGTTAGTTTCTCCTTTCAGATTGGAAGCTATGGCCATTCCTAAAGCGGCTGAAATGGCTGTTGATGAATGTCCGACTCCAAAAGTATCATACTCGCTTTCATTTCTTTTCGGAAAACCTGAAATTCCTCCCAATTGCCTATTGGTATGAAAAACATCCTTACGTCCTGTTAGAATTTTATGCCCATAAGCCTGATGACCTACATCCCAAACCAATAAATCGTCAGGTGTGTTAAAAACATAATGCAAAGCAATAGTCAATTCAACAACTCCTAAACTCGCTCCCAGATGTCCTTCTTTTTTAGAAATAATATCAATAATAAAATCGCGTAATTCCTGGGCCAATTGCGGCAATTGCGACTCTTTTAATTTTTTTAAATCGGCCGGAGTGTTGATGTGCTGAAGTAGATTGCTTTCCATTTTTTGAATAAAAAGCAAATTTACATTATTAAATCGGAATTATTTCTTTTCCGTTTTTGTTGAATCAATAATCGCTTCCGACAAAACCATCCCTAAGGTAGTAATGTGTTGTGTATTCTTGTCAAATTTTACATTTTCAGGTTTGACTTTTCCTTTTACAGATGAAGGTTTTATAAATTTAACTTCATCGATTTTGGGTTTAGGAGCTAAAGAGTCATTTTCATTAAGTGAAATTTCACCAACATGCACATCATTCTGATTTATTGAATCATTAGCTATGGTATCATTCACCACGGCCACTTCGCCTAAAGGAAATCCTTCAGAATTCTTACAGCTAAAAAGCGATGTGCCCATCACGACAAAAAGCGCTAATAAAAAGGCTTTTCGGAATGTCATTTTTTTATTCAAAATACTTTGTGGGATTTGTAAGTTGAATGTATTAACCTGCTCGTTTTTAAATCGTCCGCAAACATTTTTTCCTTGATTCAGGGTAAAATATTCCTGGATTTCCGAAGCATTCATTTTGGTAAAATCGACAACGCTTTTTACACAGCTTCCGCAAAATCGGCCCGTTTCATCCGATGTCATTGCATTCCAATCTTCATGGCAAGGTTTTGGAATTGTTATTTTAAATTTTTCTTCCATAATTGAGCAGTTTGGTTTTCCTTAATGAAGCTAAAATTATGCCAAAATTGTACTTTTACACAATGGAAAACATTTTCACAGACGAATATTTTATGAAAAAAGCGCTGCAGGAAGCGGAAACGGCTTTTGAAAAAGGCGAAATTCCTGTTGGAGCTATTGTTGTCATTGACAATCGGGTGATTGCCAGAAGTCATAATCTGACCGAATTATTACATGATGTTACCGCTCATGCGGAAATGCAGGCCATTACGGCTTCGGCTAATTTTTTAGGTGGAAAATACCTGAAAGACTGTACACTTTATGTAACCTTAGAACCTTGCCAAATGTGTGCTGGAGCTTTGTATTGGAGCCAGATTTCAAAAATTGTAATTGGGGCTCGGGATGAACAGCGCGGTTACATCAAAATGGGAACACAATTGCATCCGAAAACCGTAGTAGTTACCGGTGTTTTAGAAAATGAATGTGCCCATTTAATGAAAACGTTTTTTTTATCTAAAAGACGTAATTAGCCCCGATTGAAACGGCATCCTTTGTTTGACTTCTTTAGGAAAACAAAGATATAGTGGAAAGCGGGAAATAGCTCAAAATAAAAAAACCGCCCCAAAAATGGAACGGTTTAAACCTTCATCGGTGTGCAAAAAATAATTTATTATCCTTCGATAACTACTACTTGAGCAGCAACTTTACCTTTTCTTCCTTCTTCTTCTTCGTATGAAACACTGTCTCCTTCGCGAAGCTCTTCGGCTTTAATACCTGTAGCGTGAACGAAGATGTCTTTTCCTGTTTCATCGTCTGTAATGAATCCATAACCTTTAGATTCATTAAAAAATTTTACTTTACCTGTGCGCATTCTTTTAATAAAAAATAATTAATAATAGTCAAAGATATACTTTTTTGTTAAACAAACAAGTTTTTGATTAAAAACTTAAAATTCGATCGTAAACTATTCTGTTTCAGAAGCTAAATAAAAAAGAAAAAACAATCTGACTCTATTATTGCTTGATATTTACTCTAATTGACAGCTCTTCCAATTGCTTATCATCTATTACTGAAGGTGCATCAATCATCACATCACGCCCTGAATTATTTTTAGGAAAAGCAATAAAATCACGTATCGTTTCCTGTCCTCCCAAGATAGCCACAAGCCTGTCTAATCCAAAAGCCAAACCACCGTGTGGTGGCGCTCCATACTGAAACGCATCCATTAAGAATCCGAATTGGTTTTTCGCCTCTTCTTCAGTGAAACCTAAGTATTTAAACATTAATTGTTGCGTGGCCTTATCGTGAATACGGATAGATCCTCCTCCTATTTCATTTCCATTCAGCACCATATCGTAAGCATTCGCACGGACTTTCCCCGGATCAGTTGGCAACAAGTGCATGTCTTCCGGTTTTGGCGATGTAAAAGGGTGGTGCATCGCATGATAACGTCCGCTTTCTTCATCAAATTCCAATAATGGAAAATCTACAACCCATAGTGGCGCAAATTCATCCGGTTTTCTCAATCCTAACCTTGTAGCCACTTCCATTCTGAGTGCGCTTAACTGTGTACGGGTTTTATCAGCTGGACCTGAAAGCACAAAAATCATGTCTCCTGCTTTGGCTCCAGTCGTTTTTGCCCAATTGGACAAATCATCCTGATCGTAAAATTTATCTACAGATGATTTATACGTTCCGTCTTCATTGCATTTTACATAGACCATGCCTGAAGCGCCAACTTGTGGTCGTTTCACCCAGTCAATTAATCCATCTATTTCTTTTCTTGTGTATTCTCCGGCACCTGGAACAGCGATTCCGACTACTAATTCAGCTGCATTGAAAACCGGAAATTCCTTGTGCTTAGAAAATTGGTTTAATTCCCCGAATTCCATTCCGAAACGGATATCCGGCTTATCATTACCATAGGTTTTCATAGCATGTTCGTAAGTCATTCTTGGAAATTTCTCTACTTCGATACCTTTGATTTCTTTTAGCAAATGACGCGTTAAGCCTTCGAAAATATTTAAAATATCTTCCTGCTCAACGAAAGCCATTTCACAATCTATCTGTGTGAACTCAGGCTGACGGTCAGCACGTAAATCCTCATCACGGAAACATTTCACGATTTGGAAATACTTATCCATTCCACCAACCATCAATAATTGTTTGAAAGTTTGCGGCGATTGCGGCAAAGCATAAAACTGCCCTTCATTCATTCTGCTGGGCACAACAAAATCGCGGGCGCCTTCTGGAGTAGACTTAATCAAATAAGGTGTTTCCACCTCACAGAAATCTTGAGCCGAAAGGTAATTTCGAACTTCTTGCGCTACTTTATGGCGAAATAAAAGGCTGTTTTTAACCGGATTTCTTCTAATATCCAGATAACGATATTTCATTCTAATATCTTCTCCACCATCCGTTTCATCTTCAATCGTAAATGGAGGAGTCATAGCGGCATTTAAAACCGTCAATTCCGAAACCAAAATTTCGATATCTCCAGTTGCCATGTTTGGATTTTTTGATTCTCTTTCGATAACCGTTCCTTTTACCTGAATTACAAATTCACGACCTAAAGTCTTCGCCAATTCAAAAACAGCTTTATCAGTTCGGTTTTCATCAAAAATCAATTGCGTAATTCCGTATCGGTCACGCAAATCAACCCAAATCATAAATCCTTTATCGCGTGATTTCTGGACCCAACCCGCAAGTGTGACTTCTTTATTAATATGTGAAGCTTTTAGTTCTCCACAATTATGACTTCTGTACATGTTTAAAATTTTAGATTACTTCGTCAGTTCTCCCTAACTCGGGTGCAAAAATACTATTTTGTTTCAAGTTACAAGTTTATGAAATAAGGTTTTCTTCCAAAAAAGTCAATTACCTGAGAATCCCAATGTTAAGTTTTCACTCAATGTTATCAAATTGTTAAGTCAAAGTTTTTTTATTGTAAATATTTTTATATATTTGTTATATAATTGTGAAACTTTAAAACCCAAAGCTATGAAAAAATACATGTTATTAGGAGCATTAGTAATCTCAGGAGTTATTTTTGCACAGGAAGTTGAGCCGAAATATGAAATTCAAGGTAACTTGGTTAAAGCAACCTATTTCTATGACAATGGCCAAATAAAACAAGAAGGGTTTTATAAAGATGGAAAAGTTCACGGAAAATGGATTTCATACAACGAAGAAGGAAGCAAAATTTCTTTGGGAGAATTTACAGATGGAGCAAAAACAGGAAAATGGTTTTTCTGGAATGACAGTTCTTTAAACGAAGTAGATTATAATGACAGCCGTGTAGCTGAAGTAAAAAAATGGTCTTCTGAAACTTTAGTGAATAGAAATTAAAAATAAAGACAACCCAAATCCGCCTTTTTTGAACAGAAAGGTTTTTGATTAATTCATACAAAAAAGCTTCTCAGACGAGAGGCTTTTTTATTTATCCAAATAATTTAAAATCAATTCATTAAAGCATAAAAACAAAAAAACCCAAACTTTCGTTTGGGTTTTGTGCGGATAATAGGACTCGAACCTACACGCCTTGCGGCACCAGATCCTAAGTCTGGCACGTCTACCAATTTCGCCATATCCGCAAAATTGTGAGTGCAAATATAAGCATAACTTCCAAAAAACAAAGAAAAATTTAAAAAATTATTTTCGCCTTTTTTTGTACATTTGGATTTTATCTAAAATTTGAAATGGAAAATATAAAATCTTACGTTCAACAAAACAAAGAACGCTTCATTAACGAACTGATTGACCTACTTAAAATCCCCTCTGTAAGTGCAGACAGTGCCTATACACAAGACGTTATTGACACCGCAAATGCCGTTAAGGTAAGTCTTGAAAAAGCAGGCTGCGATTTTGTAGAACTTTGTGAAACTCCAGGTTATCCGATTGTTTATGGGGAAAAAACAATAGACAAAAACTTACCTACGATTCTGGTTTACGGCCATTATGATGTCCAGCCGGCTGATCCTATGGAATTATGGACGTCTCCACCATTTGAACCTGTTATCAAAACAACTGATATTCACCCTGAGGGAGCAATTTTTGCCCGCGGTGCGTGTGATGATAAAGGACAAATGTATATGCACGTGAAAGCGTTCGAATATATGATCCAAAATAATTGCCTTCCATGTAATGTCAAATTCATGATTGAAGGAGAAGAAGAAGTAGGTTCAAAAAGTTTAGGATGGTTTGTAGAAAGAAATCAGGAAAAACTGGCTAACGATGTGATTTTAATTTCGGACACCGGAATGATTTCAAATCAACAGCCTTCAATTACTACCGGATTACGTGGCTTAAGCTATGTTGAAGTGGAAGTTACCGGTCCAAATCGTGATTTGCATTCAGGATTATATGGCGGAGCAGTTGCTAATCCAATCAATGTATTAACAAAAATGATTGCTTCTTTACATGACGAGAACAATCACATCACTATTCCCGGTTTTTATGACAAAGTAGAAGAACTTTCAACGGAAGAAAGAGCTGAGATGGCTAAACGTCCTTTTTCTTTAGACAATTATAAAAAAGCATTAAATATTGCCGATGTATACGGCGAAACCGGATATACAACAAACGAAAGAAACTCCATCCGTCCTACTCTTGACGTAAATGGAATTTGGGGTGGTTATACTGGTGAAGGAGCTAAAACCGTTATTGCAAGCAAAGCTTTCGCTAAAATCTCCATGCGTTTGGTTCCAAATCAAGACTGGGAAGAAATCACTGAATTGTTCACTAAACACTTTGAAAGCATCGCCCCAGAATCTGTAAAAGTAGTCGTAAAACCGCACCATGGAGGTCAGGGCTATGTAACCCCTATTGACAGTATCGGATACCAAGCTGCTAATAAAGCATACACAGAAACTTTCGGTGTTCCTGCAATTCCGGTACGTTCCGGCGGAAGTATTCCAATTGTAGCTTTGTTTGAAAAAGAATTGAAAAGCAAAACTATTTTAATGGGATTCGGTTTAGACAGTGATGCTATTCACTCTCCAAACGAACATTTCGGAATTTTCAACTATCTGAAAGGAATCGAGACCATTCCATTATTCTATAAATATTTTACAGAATTAAGCAAACAATAAATTATTTCCAAAGTGAGTAAAAAAAAATTCCTTTCGGAAGTATTCAAATCAGGAGGAACTATTGGTGCATTATCACCTAGTTCCTCTTTTTTAGCTGAAAAAATGCTTAATCCCATCAATTTCAAGAGCGCAAACTGCATCGTTGAATTTGGCCCCGGTACTGGTGTTTTTACGCATAAATTGCTTGAAAAAATGAATCCGGATGCCTTATTATTAACTTTTGAAGTAAACACTCAATTTAGTGAAGACCTGAAAAAAATAAAAGACAAACGTCTAGTGGTCATTAACGACTCAGCCGAAAAAATTCAGGATTATCTTAAACAATACAATCAGAATTCAGCTGATTATATTATTTCGTCACTCCCTTTTGCAGTGATTCCTGACGATGTGGTCAACACCATCCTCACAAATTCTGACAATGCATTATCTGAGAATGGAAAATACATTCAATTTCAGTATTCACTAAATGCCAAAGAAAAATTGAAATCCTTTTTTTCAGAAGTAAAAATTAATTTCACTTTTTTGAATCTTCCTCCGGCATTTATATATGTCTGTAATAAATAAACCTTTATTTTTCGAGACCTACAATCGAACGATAAATATAATCAGAATGAGTTTTGGTAAAATATTTGCCCATTTTTTTATCAAACTCATCTCTTTTTTTCTCCTCCTTCCATTGCGCTTTAAATAATTCATCGTCTTTAGCAAATGCTTTTTCTAAATCCCCTAACGACTCAATAACATAAACTTCAACAAAATCAGTGCTATTTGATCCCCATCCGTGAGCGTAGGTATAGTATGCTTTAATAAAATCATTCTTTCTGGTAACTGCGTCCGTATACTGCTTGTTCAATTCATCAAATTCTTTTTCTGTTCCTTCTTTCGGATATTCGAAATAGCTTTTTCTGACATAATAAATCATTTGTTTGTCTGCTATTTTATCCATTCGTTTTGCCTCGGGCATCGTTACATAAATCTCATCAGAATGCACATTGTCATAATAACTTCTTCTCTTTTGAAAAAAGGCGGTTCTCACTTTTTCATCAGGCCAGGCTTGCTTTACTAACTCCTGTGTGCGAGTCCAGGCTTTATCAATTGCATCCCAATTTTCATATAAAGTCACAAATACAATTTCCGTATTATCTGCAGTGAAATAGTGCGAAACAACATTGGATCCAAGTATAAGCTCGTTTTTCATAACCACTTTGTCAAAATATTCCTTTTCCATTTTCTTCCAGTCTTCCAAAGAAAAGTTTTCTATTTCAGTATTCCAATGCATTGTTGTCACTGTTAAATAATGTGTTTTTTCTTCCTGCGCAAAGAGCAAATTCCCCTGAGCCAAAAAAAACAATAAAACCACCAAAAATTTGTAATGAATTGTTTTCATAATTTCAAAAATTAAATGTTGATAAAATCCGTAGGAAACAGTTGTGAAATTTGCAGTGGGAAACTGAAGAAAATTGGGCACAAATTTACAAAATTTAAACTCAATTATCTAATTTCCAGTATTTTATTGATTTTTAACCGTTAAAATCTTCAATCTAAAAAAATATCTAACTTAAAATATATCAACCATTTACAAGAATATTTAAAATTTGGCGTTAAATTTGCTATATCATCAATCAACCCGAAGCGGTGCCGAATTATTCAGAAACGCAGCGGAGAAAATCAAAATCAATCATGTTAAAACGTTTTTTTATTCTGTGCTCAGGCGCAGACAGAGACCTCATCGACTCCTGTTCCAACGGAGAGCAAAATAAGTACGCGGGTATTGGGGCAACCGTATTTTTCACAGCAGTAATGGCTTTCATTGCCAGCAGTTACGCTTTATTTACTGTTTTCGACAACATTTACACTTCGATGTTTTTCGGTATCGTTTGGGGATTATTAATCTTCAACTTAGATCGGTTTATCGTTTCCACTATTCGAAAACGAGACCGTTTTTGGAGTGAATTCCTGCAAGCTACGCCTCGTATTATTTTGGCAATGATTATTGCTATTGTAATTTCAAAACCTTTGGAAATTAAGATTTTTGAGAAAGAAATCAATACTGTTCTCCTCAAAGAAAAAAATGATTTGGCCATGGCCAATAAAAAGCAAGTTGCCAATTATTTTAAAAGTGATTTAGACAAAAACAAAGCAGAAATTGACAGTTTAAAATCAGACATTGTAAAAAAAGAAAAGGAAGTCAACAATTTATACACGACCTACATTACAGAAGCTGAAGGAACGGCCGGAACAAAAAAACTCGGAAAAGGGCCTGTTTATAAAGAGAAAAGGGACAAACACGACGCACAGTTAAAGGCACTGGACACGTTGCGATCTGCAAATCTGGCTAAAATTGCTGAAAAAGAGAAAAAAGCCAAAACACTTCAGGCGGATTTAGACAAGAAAGTAACCGAAACACAACCTATTATTGATAGTTTCGACGGTTTGATGGCCAGAATCAATGCTTTGAACAAATTACCGTGGCTGCCGTCATTCTTTATTATGTTACTGTTTTTAGCCATAGAAACCTCACCGATAATCGCCAAATTATTATCTCCAAAAGGAGAGTTTGATTTTAAACTGGAAGACATAGAAACAGCTCTTAAAGCATCATTATCACAAGATAAATACCAACGTGATTTACTAGTAAAAACCAGTGCCTCAATGCACGATAAAGTATACGAAGACATCGCGCAGGATAAAGAATTATACAAACTGCAACGTCAGAAAGCTACCGAATTACTGGAACTCCAGGCCAATAATTTTGTGGAAAAACAGAAGAGAACATTATAAAAAAAGAGGCTAAAAGCCTCTTTTTTAATTAACCAATTTATTTAATCCAACCATTTTTTTAGTGTACTCTTTATTTTTGCCTGATCTTTGGAAGTCATTTTACTGCAAAAATTACTTCTGTTTTTTCAATAGTATTGATTGGTATCTTATATTACAATTGAAACATAGTAGTAGTTATTGATGTGACTTTCCCAGAAATTATTTCGGCAATAATCTTGCCTGTGGCAGGAGCTAAACTCAGTCCCATCATGGAATGTCCTGTAGCAAATGTTACATTTTTTATCTTTTTATCTCTTGAAATTATAGGCAACCCTGAAGGAGTACACGGCCTGAAACCATACCAAGTGTCTTTTTCATTAGGCACTTCAATTTTTAAATCAGGGTAAAATCCGTTGACAGTATTTACTATTCCCTGAAGTCTTTTTTGGTTAATTTTAGTGTCTTTTGTATGTGTAATTTCCATAGTTCCTCCAAAACGGATAACATTATCCATAGGAGTTACTGCTACCTTTCCTTCACATAAAATGGATGGAATCACAGGTTTTTGTTTTTGATCTCTTAGTGTAAAACTATACCCTTTTCCAGGCAAGACTGAAATATTTATATTTAGTTTTTTTGCCAATTCCAGACTCCAAGATCCCGAAGCTAATACCACTTCGTCTGTAGTAAAAACGCCTTTATCTGTAACGACATCCGAAATCGTGCTATTATGGATTATAAAATCATTTACCAATGTATTGGACTGAATTTTCACGTTCATTCTTTTCAACTCTTCTTTTATGAACTGCATGAATTTTTGTGGGCATAAATGGGCATCACTCTTGTAATGCACTCCTCCGAAAACATCGGTTTTCGTACCCGTTTCAAGTCTTGAAATATCTGCTTTTGAAAGATAATCTACTTCTAAACCAAGAAATGCTGCTTTCTCTCCTTCGCTTCTTATTTCTTCACCAACCTTATCGGTTTTATACAGCATCAGAAGTCCTTTTTCTTCATAAAAAAAGGAATTGTTATTTCTGGCAAAATCCTGATACAAGTCTTTGCTTAGAAGAGACAAATCACGAAGAGCAGGCATCGATTTTTCGACGTGTTTGTAATTGGCATGTTTGTAAAATTGCCATCCCCATTTTATTAAATCGGCGTCCCATCTTGGTTTTACATAAAAAGGGCTTTGACTATCAAACATCCATCGAACACCTTGCGCTATCATTCCGGGCTGAGCCAAAGGAATAACATGAGATGGAACAATCATTCCCGCATTGCCATAAGAACAACCGTCGCTCATGTCTGATTTATCAAAAACAACTACCTGATGTCCTTCTTTTGCTAAATAATAAGCTGAGCACAAACCAATTATTCCTCCTCCTATGATGCTGATTTTTTTCATTGTTACTGTTAGAAAATGAATTTTTAAATTACCTGAAAACCGAACGCATACGGATCGTCCTCTTCATCAATTATAATAGTATTGTATCCGTACACTTTTGCCCAACCTTGAACACTTGGAACAATTGCTTTGATGTCGCCAATAGAAGTTTCTTCTTCTACTTTTCCAATGAACGTACTTCCAATGAAGCTTTCATGGATAAATTCTTCTCCTTTTTTCAATTTTCCTTTGGCGTGAAGCTGCGCTATTCTGGCAGATGTTCCCGTGCCGCAAGGAGAACGATCGATGGCTTTATCCCCATAAAAAACGGCATTTCTACCTGAAGAACTTGGATTTAAAGGATTCCCCGTCCACAGCATATGTCTTACATCACGGATAGTATCGTTTTCCGGATGAATAAAAAGATCGGGATATTTTTCGTTGATTCTTTTTCGCACTTCTTGGCTATATTGTACAATTTTACCTGCTGTAAAATCCTGAATGCCAGAAAAATTATTTTGCGGATCGACAATAGCGTAGTAATTTCCGCCATAAGCGACGTCAAAAATAATTTCACCTAATTCAGGACAGTCGATCATTAATCCTTCAGCGGCCAAATACGATTTCACATTGGTTAATTTTACCCAATCTACTTTTTTACCCGTTTGTTTGTATTCTATTTGGACTAACCCTGCCGGCGCTTCCATCCTTATTTTCCCTGGAATTTTTGGTACGATTAATCCTTCTTCAATAGCAATGGTAATGGTTCCAATGGTTCCATGTCCGCACATAGGCAAACAGCCGGAAGTTTCTATAAATAATATCCCAAAATCATTTTCAGGGTTACTTGGCGGATACAGAATACTACCGCTCATCATGTCATGTCCCCGAGGTTCAAACATCAAGCCTTTTCGAATCCAATCGTACTCTCTCAGAAAATGTTGCCGTTTTTCACTCATGTTTGATCCAATAAGATTAGGACCACCGCCAGCAACAACTCTCACCGGATTTCCGCAAGTATGTGCATCTACACAAAAGAAGGTTTTTCTAGACATAATGCTATTGGCAAATGAGTTTGTTTATTATTCACTAATCTGGAAATTCCTAATGGATTTTCATTTTGCAATGCTGTCGGTAATAAGACATTCGGCCAATTCTGATAACTAAACGGTCGCACCCAACGCTTTACCGCATGAATACCTACTGCGGTAAATCTAGGATCGGAAGAAGCTGGATAAGGACCTCCGTGCAACATGGACGGACAAACCTCAACCCCTGTTGGCACACCGTTAAAAATTAATCTGCCCACTCTATTTTGTAATGACGCTACTACTTCAGTATACTTTCCTAATTCTGAGTCTAAGGCAATAACCGTTCCTGTTAACTGCCCTTCCAGTTTGTCAAGTATCGCAATTAGTTCTGTTTCATTTTCACATTGTACAATTATTGACAATGGTCCAAATACTTCCTGATGAAGTGACGTGTTTTCTAAAAAAGTCTTTCCTTCAACAGAAAGCAGTGTTTGTTCTGCAAAATTAGGCGCGTCTTCGGTTTTTATTTCGGTGAGGGTAATAACTTCGTCTTGCTGTTGGAGTTCTTTTTTCCCTGTCATAAAATTATTCCGTATACTAGGATGCAGCATACAGGAAGGGACCGTTTTTACTATTTCTTCAGACAACTGACTTATAAATTCATTCAGACTGTCGCTTTTTAAACCTAACAATAATCCCGGATTGGTACAAAATTGACCGGATCCAACGGTAATTGAGCTTGCAAACTGAGCAGCCCAAACGGTACTTTGCTCTTCTAAAGCCTGTGGCAATAAAACAACTGGATTAATGCTTCCCATCTCGGCAAAAACCGGTATCGGCTCAGGGCGTTGTGAAGCCAGATCAAATAAGGCTCTACCTCCTTTTATGCTTCCTGTAAAACCAACTCCTTTCACTTGTGGATGCTTTACCAGACTACTCCCTACTGTTATACCGCTGTCATTCAGGTTTGAAAAAATACCTTCGGGCATGTTGGTTTGTTTTGCTGCTTTAATGACTGCCGAAGCAACCATTTCCCCTGTTCCTACATGCATAGGATGGCTTTTAACGATTACAGGACAGCCAGCAGCAAGAGCCGAAGCAGTATCACCTCCTGCAGTTGAATAAGCAAAAGGGAAATTACTGGAACCAAAAACCACTACAGGCCCTAATGGAATTAACATTTTACGCAAATCTGTTTTTGGAATAGGTTGCCTGTCAGGTAGTGCTGTATCTATGGCTGCCTCTACCCAACTTCCTTCTGCAACCATATCTGCAAAAGAGCGCAGTTGCATTATGGTACGTCCTCTCTCCCCTTCTGCTCTTCCTCTTGACAAACCAGATTCGGTGCAGTAAACTTCTAATAATTCATCTCCGAGAGCTAGAATTTCATCGGCGATTGCATTTAGAAAATCTGCTTTTTGATTTCCTGAATAATTTTTATATGTATCGTAAGCCATTGAAGCTAAATCTACTGCGAGGTTGATTTCATCTGAAGTAGCTTCTGTAAATATCCAGGGATTTTCAATATTTAGTTGCGGATTAAACGTTTTATACGTCTTGTTTCCGTTGGCGATAAGCTGACTGCCGATATAATTTTTTCCTGTAATCATTATCTATTATTTGATTTAGATTTTGCTTCCTTTGGTAAAAAGACAAAAACTTAATTTATTCTTATTCCAATAATTTTAACATTGCCGATTAAAGACGGCTAAATTTGGGAAAACCATCTTAAAATCGACATCATACAAGCTGAAGTAATTAACTTAGCAACAAGCCTTCCGTAACACTCATTTTGTAATCTGGAAGTGTAGGTCTCGTTCTTAAACCTTCGTTAATAATTGCCTGAACTCTTTCTCTTTCTGAGCCAAATAATGGCAATCTAGGAGCACGAACATATTCTGTTCCAATTCCTGTGGCGACTTCGGCTAATTTTATGTTTTGTACTAATTGCGCATTGATATCCAATTCCAACAAAGGTAAAAACCATCTGTAAATCGTTAATGCTTCTTCAATTCTACCGGCTTTAGCCAAACTGTAAATGGCTACTGTTTCAGCCGGGAAAGCATCAACTAAGCCCGCAACCCATCCATCTGCGCCCATCAATAGGCTTTCTAATGCCAAAGTATCTACTCCTGACAATATTTTTAAGCGATTTCCAAAACGATTTTTAATTCTGGTCACATTGGAAATATCTCTTGTGGATTCCTTTACTGCTTGGATGTTATCAAACTTTAACAACTCTTCAAACATATCCAAAGTCACTTCTATTTTATAATCTATGGGATTGTTATAAACCATAATTGGCAACGAAGTGTTTTTAGCTACTTCGGAAAAATAAACTATCGTTTCATAATCTGTCGCTTTATATCTCATAGGAGGCAGCACCATTAATCCTTTGGCGCCATCTTGTTCGGCTTTATTCGCCGCCTCAATTGCTCCTTTGGTAGTCTGCTCGGCAATATTCATTACAACAGGAATTTTTTTATCAACAATCCTTACGGTTTCGCGGACAAGCATCCTTTTTTCTTCATCCAAAAGCGTACTTGCTTCTCCTAAGGTTCCCCCTAGTATTATACCATTTACACCTGCTTCCAACTGTGCTTTTATATTCACTTCAAACATGTCAAAATCAAGTGTATCATCTGATTTAAATTTTGTAGTAACTGCTGGCATTACCCCTTTCCATTGAATACTCATAATTGTTATTTGTTTTTTTCAAAATTATCAAGTATGCAGTAAAACTATTTAGGGTATATTATCTTAAAACTATACTATATTACCTCATTTTGCATCCACAGCTAAATTATCCAATTAATATTTACTTGTTTTTAATAAAAAATATATATTTGATTTCCTTAGAATTTACCATTATGAAGATTTTCCCTTTCAAAATACCTAAAGCAAAAGAGGAAGCGCTTATTTATCAGGAAGACAGAGTGTTATTCTTCTATGACAAGCTACATCAGCATGAGGAAATCCAAATTAGTTATATTAAAAAAGGAGAAGGCACAATACTTGTAGGCGATACTTTAACGGGATATCAAAAGGGAGATATTATTGTGATAGGAAGCAATTTACCGCATGTATTCCGAAGCGAGATTAATACTAATGAAGAATCCGTCATGCTGACTATCTTTTTTACACCCAATTCTTTTGGTAAAGATTTTTTTGAACTCCCTGAATTTAAAACACTTACTCCTTTTTTTGCAGCGCTTAAAAATGGTTTTAAAATTAGCGATGCTCCACAAAAAATGGTAAGTCAATTTAAAAAATTTAAAAAAGCGGATGAATTTGACCGCTTCTCCATTTTTCTAAAAACCATCAAAAACCTTTGTATTTCAGAAAAGACGGTGCTTTCAAGTTTCATCTATGAAAAAACACTTACAGATAATGAAGGCAAAAGAATGCAGTCTGTTTTTGAATATGTGATGACCAATTATCAGAAAAACATCACTCTTGAAGAAATAGCATCGGTATCGAACATGACAAAAAATGCTTTCTGCCGTTATTTTAAGGTTAGAACCAATAAGACTTTTTTTCAGTTTCTAATTGAAATCCGAATTGAAAGAGCCGGGAAACTATTGTTAAAAAACAAAGAGTTTTCTGTACTGGAAATAGCTGAATTTTGCGGGTTTAATAATATTTCGAATTTCAACAGGAAGTTTAAAGAAATCAAGCATATATCTCCGCTTCAATACCGAAAAATTTATTCATAAAAAACCCCTGATAAAGGAATATCAGAGGCTTTTTCACTTAATAAAACTGCATGTTACTTTTTGAGCATTTTCTTTGTAATCACTTTATCTTTATTGACAATAAGTTGGACTATGTACAGGCCTTTACTGAATAAATGAGTATCAATACTTGTCGTTTGTGCACTTATATTAAACGATTCTTTATAAATACGTTGTCCTAAAATAGTAACAACGGAAATTTCAACATTCTCTCCCAATAATTTAGAAGTATCTATGGTAAATTGTGATGCAAACGGATTAGGATAAACAATCACATCCTGCTCTTGATTTATCTCGTCTACATCCAGAACATTTGGTGTATAAATTGTACCGTTAGGCTGGGTATTGTAAGCATAATTGGTTAATGTATAGCTTGATCCGTCAGCTGAAACCGAAACTGCAAACCATCCATAGCAAGAATTGCCGTTTCTGTAATATTCAAAACCAATATAGCCTGACTGCCCGTCCCATGCGGTATAGGATGCATTTCTCAAAACATGCAAATCAGGGTAAGCTCCACCTGAAACCATATTTCGCGTAGCATCAACCGGTTCGTTATTCCCTAAAAAAGTAATATTTCTGGTTGCTCCATTGCAAATAAGAGGTTTTTGATATGTTTCTAATTTCAGTGCATTTTGTGCAGCTGCATCTACAAATGTTCCATAGTATTTATCATCTGCATTGGCTTCAATTTGAAATGATTCCCATACATTATTTGGATCTACAGTAAAATCAGGAACGTCAACATAAAAAATACCGTATGCATCTTCAAAATCCAAAGTAACAGTAAATACAGCTGATTCCAGAACGCTTGTTCCGCCTGTAATTGCCGGATTTAATAAAGTCACTACTACAGTGGCATCATTATTTGACATATGCTGAGTTGCATTTCCTGTAAAAGTAAGTCTGATTTGTGTGTTGCTTAAAACATTCAACACTGGAGTTAGCCCAGAGGGAACACCCGAAATGGCATAATGCGTTCCTAAAATCATTGTGCCACTACTTTGTGTAAAAGTTCCATTATTAGTTGCTAAAAGAATTGCTGCACCATCTGAAAAACTACCATCATTAGCAATCGCTTCACTAAGATTTGGGGGAGAGACTGTCATCACAACCTTAGGTGTCATTCCTGTATAAATAGTTGCATATGGCTCTGTGTTATAAGCGTATTCCGTTATGGAATATCCTGAACCGTTTGCATTTACAATTGCTTTAAACCATCCGTAACATGGAAGACCATCAATCTTATATTGAAAACCGATATAACCAGAGGAACCATCCCAAGTTGTATACGTTGGCGTTCTGACATCTAACTGTCCCGGATAAGCCATTGGCGGAGTTATAGTACTACTTCCGTTAATAGGGACATTAAAACCTAATTTAGTTATATTTCTTGTTCCAGATTCACAAACTAAACTCTTCCCATATGTTTCTAATTTTAAGTGATTTGCCGCAAAATGCCACGCGCCATACTTAACATCATCTCCTTTATTTATTTCGAAATAATCCCAAGTAGAAGATGGAGTAACCGCAGCATCCGCCATATCTACAAAAAATATCCCGTATGGATCCGTAAATTGAATTGAGAAACTCAAACTGGTACAATAAAACCCGGATATGCCTCCTGAAAATGCAGCCGGTAAAAAAGAAATAGTTGCTAAACCGCTATTAGAAGCAGCGTGTGAAGCAGCATTTCCAATCAATGTCAATGTTAATTCCGAATTATTATTTACGGTAAGAACAGGTGTAATTCCTGCAGGAAATGTATGTGTGAAATGAGTTCCTAAGGTCATTGTTCCCGATGAAAGTGCAAAAGTTCCGCCATTTAAAGTAACTGAAGAATTACCCGTAAATGTACCGGTATTAGCAATAGCTTCCTTGAAAGCAGTTGTATTAGCTGTTAATGAATTTCCTGAAGCATTAACTCCTGTAGCCACCAAATTTGCCGGCTGCCATAAAGTAATTCGTGCAGGATGTTCCAAAGCAGCTAACATTCTGGCAGTTTGACCTTGTGTAAACATTTTATAACAACCGGAAGCACCATTATAGCCCATATAGTTTTCAAAGTTTACACTATCTCCATTACAGTTTGCTCCCGGAGTACAACCCAATGCGTGCAATCCATCTTCTTTAGGAGTGTCATTTACTTCGTCAGTACCGCCACATCCTCCATCAAAAGTGTGAATTAAATTTAAAAAATGCCCAAATTCATGAGTTAGCACTGAGGCAAATTCATCATTGGTATTTCCGAACAAATAAGCACCATTATATACCACTCTGGCTAAATTGTTTTCAAACATCCAGGAATCCGGATACCAAGCTACCCCTGAATTTGTTGTTTGCCCATCGTTGTATAAATCGTTCTGAATATACACATTCATATATTTATGATTGTCCCATGCATCCGCCTGAATCTGATTATCATATCCACCGCCGTTTCCGTAACCGTTTTTTGCAGAATGAAATAGGACTCCATTGGTGCAATTTCCGTTTGGGTCTATTTTGGCCAATTTGAATTCGATATTTAAAGTACTTCTTCGGGACTGAAAAAAAGGATCTACGGTATTGTAATCTAAATTTAACCCGTTAAAATCCTCATTTAATTTTTGAAGCGCCACCACTATTTTATCGTAAGTAATCGATTGTCCATTATGCGTATTTCCATAAATATGAAACACTACAGGAATAGTATAGGTGGGATCTAATCTGTTATCACCGATTCTTTTAACGTCTTTATCGGCAAATTTCTTACTCCAAATATCGAAGTTTATTCTTTCTTTCAGTGAGTTTGGGTTTTTTCTATAAATCACTTCATTCTCCTCTTTAGTTCTGCAAGAAGGTGTTTGAGCACTTATATCCATGACAGACAGAAAAAATAAGAGCAAAAATAATTTTGTTTTCATAGCTGTTGTTTTTTTTCAAATCTATTACGATATCCAAAAAACAAACCATACTATTTTACCTATAATTAATATTAAATTAACAATTTTAATTATTTTTAACATTGTTAACATATATATATTAAAAAAAGCGCTGAAAATTTAAATTTTCAGCGCTTTTTTAATCACTTATTTTTTGTTACATATAACTTAAGATCTCTTTTTTGAAAGCATCATATTCGCCTTGCATAATCAATCCGTTATCCAATAATTTTTTATAATTCTGAAGTTTGGCAAATAATTCGTCACTTGACATTTCACTCATTTTTTTCTCACCAGAAGTTCCTTCCGTTTGAATTTGCTCTACAACAGGTTCAGAATACGTTGGAAGCGCGGGCATAATTTCAGCAAAATCAGTTACTTCTTCTGTTTCCATTTCTTCAACAATTTCTTCCTGAATAACCTCAGGTTCTACTTGTATTATTTCTTCTGTAATTGCAGTTTCCACAACAACCGGACCTGAAACAACCGGATTTTTTAAAGCATCTAATTGCTCTTTGGCAAACGTATATAATTTTCTGGCTTGATTTTTTGGGATATAATCAATATTAATGACTAATTCTGTTTGCGTAGAAAAAGAAAATTCGGAACCCAAAATATTCTCCTTTACAAATACTCCGGCTATATCATCCCAGTCATAATCAACAAAATCCATAGACAGCCCAAGATTCTTAGGTTTGCATAGGATGATTCTTTTATTTGTCACCACAATGCTGTCCGGAAATACTGTGATTGCAGGTTTTTTTTGTACACCAATATAACCTACTTCTTCATTTTTCATCAATAAAGTCTCCAGTTTCGCAGTAATTTTTTCAATTGCTTTTGGATCCTGATCTTCGTTTAAAAAACTTTTAATATGCTCTTTCATTTTAATTTACGGATTTATTTCGCTTTGTATTTTTTTAGTTAAACTTTTAAATACCAAATCATAAGAATGGTCAATTAATTCTTTGACAAAAGTATCAGATATTTCACAATTTACAGCAACAGTATTCCAATGAATTTTACTCATGTGGTAGCCCGGCTGAATATCGTCATATTGTCCCCGCAATTCTTGTGCCCAATCCGGATCACATTTCAAATTTAATGCCGGTTTTCCTTTTTCCCATTCTTTTAAAGAGGCCAGAGCAAACATTTTTCCGCCCACTTTAAACACCAAAGTATCTTCGTCAAAAGGAAAATGTTCGGTCACTCCTTTTTTGGATAAGCAATATGTATAACAATCTTCAAGATTCATAATCTTATTTTTTATCAATTCTACTTTTACTGCCTGTTTTCACTTAATTACTCTTTCCATCATTTTTTCCGGATGTGCCAAAGAGGTAAAGCCGAATTTCTCATATAAAAAATGAGCATCGGAAGTGGCCAATCTCCATATTTTTACATTTTGAAGCGTTGGTTCTTCCATCATATTTTTAATTAAAACCGAAGAATATCCTTTTCCCCGATGTTCTTCTGCAATGAAAACATCCATAAGATAAGCGAAAACCACATAATCCGTGATTACTCTTGCGAAGCCAATTTGCTCTTCGTTCAGGTAAATTCCGAAGCAAACCGAGTGGTCGATTGTGGCCTGAACTTCTTCTATCGTACGGCCTGCCGCCCAATAAATGTCTTTCAGGAAATGCTGGATGAAAGGTATATTTAACTTGTTTTTATCCGTGGAAACTGTAATCATTTTATTGGCTGGTTTTAATTCGTAACCAAATAAAGAATTGGTTTACTTGGACTTGCATCATTTTCAAACGAAGCAATCTGGATGTTTAGTATGTAAGTGCCATCGGTAATTTTATCTTTAACAAAAATCATCTCCGTGATGGTACAATTCATTCGGGCATCTTTATTCAGATTGTTAGCATCTTTCACATTCCAAAAAGCCTTATGCGCTAAAAGTTTGCCCTCATCGTGTTCTTTATCGACGCTTGGCAAGTCAATCAGCAGATGCTGTATTCCTTTTTCACGAATAAAAATTGCTGCAGCTTCATCCAAATAAGGCGGGTTTGTATTGGAATATTTTTTAGACAATTTGTCGATTTCATTTGGCAATGTCCTGATTACGATCGCTTCAGGGATTTTTCCCGCCAAAGCACTTTCTATATTATTTTTGGTAATAACCAAATCTTCTCCTTTCATTTCCGGTTGTACCGAAATTAATTCAGCAGTAAAGAAAAATTGTTTCAAACACTGATTAATACTGTAAAAATCAAGGGTGATGTGTCCCAAACACTCTGTGTGAGTTCCATGTCCGTGAGGATTGAAGAAAATATTGTTGAAATTTGTCGATGAACTTCCTTCCGAAACTTTCCCTATCCAATCACCAAAACGAACTGGTTCAATCACCGGTTTTTCAATATACCAGGCAATGGGGTTTTGATCTGTATTTGTTAATGGGATGGAAATATCAATGGGTTTCGATAAGTCAATTTCGATTTTATTGTTGATTATTGCTTTCATGATTTTTTAACCGCAAGGTTCGCTAAGAATTACGCAAAAGCCGCTAAGTAAATTTATAAATTATTAATTATTAATTATTAACTATTCTCTTTATACCATTTTTAATTAAAGTGACATTGAAATTCATGAGTAGCCCTAATTTACAATTTGTTAATTTAAAATATGTTAACAATTGAGCAAAATGAACATCATTCAATATATCAACCGACTTTATTTCTAAAATCAATTTGTTTTCTACAATAATATCAAGTCTGTATCCAACCTCTAATTTTACTTCTTCGTAAATTAATGGAAGTGATTTTTGCTTTTCAACATATAATCCTCTTTTTTTAAGTTCATAAAACAAACACTCTTCATAGGCGCTTTCCAAAAGTCCCGGACCTAAATTTTGATGCACTTTTAATGCACAATCAAATACAATTCTTGATAATTCATTTTCTGTCATTTTATAATTCTTTGCGTTCGTGGCGTATAACTTTGCGATCCTTGCGGTTAAATTATCCCAAATTTAACCAAAACAAGTCAGATGCAATTCCATCGCAAAAGAATTTTCCTTTTTTAGTAGTCTTCAAAACAGCATCATCAATAATTAACTTCTCATCGTCCAGGTATCGTTGTGCATTTTTCAGTAAATAATCAAGTTGTGGTTTACCAAAATCATTTTCTATACGATTTAACGAAACACCCCAAACAGTTCTTAAACCCGTCATAATGTATTCGTTATAGCGGTCTGTTTTAGATAATTCTTCTGTTTCGTTAGGCAACTTATTTTCTGTTATAGACCTAATATAAAGAGAATTATTAGCGATATTCCAACTTCGGTTTTTACCATCATAACTGTGTGCCGAAGGGCCAATTCCAAGGTATTTTTTTCCAAGCCAATACGCTGAATTATTTCGTGAAAAATAATTTTCCTTTCCAAAATTCGACAATTCATAATGGATAAATCCGTTAGCTTCAAGTGTATCAACAAGCATCAGAAACTGCTCTTGCGCCACAGCATCATCCAATGGCGGAATAGTTCCCTGGCTGATGAATTTCTGCAAAGCCGTTTTAGGCTCAACTGTCAGGGCATAACTGGAAATATGCGGAATATTTAAATCTAAAACCGTTTGGATATTTTGCAGCCAATGCGCATTGGTTAAGCCGGGAATCCCATAAATCAAATCGACTGAAATATTATCAAAATATTTTGTTGCCATTTCGAGGCATTTTAGTGCTTCTGCCGAATTATGAGCACGATTCATCAACTGTAGATCTTCTTCAAAAAAGGATTGAACACCGATACTGAGACGGTTGATTTTGTTTTCCGCCAAGGCAATAATTCTTTGTTCCGATAAATCATCCGGATTGGCTTCTACAGTAATTTCAGGGTTTTCGGGAACATTGTAGTTTCTATAGACTTCATCAATCAGCATTTTCAAATCGGAAATATCTAAAATACTAGGCGTTCCTCCACCGAAATAAATGGTTTCTACCGTTTCATTTTTGAATTCATTTTTCCGTAGCTGAATTTCTTTGGCCAAAGCCAAAACCATCTCGTCTTTCTTCTTCAGTGAAGTAGAAAAATGAAAATCGCAATAGTGACAAGCCTGCTTGCAAAAAGGAATATGTATGTAGATTCCGGCCATTTTCAGTTTCCAGTCGCAGTTATACTGAGAATTATTTTTTTACTCGTTCTTCATTCTGTTTTACAAAGGCATCCCAACCGCTGTAACTTTTTGCACCTACTACTTTCCCGGTATTGAAAAAATGGCAGACAGCTGCTGCCAGCCCATCAGTACTATCGAGGTTTTTGGGCAGTTCTTTCAAGCCTAAAAGCTGCTGAAGCATTTTGGCGACCTGTTCTTTACTGGCATTTCCGTTTCCGGTTATGGCCATTTTTATCTTTTTAGGCTCGTATTCGGTAATTGGTATTTGTCTTGAAAGCCCCGCTGCCATTGCAACTCCTTGCGCTCTTCCTAACTTCAGCATCGATTGTACATTTTTTCCAAAAAAAGGTGCTTCTATCGCTATTTCGTCCGGATGATGGGTTTCAATTAGTTCAATGGTCCGTTCAAAAATAATCC
Source organism: Flavobacterium sp. (assembly GCF_050696275.1). Classification (GTDB taxonomy): domain Bacteria; phylum Bacteroidota; class Bacteroidia; order Flavobacteriales; family Flavobacteriaceae; genus Flavobacterium. The sequence continues at coordinate 99,133 of NZ_JBOGUT010000002.1, forward strand.
TAAGCTTTGTATAATGATCATCGTATTTGGACAATTGCAATTCGTTGAGTTGCAAAAATTCCATTTTTTTATTGATGACTTTTATCAGTCCAAAACCCATAATGGTTGTTCCGGGGTCAATTCCTAATATGATGCGCTCGTTTGCCAATTTTAATTTGTTATTTTGCAAGATGATTTCCGTATCCCACAAAGCTAAACAATTCCTTGTACTTGTAATCAAACTTTTGATTGTAGGTGGCGCATTTTATTTTATTTACAACCAATTGGTTAGCAATGAAAAACTCGACTGGGACAAATTTGTAACTCTTTTAAATAGAAAACTATCCCTTTGGAATCTTGTTTTAATCTTATTTCTAACGTTTTTAAACCGTTTCCTGGAGATTTTAAAATGGCAGAATTTAGTTTCCGTTATACGGAAAATCACTATTGGAGAAGCAGCGAAACAAGTGTTAGGATCCCTGACGGCCGGGCTATTTACCCCAAACGGCATTGGTGAGTTTGCCGGAAAAGCCTTGTTTTATGAAAAAGCTAAAACTAAAAAGATCATTTTCCTGAATTTAATCAGCAATGGAATTCAAATGATCCTGACTGTGATTTTTGGAATTTTTGGATTATTATATTTCAATGCCCGTTTTAGTATAATCACCACTAAAGCTGTTATTGGCCTTTTTGCAATTATGATTGTAGTTTTTGTCGTTTTATTTTTCGCCAAAAAAATTACTGTCAAAGGGTATTCCATCGAAAAACTGATTCATAAGCTGAATGAGATTCCGAAATTCATCCATCGGAAAAATATCGGATTGGGAATAGGCCGTTATTTAGTTTTTTCTCACCAATATTATATTTTATTTCTGCTTTTTGGCGTCGAAATTCCGTATTTACTGTTAATGGCTGCTATCACGAGTGTTTATTTTATCGCTTCGTCGTTGCCTACTTTTCAGTTTTTGGATTTTGCCGTAAAAGGAAGTGTCGCAGTTTATTTCTTCGGATTAATGGGTGTAAATGAATGGATTGTGATTTTTATCAGTACGCTGATGTGGTTTTTAAACACCGTTTTACCATCGGTAATTGGAAGTTATTTTGTTTTAAATTTCAAAACCACATGGAAATAGTCAACCTGATTTTTGTCATTCTCTTTATTCTTTATGCCTTTTTTATTGGTTTACTGATTTATGGTTTTTCAAAAATAAAATTGTTTCAAAACACTTTTACAACATCAAAAACAGGTTTTTCCGTTATCATCCCATTTCGAAATGAAGCATCTCATTTGCCGGATTTATTACAATCACTTTCTAAACTCAATTACCCGAAAGGTTTGTTTGAAATCATTCTGATCGATGATCATTCAACCGATAATTCCGCAGCAATTATTACACATTGGCACAATGAAAATACAGCATTTCGGTTAACAACACTAAAGAATACGAGAATTTCAAATTCCCCTAAAAAGGACGCAATAACAACCGCTATCGGAGTGGCGAAGCACCCTTGGATTATAACCACGGATGCCGATTGCGAAGTTCGGGAAAATTGGCTTTTTACTTTTGACAATTACATTCAAAACAATGCCATCGAAATGATTGCCGGGGCCGTTAACTTTCCTTCGGAAGATTTTTTACTTTCTCATTTTCAACAAATGGATATGCTGAGTTTACAAGGGGCAACTATCGGAAGTTTTGGTCTCAACAAAGCATTTATGTGCAATGGAGCCAACTTTGGGTACACCAGAAAACTATTTCAGGAATTGGACGGATTTAACGGAAATAATCATATTGCGAGTGGAGACGATGTTTTTTTATTACAGAAAGCGATTTCGGAATTCCCTGAAAAAGTGGGTTATTTAAAATCCGAAGAAGCTATCATCACCACAAAAACAGAGAAGAGCTGGTTGGGACTGTTCCGGCAAAGAGTTCGCTGGGCTTCAAAAGCAACGGCTTATCAATCACTGTTTTCAAAAGGATTGGCAATTGTTGTTTTTATGACTAATGCAAGCCTGATTTTCGGGATCGTATTTATGCTGTTGGACTGGGTGTATTGGACATCGCTCCTGCATTTCTTTTTGATAAAATTTACTATCGATTTTGTGTTAATGTACAAAACCAATAAACTACTCAAGATGTGTATGTATTCGGTTATTCCCAGTAGTCTGGTTTATCCTTTTTTCAGCACGGCTGTGGCACTGTATTCGCTGGTTGGTAATTTTGAATGGAAGGACAGAAAGTTTAGTGCTTAATTTTTTTGCTTCCAAAAGCCAACCCCGCAAAAGTCATCGCTAGAATTATGGATGAAATAACACTGACAATCACATTTCCAATTTGGGCTAGTGAAAGACAAAATACAAATCTAATTACTGTAAACGCAATGGTCAGAAATACGACGAAAAGCCAATATTTCGGGTGTTGGAACTGCGTTTGTTTTTCTTCGGCAGGAAATTGAAGCAAGAAATAAAGGAGAAACAGCATTCCGAATAACGAACTTAGGTGCTGTGCTATTTTATAATAAGGTATGTTTTTTATTTGTTGTTGAAGAAAAGGGATTTCTGTAACAAAATAACCTGTTTTGTGTGTAAATGAATCCCATAGAATATGAGAAGCCGCCCCAATAAGTATTGAAATCAGCACTTTGACAACATTCCGTTTTAAATAATCGATCCAATTACTGTTTCTCAAAACATTCAATCTATTACCGACAAAAGCAGGCAAATTATCGACTAAAGATTTTTTAATGCAACTATGAAACAGAACAGCTATCAAAAGTCCCACAGGAAGATTAAATAAAAACAATCCTAAGAAAGTATGACTCATGGAACTTTCTACTTTCATTTTTATGAAATATTCAAAATCTGGACACATCGCTCCTATTACCAATCCGGTTGCTGATAATTTATGGTTTTTTAAGAGTGGCAAAACAATAGCCGGATGCGAAAACGTAAACGGCATTAATCCTCCAATTTTAATATTACTGGCAGAACAAACTGTGATTTGACCTTGATTCCGCGCTTTATTGCAGGTTCGACTACAGGAAAATCGGCTAATTTAACCTGCATGATACTATCTATTTTTTCCGTATTGTACATCTTGCTGCTCTTAGGAAAATACGGTTCAAACTTGATTCTTGCATCCGGAAAAACGGTCACTTTTACTTGTATCGTATCCAGATTCGGGTATAATATTTTAAGTGTATCTGAAGCTAGTTTTTTTTGAATTGTTTGGGTTAAGAAATCGAAAAAACATTGTTTTCTGGCTTCTTTATCAGTAATCGAATCACAATTGTATATCGTGGGAAATTCATCTACCTCAGACCAGTTTATTTTTTTTAATTCCTGCTGAAGTAATGCGTCTTTTGCAGGAACATTTTTCTCAAAATACTGACAGCTCTGAAAAGCAAAAATTAAAAGTAAGAAAGCTATTGTGTTTTTCATTTACAATTATTCGATAAATTGTTCTGCAGAAATGCTTATTTTTATTATCAAAAATACTAAAAAATAATTTATGGATGCATTATTATTAGTTGCCGGGTTTATTTGTGTTGTGGCGGGCATTTTTGGGAGTTTTCTTCCTGTTTTGCCAGGTCCCAGTGTTAGCTGGATAGGATTGCTGTTATTGTATTTAACTGATAGCGTCCCTAACAACTACTGGATACTCGGATTTACTTTACTGATAACTATTGTCATTACTGTTTTAGATTATATTATCCCGGCAAAAGGAACCCGGAAATTTGGCGGCAGTTCTTACGGTGTTTGGGGAACTAACATCGGGTTAATCGTGGGGTTGTTCCTTCCCATTCCGTTTGGCTTTGTAATTGGTGCTTTTCTTGGTGCTTTTCTCGGCGAAATGCTATACAACTCCCAAGATAAAAAAAGAGCTTTAAAAGCTGCTACTGGCTCGTTTTTAGGTTTCCTTGTTTCTTCCTTTATGAAATTCCTGATTTGTATGCTTTTTCTAGGGACTTTTGTTTACGTAAGCTGGAGCAATCGGGCTTTGCTTTTTTAATTCCGAAACATTCCTCTATCATGGAAAAACCTTTGTAATATATATCTTCCTGTTTTGAATACAGAATATACACGTAAAACATATTTTTAAAATTGAAAAAGGCTTAAATCAAAAAAGCCCTCCATAATATGGAAAGCTTTTCATCTCGTCTTAAGGACGAGACTACTAAACCACTCAAAACTTCATCTCGATTGAATCAATCTCTCAAGGGACGCTCTGTTCAATCTTTTTAATCGTTTTTCCTCAAGCAAAGCTTCTGTTTTTGTTTCAAAGGCTATTGAATACCGTAATTCCCAATCATTTGCTTTTGAAGTAAAATTGCTCTTGCCATTGTTATGATATTCCAACCGCTTTTCAATATCAGTTGAAAAACCTTTGTAATATATATCTTCCTGTTTTGAATACAGAATATACACGTAAAACATATTTTTAAAATTGAAAAAGGCTTAAATCAAAAAAGCCCTCCATAATATGGAAAGCTTTTCATTGGTCTAACTACTAAACCACCCATTTCTGGGTTAAACAACACAACTACTCTTAAATATTTTATCGGGCTAACCCAAAAGTATTTTCTTAGGATACTTTATTGGGCAAAAAAGCACTTTGTTTCCAAAGTGCTTTCCCAATTTTAGCGGTCTGGACGGGACTCGAACCCGCGACCCCATGCGTGACAGGCATGTATTCTAACCAACTGAACTACCAAACCATCGCTTAATTGCGGTTGCAAATATACAACCATTTTTAACTTCTACAAGTGTTTTTGAAAAAAAAATGAAAAAAAAATCCACTCAATTATCCAAACTTTTGTTTTTCAATTAAATAGGTCGTCATAATTTTTTCGAATTTTTCATCGACTGAGACTGGAACGTACTTAATTTTATAAAGTGCACAAGTATTTGCGACCTTGTCAAAATAGTCCTGAACCACTTTTTCGTAGTCCGTTTTGATGTTTTCAGCAAATAAATTGACTTGCTCACCGGTTTCCAAATCGATAAATTTGCGTGGCGCGTTATCAAAATTGAAATGAAACTCGGTATTTTTATCGATAACATGGAATAAAACCACTTTGTGTTTGTTGTGTTTCAAATGCTGCAATGCTTTAAAAAGCCGTTCGTCATCTTCCCCCTGAAACATATCAGTGAATAGTACAATCATGGAACGACGGTGCATTTTCTCTGCAATTTGATGCAGATACGTGATAGTATCAGTTTGTTTGGATGCTTTTGGTGTCTGGAGTATGTTTTCCAGAATATTCAACAACATTCTATGGTGTCTGTCGCTGCCTTTTTCAGGAGCATAATATTCGTAGGTATCCGAATAGACACTTAAACCTACCGCATCGCGCTGTTTCTTAAGCAAATTCATTAAAACCGCTGAAGCCAATACAGAAAACCCGATTTTATTCTCGTAGAAGAACTGGTGTTCTTTTAGTTTCGGGTAGTGCATTGAGGAAGAATTATCGATAATGAGATGGCATCTGAGATTGGTTTCCTCTTCGAATCGTTTGGTGTACAAGCGGTCTGTTTTAGCAAACAATTTCCAATCGATGTGCTTAGTGCTTTCCCCTGCATTATACACTTTGTGTTCTGCAAATTCAGCAGAGAAACCATGAAACGGGCTTTTATGCATACCCGAGATAAAACCTTCCACGATTTGGTTCGCTAACAGCTCGAGATGCTGAAAACTGGATATTTTGGCAATTTGATTATCGATATTCATACTCAAAGATAAATTGAAAATTTGAAAATCAGGTGAATTTGAAGATGATTTTTATGGAAACGAATAAGTTGAACCGTACAGTTTGACTGCAGCCCGGATAGCAACGGCATCCTTTTGCTTTTTTCTTAAAAAGCAAAAGATAGAGTGGATAGCCGGAATAGCTGCCCTAAAGATGGCAATCTGTTTGCAGGCCTGAAGCGAACAACCGTTAATTATTTAAACCTCAACAAAATAAAATAAAAAAGCCTGACTCACGCCAGGCTTTTTTATATCAATTGTGTAATCGGATTACAACAATGCATCAATAGCTTCAGTATACGTGTTTTTTGGAGCAACACCTACTTGACGTCCTACTACTTCTCCGTTTTGGAACACCAAAACAGTAGGAATGTTACGAACACCGTATTTTGCAGCAAACTCCTGGTTTGCATCTACGTCTACTTTTCCAACGAAAGCTTTTCCTTCGTATTCAGAAGAAATTTCGTCAATGATTGGACCTACCATTCTACATGGACCACACCATGCTGCCCAAAAATCTACTAATACAGGTTTATCTGATTTTAATACTAACTCTTCGAAAGTTGCATCTGTTATTGCTTGTGCCATTTTTAAATTCTTTATTAATTGTTGGACAAAAATAGAATTTTATTTTGAATTGATTACCGAATGAAAATCAGTTTTAATTATATATGAATTGATATTTTTTATCAGTTGATTAAAATAAAAAAGGAGCTGATAAACAGCCCCTTTTTCGGATATTATAAAAACAGTATTACAAAGCGTATTTAACTCCGATTGTTAATCCTAATCCGCTGATTCCAACGAAAGAACTGATATCGTCTGTCGCTTTAGTATTGTCAAATCCAGCAGCATTTGTTACTTTGCTATTTGAAGAACTATTCAATTGATCTACATAATTTACGTGGCTTGCAGAGTATGATGCATCAGGACGGAAAGATGTTGGTGTATACAATTTATCTTCTCCATTTTCTTTATATATTTCCGTTTCTTTAGATTTACCGTGAACAGTGAAGTTTCTGTACTCTACTTCGCTGAATACTGATAAATTTTTTCCGATTTTGAATGAAGCTCCAATGGCAGCCATAAATCCAACAGTTGGCTCTGGTTTTACCACGTCTTTAGAATAAGTATTCGTAATTCCGGCTGGAGTAGTATAAGTACGGTTTGTTTCGATAGTCAAATCACCGTGAATTGGTACAATAACCCCTACTTTAGTATAAGGCTCAAAACCATTAGTTTCGCCTAAAAACAAAACTAGAGCTGGAGATAAATCCAATGCTTTAATTCTGCCTTCCGCTTTACCGTCAACAAAAACCGGAGCTCCTGGAACTGCTTGTTTGTGAGTCGTCTGAACCATAGTTTTGCTTTGCCCGATGTAATAGTTAACACCCATTTCAACTCCTAAACGAGTTGTGAAGCGGTATCCAGCCGTTAAATTTGTACGAAAGCCTTCTCCAAAAGATCCGTGGTTTGTTTCTCTTGAAAGTAAAGTAGTACCATCGGCACCGTAAACGTCTGTATTTGGCAATTGACCACTAACGATTGGGAATTCTGTTGCTGCAGTTTGTAAGAAGTAAGAACCGCCTACTTTAAAATACCAGCTTTCTTTTTTTTGAACTGGCTCTTCCTGATCTTGGGTTGTAACTTGAGTTTTAACTTGGGTTGTAACTTCGGTTTTAACTTGGGTTGTAACTTGGGTTTCTTGGGCTACGGCTGTCATAGTACAAGCTATGAAACCTAATAGCATTAGATTTTTTTTCATAATTAATTTGGGGTATTTTTGAGGGCACAAAAATAAATAATTTACACCCCATTTTGAAGCGATCTTAGATCACGAATGAAGTTTTAAACTTTTTATTATGCTTGCATAGTAAAAATCAGACGTTTACGAAAAAACTTTAACATTCATAATTGAAAAAAAAGAGAGATTAGGATCCAATAGACTGCAGATAATGTCTAATTTGTGTAGGAAATACTTGCGATATCAGACATGAAAATTCACCCCTTAGTTAAAAAGTAAGTAAATAAAATTTATGCAACCATTATAAAATTAAAAACCTAATTAAATTTAAAATTCAATTAGGTTTTTGTACTCTATTCGGGATAATCCTGTTAAATCTATTTTTTAGGCTTGGCGTTCTCCAATACCTGAGCTTTTCTTGGGCTTGCAGCTGCAGGTGCTGATTTACCGAATTCCAACGTTCTTCCGTTCCACCACATCGCTTTTCCTGCTTCTTTTGAATCTTCATCAATAGCCAGAATGTTGTCAAGGTTTTTATCGAAATCTTTGGACAGTACTTCTTTTGGCACTTCTGTTAGCGCTGCATTGTTTTTCTCACCAACGGCAATCCAATAGAACGAAACCATTGAAGTTCCTCCTTTATTTTCTTTGACCGTAAATCCATCCGCAGTAACTGAAGCCACATACACTCCGTTGGTTTCTCCCATAGGTGAAACGGTTACGATAACCGGTTTCTCTTTTGAGACCAGACCGGCAAAATTTTTGTCAAATGCAATTCTTGCCATACCGTTTACCAATTCTCCCATTCCTTTTGTTGTCACATCGATAGTCGTTGAAGTGGACGCATAAGTGGCTATTCTTTCACCGCTTCCATTTTCGTTTATGACGGCATACGCTTTGTTCGTTATTGTTGTACCATCTGTATAAGAGCCGAAACGGTCTCCTTTAGTGATTAGTCCGTACTGATCTCCTCTGATATGCCCTCCGAGAAAACCGCCTTCGATACCTATTCCAATTTCAATGGATTCTTGAGTACTTTGAGCGTTTCGGGAAGTATTATTCTGATAAGCTCCGTTTCCTAATACCGCATAAAGCGTCCCGTTGCTCCTTCTGTAGCCTAACATACCGTAAGTACCGGCACTATTAACCAGCCCTATAACACCCCCTACCTGATTTCCAGCATTGTTTAGCGCTTGTCCTTTGATAGCGAAAGAAAAAACACTGTTCCCGTTAGCAGCTCCTAATTGTCCATTAACCGCTGAATTGGCATCCGTTAAAGTCGTCCCGGCTGTAGCACAAAAAGTGATTCCACGGATTGCTGTCCCAGTACTTGCCGTACCAAAATATTCTCCTTGTACCGCTCCGAATGTTGTTGTCCCTGAACTAATAGAACCATACACAGCACTACCATTATTAGCGGAATAACCATTGATTGCATACGCACTGGTACCACTTGAGGTAACTGTTAACATATCACTTGCTGCCGGCGCAGCATTATTGATACCCACTCTACCATTACTTAAAACCCTCACTCTTTCGGTATTATTAGTTTTGGTTACATAATCGATGGCATCAGTGGTCCCGACAAAATTAGTTCCTGCAACAGTTCCTGCATTTCCTGTTAATTTCCAATCGGAATTAGCTCCGGTTGCCACAGCAATCCAGGCGGCACCATCCCAGTAATAAAATCCGGGAGTTACCTGAGTAGCCCCTGCTGCGGAAGTAAATGTATTGTAAACCAATTCCGAAGTGGTTGGCGTAGTCACTGTAGCTACATTGGTAGCTGACAATGCTATTCTTGGCATTAAAAGACCGTCAGTTGTCGAAGTAATGTCCAAAGCACCTTGAGGGGTTAAAGTCCCCATTCCTACTTGCGCATTGCAATTAATGAATCCTAAAAAAGTTGAGAAGAGTGAGAAAAAAATTGACTTAAAAGGAGAACTTGCCATCATAATTAATCGAATTGGTTAATATTGACTAACAAGTTAGGTTTTAATCAAAGTATAATAATAGGGAAAAACCTTACTTTTTGTTAACATCCAACTAATTACCAACCACTTACAAAGTAAAACAAAAAAAGGGTTACTGCTCTAATTCAATTTAAAGTTCAATTGCAATTTTTCCAATTCGTGTAATAATTCGGTAGAAATTTTAATTTTCAATTTACGACTGTTCATTGTAATCCTATTGACCACCCTGATTTCCTCAATTTCCGTTGCTAAAACAGCACCTTGATTTTCCGATTCAGAGACATCCCCGTTTTCATCCATAACAACCTCTTCAACATCAATAGGTTCGACCTCAACCTGCCTTTTTACACTTTCCAGCTCCATAACTTCAAATGTGACGGTATTGTCCCCTTTATTCGATTGAAAGATATGATTTAGGGTTGTGATCATTTCCTCTCTTAAATCTTTTATATCTAGATGGATGATTAGTTTTTTGGCAAAAGCAGTCAAGACATCCTGCAGCGATTGAATTTGAAGAAATTGAATCCTGGCATCCGATTTTTTTCCGGTTTCCCTGTTAACCCAACCTTCTTTTACATTGACTTTGATGAAAACAAAATGATTTTGAACTAAAAAGTGCCTGAATTTTAAGTACTCTTCATCAAAAATCCGGAACTCATAACTTTCGTCATACCCTTCCAAAAGGAATGTTGCCCAGCCTTTTCCGTTTTTAGCTGTCCGATGCTGTACATTGGTAACAATCCCTCCAAAAGCGAGGTTCTTACCCACATACTGCTCCAAGCTTTTTAACAATTCGAGTCTGGTATTGCAGAAATATTTCATTTCAAACTTATAATCATCCAATGGATGACCTGATATGTAAATTCCAACTACTTCTTTTTCTTTTGCAAGTTTTTCCATCGTGCTCCATTCTTCACATGGAGGCACAACAGGTTCTGCAATCTGGACTTCAGAAGCATCACCAAACAAACTTACTTGTGATGAATTTTCATTTTCCTGAAATTTTGAACCATATCGCATTGCTTTCTCCAGAAAAGTGATATTGTCACCATCTGTATGGAAATATTGTGCGCGGTGAGTGTCATCAAAACAATCCAAACCACCGGCTAATGCTAAGTTTTCAAACGCTTTTTTATTGGCAGCCCGCAAATCGATACGTTTGGCTAAATCAAAAATCGATTTGTATCTTCCGTCTTTTCTGTTTTCAACAATAGTATTTACCGCACCATTACCAACCCCTTTAACTGCACCTATTCCAAAACGAACCGCGTACTCCTCGTTTACAGTAAACTTATAAAAAGACTCATTGACATCCGGCCCTAAAACCTGTAATCCCATTCGTTTACATTCTTCCATAAAGAAAGAAACCTGTTTGATATCGCTCATATTATTGGAAAGTACAGCCGCCATATATTCTGCCGGATAATTGGCTTTCAGATAAGCGGTTTGATAAGCAATCCAGGCGTAGCAAGTAGAATGTGATTTATTGAAGGCATATTCGGCGAAAGCCTCCCAATCTTTCCAGATTTTTTCTAATTTATCTTCCGCATGACCTTTGGCTGCTGCCTGACTAACGAATTTAGGTTTCATCTTATCAAGGACATCACGCTGTTTTTTTCCCATTGCTTTACGCAGAACGTCTGCATCCCCTTTGGAAAAATCCGCCAGTTTTTGAGACAAAAGCATTACCTGTTCCTGATAAACTGTAATTCCGTAAGTATCCTTCAATAAGTCTTCACAAGCTTCAAGGTCATATTCTATTGGCTCTTCCCCATTTTTTCGCTTAATAAAACTAGGAATATAGGCAATAGGTCCCGGGCGGTATAAAGCATTCATCGCAATCAAGTCATTGAACACCGTTGGTTTCAATTCTTTCATGTATTTCTGCATTCCGGCACTCTCATACTGGAATATACCAACCGTTTCACCACGTTGAAAAAGCTCAAAAGTCTTCACGTCATCTATAGGAAATGCATCCGGATCTAAGACTTTCCCTGTGCGATATTTGATTAGTTTTACGGTATCTTTTATCAAAGTAAGGGTCTTCAAACCCAAGAAGTCCATTTTAAGCAATCCGGCGCTTTCTGCAACTGAGTTATCAAATTGCGTGACGTATAAATCCGAATCCTTTGCAGTTGTAACAGGAACGAAATTCGTAATATCACTAGGTGTAATAATCACACCACAAGCGTGAATTCCCGTATTTCTAAGATTCCCTTCCAGGATTTGCGCCTGTTGAATGGTCTCTCCACTTAAATCAGTATCTTTCGAAAGATCTATCAATTCTTTCATTCTGTCGAAATCTTCCGGGCGCAAAACCTTTTTGATTTCAACCTCAGAATCTTTCATGAAACGGGCAAGGCTCCATTTTGCAGGAAGCATTCCCGGTAATAATTTGGCTATTTTATCTGCTTCAAAAAGCGGTAAATCCAACACCCTTGCGGTATCTCTAATGGCAGATTTGGCCGCCATAGTCCCGTAGGTAATAATTTGAGCTACTTGCTTTGAACCATATTTTTCGATTACGTAATCCATAACACGGCTTCGTCCTTCGTCATCGAAATCGATATCAATATCGGGCAAAGACACACGATCCGGATTCAGGAAACGCTCAAAAAGCAAATTGTACATGAGTGGGTCAATATTCGTAATTCCCAAACAATATGCCACAACCGAACCTGCTGCCGATCCACGGCCCGGCCCTACGGAAACATCCATTTTTCTGGCTTCAGCAATGAAATCCTGTACAATTAGAAAGTAACCCGGATAACCTGAGTTTTCAATTGTCAGCAGCTCAAAATCAACACGCTCTTTTATTTCTTCCGTAATTTCGGTGTAACGTCTTTTGGCGCCTTCATAAGTAAGATGGCGCAAGTATTTATTTTCACCTCTTTTACCTTCATCCGTTTGATCTTCTTCGACCAAAAATTCATCGGGAATTTCAAATTTTGGAAGTAATACATCCCGATACAGTGAATAAATTTCTATTTTATCTACAATCTCCTGAATATTGATAATGGCTTCCGGTAAATCGGAAAACACATTTTTCATTTCTTCATCTGATTTGAAATAATATTCCTGGTTAGGCAAGCCAAAACGGTAACCACGACCACGACCAATAGGCGTTGCTTGTTTTTCACCTTCTTTTACACACAATAAAATATCATGTGCATTGGCATCTTCTTTGGAAATATAGAACGTATTATTTGTAGCTATAAGTTTTATACCATGCTTCTTAGCGAAAGAAATCAACGTTTGATTGACACGGTTTTCATCTTCCTGATTGTGACGCATCAACTCAATATAGAAGTCATTTTCGAATTGAGATTTCCACCAAATCAAAGCTTCTTCTGCTTGATTTTCACCAATATTTAAAATCTTACTTGGAATTTCCCCGTAAAGATTTCCGGATAAAACGATGATATCTTCTTTATATTCTTCAATGATTTTCCTGTCGATTCTGGGCACATAATAAAACCCTTCTGTGTAAGCAATAGAAGACATTTTGGCCAGATTATGATATCCTTTTTTATTTTTTGCCAAAAAGACGACTTGGTAACCGTTATCTTTTTTGGTTTTGTCTTTATGGTCATCACATACGAAAAATTCGCAGCCAACAATAGGCTTCATTTCTACTTCCGAAGGTTCCTCTCCGTTTTCTAAAGCAGCAACATTTTTGGCTGAAGCCGATTTATTGTGATTCAGAACATCACGCACAAAATGGAAAGCCCCCATTAAGTTCGCATGATCCGTCATAGCAACGGCCGGCATTTTATTTTTGGCTGCGGCCGAAACCAAATTTGCAATGGAAATAGTGGATTGCAATACCGAAAACTGAGTGTGGTTATGCAAATGCACAAAATTAGCTGCTTTTAAATCTTGTTGGTGCTCTTCGGAAATAGGAGTGCTAACTTCAATCTTTTCAATTTGCTGCAAACGCTTTCTGATGTCGTCTGAAGCCGATTTAAGATTAATGTGTTTTAGCCCGATAAGCTGTATTTCTTTTGGATTTTTCGCCTGAAATTCCTGAAAATACTCTGAAGGAACATCTAGTTCTTCTTTGGTAAAAATCTCTCTTTTAACTAATTCTAAAAAACAACGCGTGGTTGCCTCAACGTCGGCAGTAGCATTGTGCGCTTCAGAAAAAGGAGTCCCGAAAAGGTATTGGTGCAATTCGGTTAGCGTAGGCAATTTGAATCTGCCACCACGTCCTCCGGGTAATTTTAATAATTCGGCTGTGACTTCGGTACAAGTATCAAGAACAGGCATTTTGACCATGTCTGAACCTATATTCATACGATGGAACTCGCAACCCATAATATTGACATCGAAACCTACATTCTGTCCGACAATAAATTTTGTTTTGGACAAAGCAATATTGAATTTTTCGAGAACTTCTATCAACGAAACTCCTTGCTCCATAGCCAATTCCGTGGAAATTCCGTGAATCCGTTCAGCATCATACGGGATATTAAATCCTTCCGGTTTGACTAAATAATCCTGGTGTTCGATAAGATTTCCCATTTCGTCATGCAATTGCCATGCAATTTGAATACATCTTGGCCAGTTATCCGTATCAGTAATTGGTGCTGACCAGCTGCGCGGTAAACCGGTAGTTTCGGTATCGAAAATTAAATACATTCCATTGAGCTTTAGGCTTTAGGCGATAGGCCGTAAGCAAATTTAGACGAAAACAAAATTACGTTTTATGAGACTGAAAGTCAATTTTAGTTATTAACAATAAGTCTTTTATGCTTTCATTAATAAAATTTAAACTACAAAATTGCGTTATTTATTTTTATTCGTTTACTTTATCATGGACAATCCCAAATTCATTTTTATAATCTTAACCACTATTTTCCATGAAAAAACTGATTTTACTTTCATTTATTCTATCAACATCTTTAACTCAAGCTAAGATATGCTCCATTGGCTGCTCCGTATTTCCATATGGTTTAGGTTACGCCTGGAGTCAAAGCGAAGAAACTTGTACCGGAACACCACCAAGAGGCGCCGTAATTCACGTTGCAGTAGCCATACAGGATTCCCAAGGAGGCGTTGTTATTATTAAAGAAGGAACAACTGGCTCTATACACTGTTAAACCAAATCAATTACTATGAAAAAAATACTATCCGGCAGTTTACTCTTAACGTTACTTGCGATTGGCTGCATAGACAACAAAACAGAATCTGAAGAAAACAACCTTCACAACCTAGTAAAAAAAGAAAATCTGAAATGTGATTTTGCCGGATATCGAAATCAACTGCCGTACTACAAAGCGTCGAGCGAAACTGAGGCCGCTGAAGAAATGGCTAAATTGAACTATGAGGAAAAAATCAATGACAAAAACACTGACTGGACCTATTTCGACCAGCTTTACAATGACAGCTTATCTGTTTATAACAAACAAAAATTAGCTTTTACTATTTTATCAAAAAAAGACCTGATTGGATTAGTCAAACAAAATTCCAGTGATGAAAATTTGAAAAACGCACTAAAAAAATACATTACCATTCTTGTGGACACAAAATATTTTGGCTATTGTGTCTTATTTTCTTCTTTAGAATTGATTTCGGACGATACTGATTTTATTGATCAAAAAACAAACGCCATTTCTGATTATGCTGATTTGGAAAAATTTCATAAAAACGTATTAGAGCAAGGTGATGATTTTCCTGATAAAGAAGTTTTCTTAAAAATTGAGGAGGATTATTCTTATTTGAGCAGGATAAAAGCGCTTTAGCAAATAGCAACAGCAATAAAAGCAAAAAACCCATTAGCTAAAGCTGATGGGTTTTGAATATTCTGAAATAAGGTCAATTAGTATCTTCCTCTGTTTCCACCACGATCATTTCCACCACCGTAACCACCACCACCTGAACGGTTGTTGTTATTGAAGCTTCTTCTTTCTCCTTCTGGTTTTGGCTCAGATTTATTAACTACGATTGTACGTCCACCAACAGTTGCACCGTTTAGTTCGTCAATAGCTTTTTGCCCTGCAGCGTCATCTGACATCTCTACAAAACCAAATCCTTTACTTCTACCAGTGAATTTATCAGTGATAATTTTTACTGAATCTACTGCGCCATAAGCTTCGAAAGATTCTCTTAAATCTGCTTCCTCAATACTCCAAGGAAGACTTCCTACAAAAATGTTCATATATACATTTATTAAATAAAGAGCAAATGTAATCTATTTTTATTCTAAATTACTCATTATTAAGCTTTTTCTTTTAAAATAAATATTGTATATGTAAAAAAGCCATCAAAAACATGATGGCTTTTTTTAAACTTTATGTATTTCTTTAATTTATAGGCACTTCAAAAAAGATTCCGTCACGACATAATACCGTTTGTCCTGAAGGAGCATCAAAAGCAGTAAACATAAATTCTCCTGTAACAGTCGAACCATCATTTTTAGTGATAATTACTTCACCATTACTCTTAGCAACATTTATAACAACAACATTTGAGTTATTATTACCTCCTGCAACTCTAACTGCATCTCCAGCTTTATAACCATTACCTGGCGTACTTACAGCCACTTTATTTACAGATCCGATAGAAGCACTTACTCCTAACACATCTATTTTCAATCCAGTTCCTGAACCCGTAAGAGTATTTGTAGCAACAGAACTAGAAGCAACATAGCCAGTTCCTCCTGAAGTAACTTTTACAGAATTTACAGCACTTTGTGTAATTCCGGTTTGAAAGTTTTTGTTTGGAGCTGATAATAAAGTACAAGTAGCACTATTTAATTGATTTGTAGTACCCAAAGTATAAGTTCCAACAGCAGCTGCATTTGTTTTCAAAATAATATTGCCCATTTCAGTATTAGCAACAAAAGTCAAGCCTCCCGAAGCATCTTTAGACGCAGAAACAATAGTTGCTTTACAGAACGTATTATTAATTCTAGCCTGAAACGCCGGGCTGTTATCTTCCACTTCTTTTTGGCAAGATTGGAAAGCGACTCCTAAGATAAGGAAAAGTATAATTTTTTTCATAAGCTATAATTTCGTTTTTGACAAAAGTAATAGATTGCTATTAAATAACTAATAAATGGCAAAAAAAATTTATTCCAATCAAATTCGTAAAAAACACTATATTAGTTCGGTGTGTAAAAAAATTATGTATATTTGCACCCTTAAATAATCGAGGTCGAGTACCTCAAATTAATCAAAAAGATTATGTCAGTAAAAATCAGATTACAAAGACACGGTAAAAAAGGGAAACCTTTTTACTGGATCGTAGCGGCAGATGCACGCTCAAAAAGAGATGGTAAATTCCTTGAAAAAATCGGAACCTACAATCCAAACACTAATCCTGCAACTATCGATTTAAACCTTGATGGTGCAGTACAATGGTTACACAATGGTGCTCAGCCAACGGACACAGCAAGAGCTATTCTTTCTTACAAAGGTGCTTTATTAAAACACCATTTAGACGGAGGAGTTCGTAAAGGAGCTTTAACTCAAGAACAAGCTGATGCAAAATTAGCTGCTTGGTTAGAATCTAAAACTGGTAAAGTTGATGCTAAAAAAGCTGGTTTATCTAAAGCAGATGCTGAAGTTAAAGCTAAAGCGTTAAAAGCTGAAAAAGAAGCTAACGAAAAACGTATTGCTGCTCAAGTTGAAGCTGCAAAAGCTCCTGAAGCAGTTGTTGAAGAAGAAGTTGAAGCTGCTGCTGATACTGAAGCTACAGTTGAGGAAACTCCTGCTGTTGAAGAAAACAACGAAGAAACAGAAGCTTAATATCACTGCGGTTTATGCGTAAAGAAGATTGTTTCTATTTAGGTAAAATCGCTAAAAAATTTAGTTTCAAGGGAGAAGTCCTTATCTATCTGGATACTGACGAACCCGAAATGTATGAAAATTTGGAATCGGTTTTTGTTGAATTCAACAAAAATCTGATTCCATTTTTTATTGAGAACAGTAACATTCACAAAAACGATTTCCTTCGGGTTCGTCTTGAAGATGTAAACAATGAAGAAGAAGCTGATGCCATTTTAGGCTGCCATGTATATCTTCCTCTAAAAATGTTGCCAAAACTTACAGGTAACAAATTCTATTTCCATGAAGTTATCGGTTTCGAAATCGAAGACAAACGACTGGGTGTTTTCGGAAAGATTGTGGCGATAAACGACAGTTCGGCTCAACCCCTTTTTGAAGTTTTAAACGGAGAAGTCGAAATCCTGATCCCGATGATTGATCATTTTCTTGTAAAAATAGACCGAGAAAACAAAAAAGTCATCATGGATTTGCCGGAAGGACTAGTTGAAATGTACCTATAAAACATCCGAAGTTAATTTTGAGCCTTCCTAGACGGATTATTTGCTCCTTTTTTTTCATCAAACAAAAAACATTTATTTTGGCCTCTTTTAGCTTCAAAAAATTTAGCCTGGAACAAGACAGATGTGCAATGAAAGTTGGCACTGACGGTGTTTTACTTGGCGCCTGGACTCCTCTCACAAACAATCCTCACAACATCCTTGATGTGGGTACCGGAACCGGATTAATTGCCCTAATGTTAGCCCAACGGAGTTTTGCTCAACAAATTGACGCACTCGAAATTGATGAAGATGCATACGAACAAGCAACTGACAATTTCGAAAACTCACCCTGGAATGATCGTTTATTTTGTTTTCATGCCGGTCTGGATGAATTTGTAGAAGAGCCTGAAGACGAATACGATTTAATTGTCTCCAATCCTCCTTTTTATTCTGAAGATTACAAAACTGAAGACGAACAACGCGATTTGGCCAGATTTACTGATGCGATGCCCTTCGAAGATTTAATTGAAGCTGCTGACTTACTGCTATCCGAAAAAGGCATTTTTGCTGTAATCATTCCTTATAAAGAAGAAGCTCATTTTTTGACCATAGCCAAAGAATACGAGCTGTATCCTTTTCAAATGACCCGCATAAAAGGTACTCCAACTACAGAAATCAAACGTAGTTTACTAGCTTTCAGCAGAATTGAAAAACCTTTAGTAACTGACGAATTGATTATCGAAACTGCCCGCCATCAATACACTCAGGAGTACATTGAATTGACTAAAGATTTTTATTTAAAATTTTAACCGGCTTTCAAAATACTTCTAAACTGATACAATATTCGTTCGAAAAGACGTAAATCTTCTGTGATAATTTCGGCAGAACCTTTCATTTCCTGTTGAAAAGGAATTTCTTTACTGTAATTCGTTTTAAGATTTTGCGGCAAAGCAATATCCATCATCACATTCCCATCTTTATCGGGAACAAGCGAAATACTTCCTACTTTCCCTATAAGCACGCCAAATTCATTATCAGGAAAATTGACCAAACGAATGTTCACTTGTTGGCCCACTTTGATTTTTCCTGAATTTAACGCTGGTGCTTTTACTTTTCCAATGTATCCTTTTTCAGTTTTAGGAACTACTGAAAACACATTATCCCCAGAATTGATCGTTTGATTTTCTACCCAAACCTGAGCAAAAGAAACTTCACCTTCGATTGATGATTTCAAAAGATAATTCAGTTCCCAATCCTTTATAGCTTTTTTCAGCTGATAAAAAGATTGTATAACATTTCTATCCAAATTGACTTCTTCTTTTGTCCCGCTGATTTCAGTTCCCTGAACGGCTCTTTTATTTTCTATCAGAGAAGATTTTAGCTGTGAAATAGAGCTCAAAAGGTTTTTATAATTTTTCTCAGACTGCAGGTAATTCAACTTTTTTGTTTCAAATTCCTGCTCCGAAATTACCCCTTTATTATGCAAAACGGTATACCTGTTGATTTCATTTTTTTGAAGACTCAACTCCTGCTCATTCAATTCTTTTTGTTGTAATAAAAGAGAAAGTCTTTGCTGTATTTGAGTTAATTCTGATTTTTGCGCGTTATTTTCAACCTGATATGGCTGTAAATTAGCGTTCAGATTTTCGGCTATATAATCTTTCTGAAAAATAGCAAAAGAACTTTCAATGTCACCCAATTGCGCATTCTTTAATTGCTCAAACGGAAATTTTTGTCCCGATTTTGAATTTTCAATCAATTTTTTCAAAAGAAAAACGTCATCATATTTAGCCGAATTTTCAATAATTGCCAATGGTGTATCCTCCAAAACCGTTGCTTTATCCTTAACAAAAATCGCTTCAATTTTTCCTGAAGTTTTAGCCACTAGTTTTTCCGGCGGAATATTTGTTGTGATTACAATTTCAGCAGCAACAACATCCGGATATCTTAAAAACCACGACATCACAAACAACATGATAATAATTCCGAAAATCAATACGGTTCCCCATCGGATCATCCAATGCGGCACTCGGGTAAGTATATCCTGAACTTCTTCGCTGCGTAATTCGAAAGTGTCCTTATTTTTTTCTTCCATAATTTAATTTCCTAACTGCAATTGATTTCTAACCAATTCAAAATAATTTCCTTTTTGCTCCACTAACGCTGAATGGTTACCTATCTCAATTATTTTCCCTTTATCAAGAACTACAATTTGATCTGCATTCATTACGGTACTCAATCGATGAGCAATCACAACCACCGTTTTATCTTTAAAAAAGAGATCCAGTTTCCTCATGATTTCTTTTTCATTATTAGCATCCAGAGCCGAAGTAGCTTCGTCAAAAAACAGCATTTCAGGGTTTTTATAAACGGCTCTTGCAATAAGCAAACGTTGTTTTTGCCCTGTACTCATCCCTAATCCTTCAGAACCAATCTTGGTATTATAACCCAGTGGAAGTCCTGAAACATACTCTTTTATATTCGCTACATCTGCAGCATAAACCAATCTTTTTTTATCAATTATATCAACTCCTACGGCAATATTATTTGCAATAGAATCGTTAAAAATAAATCCTTCCTGCATTACGGCTCCAATATTAGAACGCCAGGCTCTTTGTGAAATATTTTTCAACTGTGAATTTCCTATGTTAATTTCCCCTTGATTAGGTTCGTAAAATTTAAGCAGTAATTTCATTAAAGTTGTTTTCCCACTACCGCTTACTCCCACAATAGCAGTAACTTTATTCGTTGGAATAATCAAGTTTAAGTCTTCCAGAACCGGGATGTCTGACCCTAAATACCTGTATGTTAAATCTTTTATTTGAATGTCTTCATTTTGGGGAACCTCATTGGTTTGATGCTCCTCCTGTTGTATTTCGTCTTCTTTTTCATGAATTTCAGACAAACGGGCTAACGATATTTTAGCATCCTGTAATTCTCGAACAAAACCGATAAGTTGCGTAATTGGTCCGTTTAAACTCCCTACAATCGAGCTTACCGCCATCATTGTACCTATTGTAAAATCATTTCCATGGTCAATTACTAATTTGGCCGAAAGGAAAATGATGAAAATATTTTTCAACTCATTGATTACCGAGGACCCTATAGTTTGTGTCTGTTCTAAAACAAGCCCCTTTATGGAAACCCGGAATAATCGTGCCTGAACATATTCCCAGCCCCAGCGCTTTTGTTTTTCTGCATTGTGCAATTTGATTTCCTGCATTCCATTAATCAGTTCCATCACTTTGCTCTGTTCATTACTTACTTCGGAAAAACGCTTGTAATCAAGTGCCTCACGACGTTTTAAAAACAATGTGATCCAACCAAAATACAAAATACTTCCTGCAAAAAATACAAAAAATATCTGAAGGTTGAAGTACGCTAAAACACCACCCATAACAAACATATTGATCACCGAAAACAAAACATTCAGTGACGATGTAGTCAAAATCCGTTCGATACGATGGTGATCGTTAATACGTTGCATGATGTCTCCGGTCATTCTTACATCAAAAAAGGAAATAGGCAAATTCATTAATTTGATAAAGAAATCAGAAATCAAAGAAATGTTTATTCGTGTGGAAAGATGCAGTAATATCCAACTTCTGATAAGTTCCAGTCCGGTTCTCCCGGCAAATAGTGCCAATTGTGCAAACAGAATTAAATAAACAAAATGAATGTTCTGATTTTTAATTCCGATGTCGACAATACTTTGTGTCAGAAAAGGAAAAATAAGCTGCAATAAACTACTTGCCATCAAACCAATACTCAACTGAATCAGAAATGATTTATATCGCAATACATATTGAGAAAGCATCCCAAATCCCAATCCTTTTTTTTCTTCCTTATCAAATTCAGAATGATGAAGTTTTGGTGTCGGCTCGACCAATAAAGCAATACCTTCCTGTGTCGTTTCGTCTGCATTATTACCAATCCAAAATTTTATAAAATCATGCTGATTGTATTCTATTAAACCGAATCCAGGGTCAGAAATATAATATTTTCCTTTTTTAATAGCATAAAGAACCACGTAATGCTCTTTGTTCCAATGCAAAATGCAAGGTAACGGCGCTTCATCCAATCGTTCAAGATTAAGTTTTACGCCAAGTGTTCTAAAACCAATTTTTTCAGCTGCATCACTAAGAAACAACAAATTACTCCCTTCACGGGTAGTTTCGCTAAAATCACGTAAATCCTGTATTTTAATTGTTTTGCCGTAGTATTTGGCCACAATTTTTAAGCAGGTTGGTCCGCAATCTTTGCTGTCGGCTTGGATATAGTTGGGAAATTTTTTCAATTTTAGTATTTTGATATCAAAAGTATGATTTTTTTGAAAGTTATTTCTTAGAGAAAGACTGAAAAACGCAAATTATTTCAAGTCGTGTTATTTTGTTCTGAAGGTAATAATCTTAACAATTCATGTAGGTGACACTACATCATATTCAATTTTAATAAAGAGAGGGGACAAACCCCTCTCTAAATTTAGCACAGCAACTAAACCCATCCATAATCCGGCGTCATGCCATCATCAGAAAGAAAGTTCCTAGTCCTTGATTAATAGTTACAACAAGAACCTTTACCGCTAGAGTAATAATTCGGGACGAAAACCGGATATCCTGTTCCTGAACAAGCTGATTGGTTAATTGGGTAACATGTTGGCCCACAAACTCCAGACGGACCTCCAAAAGTTTCACAAACGCGTGGTGGCTTTCCTCCGCTAACTGCTTTTTGCTCATTTTTTGTTAATTTTTGAGCGCCTTCTAAGTTTAAAATGTTTTTTAACATGATATTTTTATTTGAAAATAGATTAATGACCCAATCATTTTAAGACATTTGGGATTTATGTCCATTCTCGGCCAAGAATTTTTTTAGCTATTGTTAAGCTTGAATTGATAGGTTTTGTCCAGCCGCTTTTTCTTCTGAAAAATCGTTTAAAAAATACCTCAACTCATTGATTTCATATTCATTCGGGAACATTTTCCCATTTATAATTTTTATTGGTGTATAATTGAATTCGTTTTCTAAGCACCATCTGTATTGCTGGTATATTTGATGATTTACTTTCATATCAATCATATTCATTACCCATTTTTCTTTCCATTCTTCCAGCCCCATTTTTTTGACATGCCAATCGATAATCGCTGCAGCTGCTTTCTCAGGATTATGATTCTGGATTGCCAGCAGATTTTCTACAACCGTCTTATATGGATTTTCACTGTTCTCGGGATTGATGTTGAACAGAATATTCAGGAAAATTTTCTCCGGGAATTTTGAATACAATTCATGGGCATCCTGAAATGCTTTATGACAATGCCCGCAACTTGGACTTATGATAATTGTCAGTTCCAGATCAGCATTACGATTTCCGAAATTCAGTCCTTCTAACTTCTCCAAACCTTCCTGAACAGGAATTTCTTTTGCCAAGAACTTAAAAAGTTTGTAGTTTCTTTTAAATTTCTTCAACTCATTTGCACTTCTCTCCGCTTTAATTTTATTTTCAAAAATCGGTTTTAAAAACAGCCAAATCGAAGAAATCACAATAAATACAAACGAATAGAAATAAAGATTAGTAAAAACAATGTTTGTATCAAATTTAAAGCCAAACCAAAAGACAATTGCTTGTGTCAAAATCAAAAACGATACTGCTAAACATAAAACGCACCATTTCTTCAGCTGAAATTTCTGCATCCAAACCGAATAGGCAATAACAGGAAGTGCAATTAAACTAAGTAATCCCACAATAGGTGCCGAAGGATTTGGCTGAAGCAGAACGGCAAGCACATTGACCGCAAAGAAAATCAGCGGCAAATCTGTAAAACCAACCCATTTATTTATTTCACTTTTATCAGATTTAATCACTGAATCACAAGATGCATTCGGATTGATATTACAAAGTTTAGACACCACTTCATTTTTATAACCAAATTTCTCCTGAACAATAAAAACACTGATAACCAAACCAATAATTGACGGCAGGAGAGTTAACAAATGATTCAGACCGTATTTATTAAATACTATTGACAGTAAAATCAAAGCTAAAAGTGGCAATGCATACCGAAGAACTCCAAAATTAATCCCATTTCCTTTACCAGACTGAATTTCGTTTGGCTCCACAGCCACAATCACACCGTTCCAATCTTCCAGAAATTCGTTTGTTGATATATTTTTCTTTTCTCCTTTTGCTTCTATTTTAATCAACGAATCCGTTTTAGAAACCAAAACCAATTCTTCTTTAAAAATGGCTAAAAAAGAATCCGGTAATTCCGGCAATTGTTCTTTAGGGACTTTGATTGCAATGTTCTCGACAGATAACATATCTAAGGAATCCGTAATTGCAAATATGCTTGGATAATTAGGATGTGAAAGAAACAGATCTTCAAAAGCTTCTTTTTGATCTGAAAAATAATTTATGTCTAAATACCTTTTAACTAAACTTATCATCACTTCTTTTTTTTCGATTAATGAATCATAAAATGTTTTGGCAAATATGTAGCTTTTTTTTTATTAAAGGCTAGTGGCGTTTTAACTATTTATAAATTATTATGTATACAATTTATAAATTATAAATACATTAAAACCCCTTTAAAGCCTTGGTTCTAAAGAGAAAAATTCGTTTTTGTTTGAAATATTTCTTCAAAAAACAAAAACAAGTAAAAGTGATTGCGAATAACAATAAATTTGCCTTGTTAACAATTAAAATAATAGAAATAAATGAAACAGAAGGAATCGAATTTTGATGATTTTAAAAGAAATCAATTAACCATTGAAGGGAAAAAATCAATTACGGGAGGGTTACCTCCAACCCAACCTGTGCCACCATTTGAATTGGAAGATTTTGAAGAACCTCAATGGGGAGGACCAATCGTTCTTTCAAGTACAGGAAGTATTAAACAAGGTGAAGATGAAATCAGAGTATCTTTGCCTTAAGAATTATCGTCCTGACTTTCTAATTTTTTAATAAACTGAACCGGAGTGACTCCGGTTCTTTTACTAAATGTCTTGGTAAAAGAAACCGCATTTTTATAACCCACACTTTCCGCCATGGCTTGTGTAGAGTATTTTCTGAATGTTGGATTAGAAATCATTTCATTGATTACATAATTCATTTTTAATTCATTTACGTATTCACTAAAAGTCTTTCCAAATCTTTTATTCACTACATAAGAAAGATACGTAGTATTGGTTTTAATTTTTTTGGCTACAGCCTGCTGCGTAAAATCAGGGTTCAGATACTGTAATTTCTTTTCCAAAAGAATCAGTTTTTTCAGTATTTCGTTTTCTTTCTCTTCATCAATACTCAACAAACTCACTTTATCCTGATGCAAAGCTTTTACTGCTTCTGACGGAACATCCTTAAGCTCCATATTTGTTTTATGTTCGGCAATCAGCAGATTAATCTTCTCTTCAACGGTTTTTCTTCTTTTTACATTTCGGAACAGAACAAACAGAAGGACAACAAATCCAATTACAACAAAGAGAATCAATCCTCTTTTTAGGAAAATTGCATTTTCATTCTTTCTTTGAATAGCTATTATTTCCTTTTTAATATTCTTTATACCAATAGAATAATTAACTTCCATTGATTCTTTATTGAACTTGGTTTCATTTTTCTCAAAAGCATCCAAGTACAATTTTGAATGGTAATACGACTTTTCCGGATCCTTATAAAGGTCATATATCTTTGCCTGATAATAATGTGAATCGTCGATAAATCCGGATTCTTCCGTTTTGGTCAAATTATAAATCGAATCTACTTTTTTGAAACAAGTCAGTGCATCATCGTATTTTTTAGTATAAAAATAAAGCCTTCCCAGGTTGAAATTCACGCTATAATATCTTGAAACGTACCCGCTCTCTTTGGTAAGTAACAACAAATCATGATACATTTTTTCGGCTCTTTTGTATTCTTTCTTTTCGTAGTAAACGTTCCCTAAATTAGACAGCGCACTTATCTTTCTATCATCAAAACCTTTTGAATATAAGATTGTTCTTTTATAGAAATATTCTGCAGAATCCAGAAAAATACGATTCTCTTTATTCTTATAGTAGTATTTTTCATAGAAATTACCCAAATTGCTATACGTGTTCCCTTTATCCCTTAACAGCTGCTCATCCGTATACGTGTTTTTAATTTTGTCAATCATGCGATCCGACTCTCTTGAAGCAGCGATAGCCGATTTAAAATTTTCAACATCACCATTAATCAAAGCAATATTATTGTTGAATTTTAAAACCTGACTGTAATCCAGAATACTTTCAGAAAGCTTTTTTCCTTGCTGGTATTTCATCAGCGCTTTACTGTAATCCGTTTTTTTCCAATCGATCAGACCTCCAATATTAAGCAAAAAGGCATGCATTTTTATCTTTTCCTTTGGAACAACCATTTTATCCAGATAATGGAAAGCTTTGTCATAGCTTCGTTTTGATTCCAGACTATTTGTTTTAAGCTGAAATAAATACGCCTTACTGCCAAGTGCAAAAGCTTTTTGTTCTGCGATATCTGATTGTTCTATTCTTGAAGCAAAAATAAAAGCACTGTCAATATTGGAATTGATCATCGATTTTACTTTTTCCTGCAATATTTGGTACTCCTTATTGGTTAAATTACCTTTTTGAGAAAAAACATGAATTGAGGCTAAGAAAATAAAACAATAGATAAGAAATTTCATTTGGAGTTTTTAATAAAATTGCACCAAAAGTAGCTTATAAGATTTAATAATCAAACAGGCCATTCCTTATCTGCTATTTTATAGCCTTCCAATGGGTTTTAAACAAAAAAAGCAGAGAGAATATGCAATTTTCTCTGCTTTTCCGACAATTAATACCATCTAATTGAAATACTATTAATATGGTGGCGGTACAATTGTTCTGCAGAAATAAGCCTTACACATTCCATTTGAATAAGTAAAGTTGTTTCCACCTAAATTTTCCTTACAAAAAGCAAGGCTTGTCCCCGGCCAAGTTTCGTAATGACAACCGGCAGGAATTCCACCGTTGATTGCTTTTTGTTCTTTTTTAGACAATGTCTGAACTCCATTCAAGGTTAAGATGTTTTTTAACATGATTAAAAGTTTTTGAAATTTGGTTACTATCCCAATCATTTTAAGACACTTGGGGTTTATGTCTGTTTTTATATGATTCTTTTTATTTTAAAAAACGATGATTTCAAGTCTTATTTTATAAGAAATTTCAGTAAAATTATTTTTTAATTCTCTAAACACAAAATAGAAAATGTTAATTTTTAGTGAAATTTCTTACAATATAACAAGCTAGAGACTTTATATTTATTAGAAATTATCCGATTAAAGATTGTTTGCGGAAGATTATAACATTTGCGCATTGATTTGTTACATTTCTTTACGTAAATTTGCACTCATTAAAAATCGAAAAAATAATGAGACCAGATTTATTTCAAGCTCCAGATTACTATCAGTTAGATGATTTGCTAACAGAAGAACATAAATTAGTACGTGATTCAGCGCGTGCATGGGTAAAACGTGAAGTTTCTCCAATCATTGAAGAATATGCACAAAAAGCAGAATTTCCTAAGCAACTTGTAAAAGGTTTAGCAGAAATTGGCGGTTTTGGTCCTTATATCCCTGTAGAATATGGCGGTGCTGGTTTAGATCAAATCTCTTATGGATTAATCATGCAGGAAATTGAGCGTGGTGATTCAGGTGTTCGTTCTACTTCATCTGTACAGTCTTCTTTAGTAATGTATCCAATTTGGAAATATGGAAATGAAGAACAAAGAATGCGTTTTCTTCCTAAATTAGCTACTGGAGAATTTATAGGCTGTTTCGGTTTAACAGAGCCTAATTACGGTTCTGATCCGGGAAGCATGATTACCAACTTTAAAGATATGGGAGACCATTATTTATTGAATGGTGCTAAAATGTGGATATCAAATGCTCCTTTTGCTGATATCGCAGTAGTTTGGGCAAAAGACGAAACCGGAAGAATTCACGGATTGATCGTAGAAAGAGGAATGGAAGGATTTTCGACACCTGAAACACATAACAAATGGTCATTGAGAGCTTCTTCTACAGGAGAGTTAATTTTTGACAATGTAAAAGTCCCTAAAGAAAATTTATTGCCAAACAAATCAGGATTAGGAGCACCACTTGGATGTCTTGATTCTGCGCGTTACGGAATTGCCTGGGGAGCTATTGGTGCTGCTATGGATTGCTATGATACGGCGCTGCGTTATGCAAAAGAGCGTATTCAGTTTGACAAACCAATTGCAGGAACACAATTACAGCAAAAGAAATTGGCCGAAATGATTACTGAAATCACAAAAGCACAATTACTAACCTGGAGATTAGGCGTATTGAGAAATGAAGGAAAAGCAACTTCTGCACAAATTTCAATGGCAAAAAGAAACAACGTAAACATGGCAGTGGAAATTGCCCGTGAAGCACGCCAGATGCTAGGCGGAATGGGAATTACCGGAGAATATTCAATCATGCGTCACATGATGAACTTAGAATCTGTAATTACTTATGAAGGAACACACGATATTCATTTATTGATTACCGGAATGGATGTTACCGGAATTTCAGCTTTCAAATAATAGATTAGGATTTTAATTTAGTTATTAAATTCAACCTTTAAAAGCTTCTCTTTACAGAGGGGCTTTTTTTGTGTCTTATCAACAATTGAGCAACAACAAGTACAATTGGCTCAATAACAGCTACAGCTTCACTTTCAGACGAAATAATATGATTTACTGATTGTACTATCGATAAATACAATGTTAAAAAGCTTCCCTATCAGGATAAGCTTTTTTACTTTTGTATAAATTATCTCACTATGACGATACAGAATATCAATGAAAATATCCAGCCTCAAAAGGATATTTTACTCCAGCATCCATTATACAGCCAGATTCAGAATATTAATGATTTACATTGTTTTTTAGAAACACATGTGTATGCCGTTTGGGATTTTATGTCGTTACTCAAAGCCTTACAGCAGAAACTGACTTGTACAACAACGCCTTGGTTTGCTACTAAAAACGCGGAGATCCGTTATTTGATTAACGAAATCGTTTTGGCGGAAGAAACAGACATTTCCTTGGACGGAAAAAGAAAAAGTCATTTTGAAATGTATCTTGAAGCCATGCAGTCCTGTGGTGCGGATACAGCAGCAATCGAATCGTTTTTGGAAGATGTCACTGTTACAAAAAATATTTTTATCTCTATAAAGAAAAGCAATTTGCATCCTGATGTAAAAGCCTTTTTAGACTTTACCTTCCGTGTCATTGAAGAAGGAAAACCGCATAAAATTGCCGCTGCTTTTACCTTTGGAAGAGAGGATTTAATTCCGAATATGTTTACTGAAATCCTACGAAATTTCAAAACCAATTTCCCTGAAACCGATTTATCGAAATTGATTTATTATTTCGAACGTCACATCGAATTAGACGCAGACGAACACGGCCCAATGGCTATGCAGATGATTACTGAGCTTTGCGGCGAAGACAGTCAGAAATGGAAAGAAGCGGAAGAAGTTTCGGTGTTAGCACTTGAAAAAAGAATTGGCTTATGGAATGCCATTGAAGAGCACATACACGAACAGCATTTAGTTTTATAAAAAAAGCCCCTAATTTACAGGGGCTTTTTTATTGGATTTCCATATAAATCCATCTAAAATATAATGTGTAAACTGTGGCACTGTCAATAAGGGAACCAATAAAAACTGCCATCCTGAAAAATCAATTGCAGTAGACGAAAACTGCTCGTTCCAGACTAAAATCTCCCACAGATATTCTTCCGAAAAAGCGATAATCAGTAGAATTGCAATATAAAGAAGCAGTCCTTTAAATTCTTTCAGACAGGACAAAACGCCCAACTCTTTATTCGGTTTACCATCTATTTCTTTCAGGTAAATCAAGGCCATGTAGGGAATTCCGTGTGAGACTACATTAAGCATTGTAAAAATCAAATCGTCATTGAAATATACAATCCCAAAATACCAGGAAAGCGCGGTTCCTATAATAACGGCATTTTTAGGGATATTAAAATACTTCTCCCTGATTCCTTTGTACGCTGCTCTGATGATATAAAATACCATTATTGCCGCATAAATGTATCCCAAAACAGACAGTAAAGAATGATTGGACCATCTGAAAAATTCTTTTTCTACAAACCAATTGAACTTTCTTGGTGAAGACAAAAACCAGTATACCATAGGGTAACCTGTTGCTGTATAAATAATCAGATTGTCAATGTACCCGCCTATTTTTGTTTTTGTATCGTTTCTGGCATACAATCGCATAAAACCATACTGTTGCCGAATAAAGTGGAATACTGCTATGTAAGCCAGAGAAGACCAAAACACAGCGCTTCCGAAAGTAAAAAGAAGCAACCCAACAGCAAAACAAATGATGGGCAAGGCTGTCAATAATTTTTTTTTCTTTCGAAATTCACCAGGAACAAAATAGGTTTTAAACAAAGTTCCGTAGACATGCGCCACATCAATAAAAACAATCAGAAAAAGCCAAGTATAAAAAGAGTAATCGTTTTGAACGGTTTTAATAAAATCCTGAAACATAAAAACAATGACTACCACAACAAATGA
This sequence comes from Flavobacterium sp., assembly GCF_050696275.1. GTDB lineage: Bacteria > Bacteroidota > Bacteroidia > Flavobacteriales > Flavobacteriaceae > Flavobacterium. The sequence continues at coordinate 129,427 of NZ_JBOGUT010000002.1, forward strand.
TGGAGCCAGTATAAAGATGCTGTCCGTTTTTGGTTTATGAATCCAGGGTTGTGCCATTTAAAATCCGATTTACAGTGTTAATTCCCTGATGAAAAGCCTCTTCAAAGACAGAAACCCCGGACAAATCCGAGTGGGCAAAGAAAATTTTATTGCCAATGGGCTCGGCCGCTTTTCTTTTGGCTTGACCGAAAATAAATCCCGGAACAGCGCTAATCATACCGTGCCCTAAAAGATGAATGCTAATTTCTTCAGTATCAGCTTCGATGTCAGAATGTGCTATTTTCAAATCATCAAAAATCAGTCTTTTCCAATATTCCTCTTTTTGCTGATAAAAGTCTTTTCGGGTTTTTCTCAAATCAGACGAAGAGAAACTGCGGTAATACGTGATGACCTTTTTCTCTTGAACTTGCTTCAATGATTGATGCTGGTCGTAAATATAACCCAATCCTTTTGAGCCATGAATGACATTATCCCAGCACAGCGGAAAACTAAAATTACCCGACAGATCCGAAACCACTAACGTGGCTAAAAGCCAGGGCGCATAATGAAATTCTTTTGTGAACGCTTTCCTGTTTTCAAGAACATATTGATTGATAAACTGAGGTGTTGCCATAATAACCTTGTCGGCAATTATCTCAATGGCCTTTTGATTTGTATCATCAAACGCTTTGGCAATTACTTTATCACCACTTATTTTAACGTCATAGACCAAATGATTTTTTAGGACTTTTCCTTCCGTATATTTTTTCAGGTGACTGGCCAATCGGGCATTCCCTTCGGGCCAAGTAAGCACATTGTCCTTCTTATCGGACGTTGCATCCTGTTTTCTGGCAGCAAAATAATACATTCCGGCCCAAGCTGAAAGGTATTCAATTCCTAATCCGAAATCATCACGACAACAATAATCCACATATTCCAAAAGCGGCTCTGAAGTAAAATTATGGGCATCGAGCCATTTTTTCATCGTAATCTGATCCAGCTTTCTTGACTTTTCATCTGTTGAAGAAAGCGACAATGGAATCATAAAAAGAAACTTTCCATCACTGCCTTTTGCTTCCCGAAACGATTCCATTTCAGAAAAAAACCGTTGGAACTCATTATCGTCATTTATACTGTTTCCTGTTTTTGGAATCAGCCCTTCCTGCCAATTATTTTTATAGAACAACCTTTCTTCAGGCGCAAAAGTCAATTGCAATTCATCAAATAAGGGAAGTCTGTTACTATCATAACCCAAAATTATTTTTTCTTCCTGAAGGAATTGCAGCAGTTCTTTATCCTGAAAATTAGGCAAAGGCAGATAATGGGCGCCTAAGGGATATTTGGAATATTTATTTTCTCCGTTAGAAGAATTTCCTCCCAAATGATTTTCCAGTTCAACGATTAAGAAGTTGGAAATTCCCTTTCTGCTGAACTGCCTTGCTGCACTTAAACCCGAAATACCTCCGCCCACAATAAGATACGGAATATGAATCTGGCTGCTTGTTTCCGGAAAATTTTTGACACGGAGTTTGTGTCCCAAAACATGATTGGTTCCTGACAAACGGATGAGCAATGTAATCACTTTGTCTGAACAGAACTGCAAAAAAGGCATGAGAAGCAAAGAAGCTCCTATTCCCTTTATAAGATTTCTTCTTGAATAATTATAATTTTCCCCATTCTTCATCGAAATAGCGTACTAAAATTTGATTGTCTAATCTATTGATTTCAATGTCTTTGGAAACCATATCTTTGGAGAAATAATTCAACTTTTCGAATTGATAGTTATAAAATTTCAATCCTTGAACTTGTCTGTTTACCTGATTGAAATTGGTTTTGAAACCATTTACGGCAATAGTAAATCCCCATTCACCAAAAGACGGCACATAAGCATGATAGGCGTCAACCTGCGGGAAAACCTCCATCATGGTCTTATTGATACACCAAAAAGATTTCGGCGCAAAATAAGGCGACGTTGTCTGAACTACAATTGTTGCATCAGGAGTCAGTATTTGTTTTACCGTAGCATAAAAATTTAGTGAATACAATTTCCCCAAACTGTAATTGGAAGGATCCGGAAAATCGATAATTACAACATCATATTTTTCCTGACAGTTTTTCGCCCAGATATAAGCATCCTGATTATAAACCGTCACTTTGGGATTATTAAGCGAATTTTGGTTAAAGTCTGTCAGTACTTTATTGGTTTTAAACAGTTTGGTCATGCCTTCATCTAAATCGACCAATGTTATTTTTTTTACGTCTTTGTATTTCAGAATTTCACGAACTGCTAATCCATCACCTCCTCCAAGCACCAGAATATTAGCCGCTTTTTTCGCCATAGACATTACCGGATGCACCAAAGCCTCATGATAACGGTATTCATCAGCAGAACTGAATTGCAGGTTATTGTTAAGATACAAACGATAATCACTTTTGTTATGAGTTAAAACAATGCGTTGGTATTGCGTAGAATTTGAGTAAATAATATTTTCTCCATACAGTTTTCCTTCGGAATAAGACAATATTTGATCTGAGAAAATAAAAACCGTTAACAAGAGAAGAAAAGAAAAGATAGCTTTTCCTCTTAACAAATACGCTTTTTTCAATTCCTTTTTTAAAACAAAGCAAAGTACGATTGCAATACTTATATTGATCATTCCGAAGAATAAGGAAGTGCCCATTATTCCTAGTTTTGGCACTAAAATCAATGGAAAAAGGATTGATGCTAACAAAGCACCAATATAATCGAAGGTGAAAACATTGGATACCAGATCCCTGAATTCTACTTTATCCTTAAGAATATTCATCAGAAGGGGAATTTCCAAACCTACGAGACAACCCGTCACAAAGACCAGAAAATATAAAATAAGCTGGAAAGACTGTACGCTTTCAAACAATAAAAAAAGTAGTACGGAACTTAAACCTCCAATTAATCCAACTAAAATTTCGATTTCAACAAAAGTGTTGAGCATATTTTTAGTTAGAAATTTTGAAAAATACGACCCTACACCCATCGAAAAAAGATAAACTCCAATGATGAATGAAAATTGTTTTACTGAATCCCCGAGCAAATAACTGGCTAATGTTCCGGCAACCAATTCATAAACTAATCCGCAAGTTGCAATGGTAAAAACGGCAAAAAGGAGAAGGAATTCAAATTTCAGAAATTTTTTACCCATGAATAGCTGCGCTAATAATCATTGACATCCCAATGATAAGTGCTGCAAAAACAATAGCAACAGCAGTGTTGTTTTTTTGAACAAGCTCTTTCCATGTATTTTCAGGAGTTAGCTTTTCTATTATAAAATAAGACACTAACAGGATTATAATCCCTAAGAGAGAAAAAATAAGCGAATTTACGATTGGTTTTAATGATACGATATCCATACTATTTTGGTTTGATTATTTATGATAAAAACGATTAATTGAACTATGGCCTCTCGATTGAGATGAATTATATTTTTCAGTACTTTCACAATCACAGATTCTATTACCTGAAAAGGTAAAAAACAGGTACACTGAATAAAAAAACAATCCAATCACAATGGCCAGAATATTATTTTTTATAAACTTTACTATATTTTCCATTTACTCTTCTTCAAAAGGTGAATAATCACTTTCTGCCCATCTGCCCTGTTCGAAATATTTGTTAAGCTGGTAAATTACAATCATCAATAAGCCCATACAAATAACAGGAATCCAGGCATTCCACGTAGAAGATTCGTTCCAAACTGCAGATACCCTTATATTGTTATTGGTTAAATCTTCCGGTGGTTTTTGTGGTGTTATCGTAAGATGATATTTCCCGGCTTTGACTCCGCAAAGATAAAATTCCTCGTTGTTACTTCCTTCAGTCCAGTTTTCTCCTTCCGTGTATCCATGATAAAATTCGACATCTTTATTAGCATAAACCTCATCATTTGTGGTTTCATTTACTAAAGCAATCTGGACGTTTGCCCATGAATTATTAGTATCGGTATATACGAAGATTGACATGGGAGCCGAACCTCCTTCAAGTGTAAAAGAAGGACTTACAAAATCTTTATTGTTGTATTCACTAAACGAAAAATCTTTCTCGAGCACTACTTTTTTTGTCTGATCGCTGTAAATTAGTGCATGTGATATAAAAATTAAAATTGCTATTACACAAAATACAATTGCTGAATTTCTTACATTGAGATAAAAAGGTTCTACAAGTCCAGTTCCGTATTTTCGAGGCAAAGTAGTATTCGGGAAGGCCTTTTTAATTTCATTAACAGAAATATGTTCTCCTAAAAAGTTGTTTTCCGTGTCTTTTAATCTTTCAATTGAAAGAATATATGGAGGCGCAATGTATTCAAACATGCTGACCTTTTTGCTTGGAATATCAAAATCAAAATATCCTTGGGCAGATACTATTTCTGCATCTGTATATTCATAAAGATCAAATACCCGATCATCGTGTCTAATATATTTCGGATGGTTTTTGACATCGTACTTTTCCTCAATATCTTTTAGTAGGATCCAGTGTCCGGTTGCTTCGGAAAGATAAATAAAATTACCCGATGTTCCTTGCAGAATATACTCTGTCCAATAATAAGAACCATACGTTTTTTTGATTAACAATCCCGTAACAGTATATTCTTCTCCTTTAAGATTTCCTTTTTGGCCTATTTGCAGACCGATATGTTCCTCTTTGTAGTTGAACTTTCGCTGAGAACGCAAACCGTCTTCAGCAGCAATGTATAAATTTTGGCAATTGGGGCAGACAAAGTTCTTAACTTCAAAATTAATTTCTAAATCTGTAGTAACATTACATTGAAAACAAGGTACTTTCATAATTTATCTTTCAATTTCAAAATCCTTAATAATGATGGCATTAAAATAAGCAACATAATCATCCATCACTGCTTTTACTTTTTGGGAATTATCTTGTAAATAATTGCATAGATAAACATCTAATGTCAGTTGACCGAACTCCGGCCAAGTATGAATACAAATATGAGATTCTTTTAAACAAACTGCAATGGTAAAACTGTTATTTTCAAAATCATGAACAACAATACCTAACTTTTCCAAATTGTATTTTTCTAATATTGTATGGGTAACTGCAACAAAGCCCTTACTATCTGTAAGTTTTTGATTTTCTTCAACCTGAAGTGTTGTTAGTTTATGTAACCCTGGAGAATAGGAAATTGAATTCATTTAGTTACTACCAAAAGGTGTTTTGTTTAAGAAATAATGGTAGTTATACGCAGGTGTTGGCCTTTTGTTACAAAAAAATAAAAGTATTGGTTTTGCGCTTAAGATTCAGGGGCTAATTCGATTTCCAAACCGTCAATTTGGGGAGTGATATTAATTTGACAACCTAATCGGCTATTTTCTTTTACATTAAAAGCTTCCCAAAGCATAGCATCCTCATCGTCTCCTTTTTCGGGAAGTACCACATCATTGAGCACATAACATTGACAGGAAGCACACATGGCCATTCCTCCGCAAATCCCTATAGTTCCTTCAGGAGCAAGCTCATACATCCTCACCAATTCCATGATATTCATATTCATATCTGTTGGCGCCTGCACTTCGTGAGTTGTCCCTTCCCTATCGGTAATTTTTATTGTGATGTCCATGCTAAAATTTTAGCAAAAATATAAATTATTCAATAAAAAGATTATATTTGGCAACAGTTTTAGGGGGATTAGCTCATTTGGCTAGAGTGCTTGCCTGGCAGGCAAGAGGTGACCGGTTCGAATCCGGTATTCTCCACTTAATCAAAATGGCGCTCAATTTCAGTGTTTTACATCTGATATAAGTTCCTAAATTTACGATTAACACCAAAAAACCAAACCAAAAACCAAGAAACCTCAAATTTATTTTGAGGTTTTTTTATTTAAAAAAAGGGTGAAATTATTTTCTTTTTTTGCTGAAAAGTCGATTTTTGCACACCCTAATCAGACAACAATGAAAAAAAAATTACTATTATTTACATTTACCCTATTTTTTTGCGGGTCAATAGCTTTTTCACAGACTAAAATCGTCACCGCACTCCCTGACAGCACCACCTATTGGAAAAAAGAAAACAAAGTAGGTTTTGACATCAGTGAAATTGCCTTTGTAAACTGGAGTGCAGGAGGAGTTAATTCAGTTTCCGGATTATTGAATGGCAGATTCATTCGCCTTTATGAGCACAAAAACACCAAATGGAATAACGAATTACTATTTAAGTATGGTGTAAACAAACAAGATGGAACTGGCGTTCAGAAAACAGATGATGCGGTACACCTTAATTCTACCTTTGGCTTTAGAAACGATACTATCTCGAAGTGGTATTATTCGGCTAAGTTTAATTTTAATACTCAATTTACCAATGGTTATGTTTACCCGAACAGAGACAAAGCCATTTCGAAATTATTTGCTCCAGCTTATGTCTTTTTAGGAGGTGGTGCCGAATATGTAAATAAAGAGGCGAAATTGAACATTTACATTTCACCACTCACCTTTAAAACCACATTTGTATTAGACCAGCGATTGGCTAATGAAGGTGCTTTTGGGGTTACCAAAGCTGTTTATGACACAGACGGAACCATCGTTTCCTATGGAAGAAGAACCAAAACAGAAATGGGTTTTTTATTTACCTGCAATCACAAGGATGAAATTTTCAAGAATATTTTTATGGAAAACAGACTGGTCTTATATTCCGATTACATCAACAAATTTGGAAATGTTGACGTTGACTGGCAGCTTCAGTTCGATTTAGCCGTTAATGAATATGTAAAAGCGACTATTGGCACCCATCTTATTTATGATGATGATATTAAAGCCAAAGAAGAAATCGATGGTGTCCAGGTAACTGTTGGTCCTAAAGTACAGCTCAAACAAATCCTTGGTGTTGGGTTAACCTACTCCTTTTAAATAAAGAAAGCCTCAAAAATTAATTTGAGGCTTTCTTATATTGAGATGCAGGAGATTAATTTTCTTCTGCAACAATTCTATTGTTTCTTCGGTCACGTAACCAGTATTTAACTCTTTTTACCAAGTAGAACATTACCGGAACCATCACTAATGTCAGTACGGTAGCATATGTTAATCCGAAAATGATTGTCCATGCTAACGGCCCCCAAAAAATTACGTTGTCACCTCCCATAAATAAGTGCGGGTTCAAATCCGTAATTAATGAGAAGAAGTCAAAGTTTAATCCTATCGCCAAAGGAATCAATCCTAAAACGGCAGTCAAAGCAGTTAACAATACTGGACGCAGCCTTGATTTTCCGGATTCGATGATTACTTCTTTTATTTCTTCTAAAGTTAAGTCATCGTGGCTGCTTAATCTATTGTCTGCTACTTTTTTATCCAGCAACAACACAAAGAAGTCCATTAATACAATACCGTTTTTCACCACAATACCTGCGAGTGAGATAATTCCCATCATGGTCATTAGGATAACAAAATCCATATTGGCAATTACATAACCATAGAATACACCACTGAAACTCAGCAAAACAGTAAATAAAATTACTAAGGTTTTTGAAACCGAATTAAACTGTAACACAATGATGATCATAATTCCAGCCAAAGCTAAGAAAAGCGCATACAATAGGAAACTTTGATTTTTGCCTTGTTCTTCCTGTACTCCTGAGAACGAATAGGTAATACTTCTTGGCAATTGGTATCCTTTTAAACTAGCTTCAATCTGTTTTGTTATTTCATCTCCATTATAACCCGTCAGAACGTTTGAATAAACCGTCATGATACGTTTTTGGTTTTTTCTTTTAATCTGATTGTAGGTAGTCGTTTTCTCTGTTTCAGAAATAGCAGAAATAGGCACCTGCATCATTTGTCCGTTATTCTGGTTTCTGAATGTTAACGACTGGTTGAACAATACATTTTCATTTTTACGCTGATCATCCTGCATACGCATCGTGATGTTATAATCATCATCTCCTTCTTTATAAGTAGATATTTCCTGACCATACACGGAACGACGTAAGTTGAAACCAACCTGACCTGTTGAAACACCTAAGCTTCCGGCATTAACCCTATCAACTTTTACTTCTAGCTCTGGGCTTTCTTTATTGACATCGATACTCAAACGTTCGATTCCCGGAATGTTTTTAGAATTGATGAAAGCAATCATTTTATCTGCTTCTTTCAACATTTCCTCATAATCAATTCCTGTTAACTGAACACTAATTGGATATCCAGCAGGCGGTCCGTTTGCGTCTTTTTCGACAGTTACTGTTGCACCGGCAATTCCTTTTACTTTGCCTCTGATTTCTTCTAATATATCAGCCGTATTTATCCCTCTTCTGAATTTGAACTCAGAGAAGTTTACCGTCACTTTTCCTTTGTAAGGAGTTTCAGAAGCAGAACCCGCATCTACATTTGGATTTCCGGCACCAACTCCTACTTGAGAAACAATAGATTCGGCAAGGAAGTTTTTATTTGTTTTTGGATCTACATATTTGCTTAAGATCGAAATTACCTGTTTTTCTACAAAAAGCGTTGCATTATTCGTTTTCTTAATATCTGTTCCTTGCGGATATTCGATATAAGTAATTACCTGATTTGGAATATTATCCGGGAAAAACAATACTTTTCTAGGGAAAATCCCCAATAATATAAATGAGAAAAACAACATTCCGATGATTCCCACTAAAGCGAACCAAGCTCTTTTCCCAGTAAGGATTTTCGACAAGAAGTTTTTGTATTTATTTTCCATTCTTGGGAAAAATCCGTGTTGGAAATCCTGAGTCCATTGGTATAATTTTAATTTATACAACCACATTAATCCAAGGGATATAATAGCCAAATGCCCTATTGCTCTTGCAAATTTAGAATCATAAATATTTCCAAGCAGCACAAAAATAACTGCAATAACCGTAAATATTATGGAATAAAGTTTAGCTGATTTTTTAGAAACATTCCTATCTTCGGTATCCATAGAACCACCAGTCATAGCCGCGTTGACAACCATAGCCACAAACAACGATGCTGATAAGGTAACCGTTAAGGTAATTGGGAAATATTTCATGAATTTACCCATCGTTCCCGGCCATAACAAGAAGGGTAAAAATGCCATTAATGTTGTAGCCGTTGAAGAAATTACCGGCCAGGCGATTTCCCCAATACCAATTTTAGAAGCATGGACTCGGTCCATTCCCTTTTTCATGTTGGCAAATACGTTATCGACGACGACAATACCGTCATCCACCAACATTCCCAGTCCCATTACCAATCCGAAAAGCACCATAGTGTTCAGGGTTAGTCCGAAAGCTGAAAGAATACTAAAAGCCATTAACATAGACAACGGAATAGCCGCTCCGACAAATAATGAATTTCGCAACCCCATAGTAAACATCAACACAATCATAACCAGTACAATACCGAAAATAATGTGATTAGAAAGCTCGTCAACTTGGTGCTCTACACGCGAAGACTGGTCATTCGTCAATTCGATTTTTAAATTTGACGGAAGATAAGACGCTTTTGCTGCTTCTAATTTTTCCTTAACCTGCTCGATCGCAGAAATCATGTTTTGGTTGGAACGTTTTTTTACGTTCAGCATGACAACTTCAGTTCCTTTTTCACGGGCGTAAGTTGTTTTTTCTTTTTCCTTGAAACTTACAACGGCAATATCTTTAAGGTAAACAGTACCTCCATACGATTTCACAATAACATTTTCCAGTTCTTTAGGATCTTTGATTTCACCTACAATTCTAATATTATTTCTAGAACCTTGTGAGATTAGGTTTCCTCCCGAAAGTGTCATATTTTCATACTTAACAGCATTTTGAATTTCATCAAAAGACACTTGAGCTGCTGTCATTTTGAAAATATCTACAGCAATTTCAACTTCTTTATCGTCAACACCAAGAATGTCTACTTTTTTAACTTCCGGGATTTCTTCGATATCATCCTGAAGCTGTTCACCATATTTCTTTAATTGTTGTGTAGTATAATTCCCTTGAAGGTTGATGTTCAGGATAGGCACTTCTTCCGAAATGTTCAATTCAAAAACGCTTGGCTCGACCTTGCTTCCGTTATCCAGATTAGGCCAGTCTGTATCTGCTTTTACAACATCTACTTTGTCTTTGACTTTGGTTTTAGCATCTTCTATCGTTACTTTATCGCCAAATTCTACGATAATCATTCCGTAATCCTGAAAAGAGCTTGATGTAATTTTTTCGACACCAGAAATATTCTTAATTTCTTTCTCGAGTGGTTTAATAATTAATTTTTCAACGTCTTCTGCAGAGTTTCCAGGGAAAACAGAAGAGATATATACTTTATTTTCAATAATTTCCGGGAAATCTTCACGTGGCATTGTTATGTAGGCGATAACACCTGTAATAACAATCAATAACGTCAAGATATAAACCGTGACACGATTGTCTACAGCCCAGCTTGATATACTAAATTCTTTACTTTGATGACTCATTTTTGTTTAGTTTATAAGGTTAAAGTCTGAAAGGCTAGATCTTTAGAAGTTTAAGAGATTTAGGACCAACAAAATTCTTACGGTAGTATCTAAATTTCTAACCTAACGAAACTCTAGTTTTTTAGAATGTTAATTTCATTCCTTCGGAAATAGTATTTGCTCCTTCGGTTACAATGACATCAGTGGCAGACAATCCGTTTGAAATTTCGGTAACATTATCTGATGATTTTCCTGGTTTAACCAATACTTTTTTAGCAGTTCCTGTTTTTCCTTTTATATTTTGTACAGTGAAAACGAATTTATTTCCATTACCATCTTCCTGAATTATATTTGTAGGAACCACAATGACGTTTTTAGCTGAATAATCGATGATTTTAAGTTTTGCAACCTGATTTGGGCGCAATAAGTTTTCAGGGTTTGGAATGCTTACTTCAATACCGAAACTTCTGTTACTAGGATTGATGAAGCTGCCTATCTGTCTTACTTTCCCTTTATAGTTTTTTCCTAATGAAGTCAAGAAAACGTCTACTTCAGAACCTACTTTCAATTTGCCGATATAGGTTTCCGGAACAGATGTCGATACATACATATTCGATAAATTCACAATTCTCATTAGCCCTTGCTGGCTTGGCGCAACAACCTGGCCTTTTTCAACAAAAACCTCATCAATTACACCGGTAAAAGGAGCTCTGATTATTGTTTTTGCAATTTGAGCTCTCATTTGACCTAATGATTTTTGCAAACTTGTCATTTGTGTCTGTGCTTGTAAGTATTGAATTTCAGAACCGATTTTTTGATCCCATAATCTTTTTTGTCTTTCGAAAGTAGTTTTAGCCAATTCGTATTGCGTTTGAATCTGAGCTAATTGCTGCCCCATTCCGGCATCATCCACACGACCTAAAACTTGTCCTTTTGCAACTCTCTGACCTGCTTTTGCATTGAAAGAAACCAAGGCTCCTGAAAATTCCGGTTGCACCAAAATGTTTTCTTTGGTATCTACATTTCCTTGAATTTCTAAATAATGATTGAAAGCAGTGTCTTTTAACACCAAAGTTTCTACTAAAGCTTCGTTTTCTTTTTTCTCCAATGTAGCTAAAGCTTCATCTATTTTAGTCAGATCAGCCTGAACAGCTGCTCTTTTGTTTTTAAGCTCAGTTATATTCTTAGAATCGATTAAACTGTCAATATTTGATGGATTCTCCTTGTTACCGCATGAAAACAGCAGTATTGAAAGGGATGCGATGATAAATATATTCTTCATTTTATATATATGTTAGTTAGTTTATTTTATGATTTTTTCTAAAGATGCTCTTTTATTGATTACATCTACCATAGATTGCAAATAAGCTTGCTGTGCCGTATACAATTGACGCTGAGCTTCTGCAAATTCGAAACTGGTAGACAATCCTTCTCCAAATTTTATTTGTTGTTTTTTCTCTATTCTTTCGGCTAAGTTCAGATTGCTTTTTGCAGTAGCATATTCTTCAATACTAAACTCGAAATCACTTTTTGATTTTTCAAATTGCAGTTTCAGCATCTGTTCAGTTTCCGTAAGCTGCGTTTTAGACTGTTCATAAGCAATTTTTGCCTGCTGCGTTTTTGCGCTTCTTCCCAAACTACTGAATATTGGAACGTTTAAACCAACACCAATATTAGAATAATTGAACCATCTTTGATCCTGGCTTAGGAAATTGAATTTCGAATTAAAAGCATTGGAACCAAAATTTACTTGAGCTGCCAATGACGGTAAAGCTTTACTTTTTTCCAGTTTAAGCAGCAATCTTTTTTGTTCGGTTAAGTTAGTAGCCATTTGATAATCAATGTTGTTATTTACATTGAATTCCGTACCTGCAAAAGCCAGATCTAAATTATTTTTAGACAATGCTTCTAAATCATCTGTCAGTTTCAACTCGTCATTTATTTCGATTCCAAGATTGATTTTAAGCATTTTCAAAGAAATTTCTCTTAATCTTTTTACATTGCTCAAACTGCTTTTTACAGAAGCTAACGTAATTCCGATTTGCTCTACACTTTCTTCTTCACCCAATCCGTTTTTAAAAATTTGATTGGCATCAGCATAGTTTTTTTCCAAAACAGTTAAATTTCTCTCCAAAACTCTGATGCTTTCTTCTGCCAGTAAAACATTACCATAAGAATTTGTCACCATTTCGCGAATTTCAGAATCTGATTTTTTCTTAGAGTTTTCAAACATCTGTAAATACACTTTTGCTGATTCTAAACCAACTAGATAGGAACCATCAAATATTAATTGACTCAAGGTTAACTTGGCATCTATATTATTGTAATCCCCCATGGTCAGCGTTACAGGATTCCCGTCAACAGTAAGTAAATTTTGCTGTAGCTTGAAGTTATTCTGATAATTTACAGAACCATTTAATTGAGGCAAACCCATTGTCGTGGTTTCCCATTTTTTCTTTTTTGCAATTTCGATATCCTTTCCGGAATTTATAGCCGAATAATTGTATTGGAGCGAATGCTCTATTGCCTGCTGTAGGCTGAAAGAGTAATTTTGTTTGGCATCCTGCGCATTTGCTTTTGCGAGAAAGGCAAATGCTAGTAGAATAAATATTTTTCTCATTGATTGATGGTTGTTATATATTAGGGTTTAGTAATTGTTTCTCTAATTCTTTAATTCCTTTTGGCGTTGCAATAGCTCTTGTGTGATATTCCAGTGCGTGCAGTTCAAGTCTTTGGGCTTCTTTTTCAGAAACTGTATTTTCATTGATGCTGAAAATGAGTATGTAATAAAATTTAACTGCGGTTTCAATATCTACTCCTTCTCTGTACAATCCCTGTTCAATTCCTTTTTCGATATTTTGTCTGAAACATTTATTACACTCTTCAATTTCCCTTGACATTACTCTCTCGTGAATTTCCGGGTAATGTTTTTTTAGCTGGTAGACAGGTGAAGTATCATACGATTTGAACATCTCTTTGAACATAATTCTAATTTCAAAATTCTCTTCTATGGCATTGTAATCCGATGCAACAATTTTATCAATGATTTCGTGAATCTGATTATGAATCATTGCTGTCGCTTCTTCGACAAGTACTTCCTTATTACAAAAATATTTATAGATCGTTTTTTTAGAAATGCACATTTCTCCAGCTATATCATCCATGGTAATGCTCTTAAAACCCAGTTTTAAAAACATTTCACTCGCTCTAACTAAAATTTTATCTTTCATTTTTAATTTGAATTTACTCTAGTTTCTACACACAGAAACTCTAAATTTCGGTGCAAATGTAACAAGGAAACTTTTAACACCAAAATAGTTTCCCTTGTTTTTACAATTATTTAACATTTACCGTAATCCTTTTATTTAATGGCCTTACTGAAGTTTTGATGAAAATTAATTTAAGATTTCCTTTGGAAACTCCCACCATTTCTCAAATTTTGCCTCTTCTTTTATGTACGATTTTTCACCAATTTTAGGTGTCATTAGTGAGATATTAATTTCTTCTGCTAATTCCGTAATTTTTGCCAAAGGCTCATACCAATTATGATTTGCTAAAACAAATTTTGATGAATGTACAGGAAGTAATGTTTTCGCATTTAAATCCATAGCTGCCTGAAGAACTTCCTTTGGTTGCATGTGAATAAATTTCCAACTTTTATCATATTGTCCGTTTTCCAAAATAACCAGATCAAACGGCCCGAACTTATTTCCTGTTTCGGCAAAATGATTGTCATAACCGCTATCACCGCCAATAAATATTTTTGTTGTAGGTGTTTGCAAAACATATGACATCCACAATGCTTTATTTCTGGTAAAACCCCTGCCCGAAAAATGTCTTGCAGGAACAGTATGAACATGAAAACTTTCGTCAAGCGTAAAAGTCTCATTCCAGTCTTTTTCAATAATTTTAGCGGCATCAAATCCCCAGTGTTCAAGATGTGCACCAGTTCCAAGTCCGCAGATTATTTTTTTAATTTTCGGCTTAAGCTGCATTATTGTCTTATAATCCAAATGATCCCAGTGATCATGAGAAATAAACAAATAATCAATTTCAGGAATATCATCAACGGAATACATATCTGCACCTTTAAAAGCCTTTGTTGTAAAAGAAATTGGCGAAGCTGAACCGCTTAAAACAGGATCAACCAATATTTTCTTCCCATCTATTTGCATAAAATAAGAAGAATGGCCAAACCAAACGATACTGTCTTCAATTGGATTCAGGTTTATCAAATCCGTTTTAACCGAAGGAAGTTCCCTATCCGGTTTTTTTGCCTCATTTTTATTGAACATGAATTCTTTCATCACTGAGAAAAAACTCGCTCCCTCAGTTAAACTCGGCGTATGATTGAGGTTTTGGAAAGTACCATCCTTGTAATTAGGCGATTTTTTAATCATTTCCAATCTTTCTCCAGAAGGAAGTTTTCCAAATTGGGGTTGTTGCATAAAGAGATAAACCATCCCTATAAAAACAATTATTAGTACTACTGTCGTTATCATATTTCAAACTTTTTATTACTTTAAATTCGGGGCAAATGTAAATTGGAAACTTTAGAAACCAAAAAAGTTTCCATAGTTTTAAGTTAAAATTAACATTTGCCACTTTATTTGAAAAACTGTTTAATTTGGAGTATTTTAGCAAAAAAATAAATCCATGCTTTCCATTTCCCAATATCAGGACATTATTTCTGAGCATTTTTCAAGTCTGACTTTAGCTAAAGAACCTAAAAATCTATACGAGCCTATTCAATACATTTTATCACTAGGCGGAAAACGGATGCGACCTGTACTTACTTTAATGGCTGCAGAGGTTTTTAACACTAATTGTAAAGAAGCATTGGCTGCCGCAACAGCAGTAGAGGTTTTTCATAATTTCTCTCTCATTCACGATGATATTATGGATGACGCCCCTTTACGACGCGGTAACGAAACGGTTCATGAAAAATGGGATGTGAATACAGGGATTTTATCAGGAGATGCCATGCTTATTTTGGCTTATCAATATTTTGAGCAATACGAGCCTGCCGTTTTCAGGGATTTGGCAAAATTATTCAGCAAAACAGCATTAGAAGTCTGTGAAGGACAGCAATGGGATGTCGATTTCGAGCAACGTGAAGATGTTACCATTCCGGAATATTTGAAGATGATTGAATACAAAACCGCAGTTTTAGTCGGTGCCGCAATGAAGATGGGTGCTATTGTAGCCGAAACTTCGGAAAAAAACGCAGATCTTATTTATAATTTCGGGTTGAACCTTGGTATTGCCTTTCAGTTGCAGGATGATTACTTAGACGCTTTTGGTGATCCGGAAACTTTTGGAAAACAAGTAGGCGGAGACATTATTGAGAACAAAAAAACCTATCTTTACCTAAAAGCCGTTGCGTTTTCAAAACCAGGTGAGAAAGAGCAATTACTGCATTTATTTTCAATTCAACCCACAGATAACAAAGACAAAATCAATTCGGTAAAAGAGATTTTCAATGCAACCGGAGCCAGCGAAGCTACACAACAGGCTATTAAAGAATATACTTTTAAATCTTTTGAAACATTAGAAAAAATGGACATTGAAGAAGACAAAAAAGCAATTTTAAGATCTTTTGGTGAAAATTTAATGATGAGAAACGTATAAAAACAACCATCGGAATTTCAACAATGAATTCCAATAATTAGTATTGAAATGTATATCGCTCCAAAAAACACTGATTTATTGCTTTCGGAAGCACAAAAAGAAGAATTATATACAAAATTGGTGGAGCAAATAAACAAGGATTTTACACTTGCCAATGAGAGTATCGATTTTCAGATTTCTGTTTCTCCTATTGACTTAAAACTACAGTTACACGAAAAAATTTATCGCCTTATTCAGCACAAATTTGCCGAATACCTGAATTTACTGTATATCGTTGATGTTCCTGAAGATCAGGTTAAAAAACTCGATGGTTCTGATTTGGTTGATTTGTCTGAGCAAGTTGCTTTTCTGATCCTGAAAAGAGAATGGCAAAAAGTCTGGTTTAGAAATAAATTCTAGAAAAAAATACCCTGTAAGATACATTTAGGACAGCGCAAGGTAAAAATTAGGAATCCAAAAGAAAACCTTCCCATAGAATTATCCAAACTAGTATTACGGGAAGGTTTATAATCAGGAACAAACTCAGTTAGTTACCACACTGCTGGTCAATTTCTGATTTGATTTAATCCTATAATCGGGCGTTTTCTTAGTGTCTGTTTCAACAAAAAACTCTGCGTTATTAATTTTAGAAAAATCTATCATAAATACATCACTGTTAAACCAATTTTTTAATTGTGTGTTATTCTCGGTATTTTCACTTTCAATGTATCCTGAGCAATTATTCAGCAGTAATTTTTCCAATTTTATTCTTTTTAAGTCTTCAAAATCGGTTCTTATTTTAGCATCTAAAAGAATGCATTGGTTAAAGCCCGATACAATACTGTTGCTAAGGCTTAAAAAACTATTTTCTTTTACAAAAACAGCTTCCCGAATTAAACCTGTATCGTTATTTTCCTCATTCAATAATGTAATGTTGGTTGCGGTAATATTTGTCAGTTTTTTTGTTAAATCAGCATTTGAAGCAATATCATACGATTTTATTTCAAAACATCTTGATTTCCCTGAGGTCGAAACATAGGGGTTTCTAACAGCAATACTGTTTTTTATCACACATTGCGTTCCTTCAATGAAGTCATAATCATCCTCCATAGCTCTAAATGAAATCAGATTGTTTAGATTCAGTACTCCGCCATAACACCCGAAAGAATCGTCATTTGAGAAACTGACCTGTATATAATCCAAAACTGTTTTGCTTCCCACTCCGGCTAATGACAAAGCACTTAGTACCTTATTATCTTTCGCTTTTTTCCCGGCAAACTCAATGCGTACATACTTTAAAATCCCCGAATCGCTTTCTTCATTTACACCTCCGTAGGCATTAAACCTTTGCTCCAGATTAAAGTCCAATCGTCCTGTAAAATCATTAGTTGGTGAGTCTCCTAATAAAATTAAACCGCCCCAATCACCAGCCCTTCTTTGCGAGCTAGCTTTATTTGAAGTAAATACAATAGGGTCCGTTTCATTACCTATTGCCATTATTTTGGAACCTTTGGTTATTACCAACACTCCTGAAGTCTCATAATCGCCCCTTATAACTGTTCCTGGCTCAATAGTTAATGTTGCCCCATTTGTTACATATACAGTACCCGTTAAGAGATAAATTTCTTTTTTATATAATGTTGTGTTCTGGCTAATTATTCCTACCAGTAAATTTGAAGATTCTTTGTAATCGGTTATTTTTGGTTTAAAATTGGTCCAGCTTCTAGTCCAGTTAACATCGTTTGAAATCCCTCTAGTTGTTTGTGCAATCCCTAAAAGCGTATTGCAGAGTACAATGCTCAAGATAATTTTTTTCATAACGTAGTAGGTATTGTTCAATTGTTTTGTTGCAAATCACAATCCAATTTGATTATCAATATATTACAGTTAAAATTACTTGTTGTAAATCAAAAAAATTATGGAAATTCCATAAAAATTGTTAATAAAATAGTTTTATTTTTATTAATTTGTTAAAATTCAGTGGGTATTATAAAAAGAAAAACGTAAAATCGTTTGAAGGCTAAACGTAAAAACGCAGTAAACTTTTTCGAACACAACGTTACAAAATCTGCATACAAAAACGATTAAAAATAAACCCGTACAAATGGCATCCAGGCCTGACTATAAACGTTATCTGCTTCATTATACAGGACGTTGTAACGAATTCCCACCGTGATATTTTGAGAGCGATAACCCGCACCTAAAAACAAAGCAGTATTCCAAAAATCATCTTTAATTGAAGGAGTATAATGGATGTACGTATTATTCACTCTAAGCTGTTCCAATTCCGCAGAAAGCTGCACTTCAGGAATCGGATTAACCAAAGTAATCAGACTCGCACCATAAAGATGAGAATCAAAGACATTTTTTTGCTTCACATAACCATATTGCACTCCTAATCCGACTGAAAAATATTCGTTCACATCATAAACAGCACTTGGAGCTACAGCGATATTAGTGTAATCACTTCCAATACCCAAACCTAATCCTGCGCCAAATCGGACCCTTTTCCAAAATTCGCTTTTCTGGTGCTTCACAATGGTATCTTGCGCATGACTCTGAAGGAAAAACAGAAAAAAACAAACACAAATTGCTATTCTTGTTAAAAAACTGACGAAGTTAATTTTTTGTTTCATTTTAGCAATATTTTATGATATAAAAGTATAAAAAACATTAGAAGATTATTGCAAAGTATTGTACTTTTGTCAAAATTTTTTTAACCAAAAATCGTCATTCGACAGAATTATGGATAGGTTTTCCTTTTTAAACGCAGCACACACTGCATTTTTTGCAGATTTATACGAACAATATTTACAAAATCCCGATAGCGTAGAACCAAGCTGGAGAAGCTTTTTTCAAGGATTTGACTTTGCAAACGAATTTGGCGACAGCCCTTCGGAGCAAGTTTCATCTGCAGCAGGTAATCAGGCAGTTGACAATAGCAGTTCGGAAAAATTACAAAAAGAATTCAATGTTTTAAAACTAATTGACGGATACAGAACCCGCGGGCATTTGTTTACCAAAACAAATCCTGTTCGCGACAGAAGAACGTATTCGCCAACATTGGCCATTGAAAATTTCGGTTTATCTTCAGCCGATTTAAATACGGTATTTGATGCCGCAAGAGTTGTCAACCTGAACCCTTGTACGCTTCAGGTATTACTTAAGCACCTGAACAACGTATATTGCGAGTCTATCGGTGTGGAATACATGTACATTCGTGACCCGAAAGTTGTAGAATGGATTCAGCGTCGTCTTGACATTAATGACAATCTTCCAAATTTCAATACCGATCAGAAAAAACGTATTCTTAAAAAATTAAACGAAGCGGTTTCTTTCGAGAACTTCCTTCACACTAAATATGTTGGACAAAAACGTTTCTCTCTTGAGGGTTGCGAGTCTACAATTCCGGCTTTGGATGCCTTAATTGAAGCTGCTGCTGAAAAAGGTGTTGAGAAATTTGTGATGGGAATGGCACATCGTGGCCGTTTGAACGTTTTAGCCAATGTTTTCGGGAAACCAACACAAGATATTTTTTCTGAATTTGACGGAAAGGATTATGATGATGATGCTTTATTTGATGGTGATGTAAAATACCACTTAGGCTTAACCGCTACAAGAACAACTGAATCAGGAAAAAATATCAATATCAATTTAGCGCCTAACCCATCTCACCTGGAGACTGTTGGTGCCGTTATTGAAGGAATTGCCCGTGCCAAACAAGACAAATATTTCCCTAATGATTTCTCAAAAGTATTGCCTATCGCCGTTCATGGTGACGCCGCAGTAGCTGGCCAGGGAATCGTTTATGAAATCGTTCAAATGGCAAAATTAGACGGTTATAAAACTAACGGAACCATCCACTTAGTGATTAACAATCAGGTAGGATTTACAACAAATTATCTTGATGCTCGTTCTTCAACATATTGTACGGATGTAGCCAAAGTTACTTTATCACCGGTTTTACACGTAAACGCTGATGATGCTGAAGCTGTGGTTCACGCCATGTTATTTGCTTTGGATTACCGAATGGAATTTGGATCTGATGTCTTCATCGATTTATTAGGATACAGAAAATACGGCCACAACGAAGGTGACGAACCACGTTTTACACAGCCAAAACTATACAAAGAGATTTCAAAACATAAAAATTCAAGAGATATTTATGCTGAGAAATTAAAAACAGAAGGATCTATCGACGATAATTTTGTAAGCGGATTAGAAAGCGATTACAAAGCGAAACTGGAAGAGAATCTGGAAGCTTCAAGAAAAAAAGACTTAACCATCATCACACCATTCATGCAAGATGAGTGGAAAGGTTTTGAACAGGTAGAAGCAGAAGGAATGCTTCAAAAATACAACACTAAAGTAAACAAAACGGTACTTACGGATGTTGCAAAAACAGTAACTGAATTACCATCGGATAAAAAATTCATCAGCAAAATTTCTAAATTAATCAGCGACAGAAAGACTATGTTCTTCGAAACTGATAAATTGGATTGGGCTATGGGCGAAATGATGGCTTACGGTTCACTTCTAACGGAAGGTTACGATGTTCGTATCTCAGGTCAGGATGTAGAACGAGGAACATTCTCTCACCGTCACGCTGTCGTTAAAGTAGAAGATTCGGAAGAAGAAGTGATTTTATTAAATCATGTTCCAAACAAAAAAGGAAACTTCTCTGTTTACAATTCGCACCTTTCAGAATACGGTGTTCTTGGATTTGAATATGGCTACGCTTTAGCAAATCCAAACGCATTAACGATTTGGGAAGCACAGTTTGGTGACTTCGGAAATGGCGCTCAAATTATGATTGACCAATACATTTCTGCTGCAGAAGACAAATGGAACAATCAAAACGGTTTGGTAATGTTATTACCTCACGGTTATGAAAATCAAGGAGCTGAACACTCTTCAGGACGTATGGAAAGATTCCTGCAATTGTGTGCTAATCATAATATGTATGTTGCAGATTGTACAACGCCTGCCAACTTCTTCCATTTATTGAGAAGACAAATGATAACTAAGTTCCGTAAACCGTTAGTTGTATTTACTCCTAAGAGTTTATTGCGTGACCCAAGAGCAGTTTCTTCAATAGAAGAGTTCTCAAACGGAGAATTCCAGGAAGTAATTGATGATGCAGCTGTAAATGCTAAAGATGTGAAAACAGTGCTATTTTGTACTGGTAAATTCTATTATGATTTATTGACTGAAAGAGATGCTAACGGCAGAAATGATATCGCATTCGTTCGTATAGAACAATTGTTCCCATTGCCTGTTGAGCAAATGAAAGCAATAATTGCTAAATACTCTAATGCAGATGATTATGTTTGGGCGCAAGAAGAGCCTAGAAACATGGGGGCTTACGGATTCATGTTAATGAATTTTAATGAAGTGAAACTCAGAGTAGCATCACCAAAAGCATACAGTGCTCCGGCAGCGGGAAGTTATGTACGTTCTAAAAAACGTCATGCCGCAGCCATCGCAATGGTTTTTGACAAGAACTTATATCAATAAATCGTATTTTTGATAAAATAGATAATAACAACACTATATAAAATTATATACTCATGATTTTAGAAATGAAAGTCCCTTCTCCTGGGGAATCAATCAAAGAAGTTGAAATTGCTACATGGTTAGTAAAAGACGGAGATTATGTAGAAAAAGACCAAGCAATTGCAGAGGTTGATTCTGACAAAGCGACATTAGAATTGCCTGCAGAAGTAAGCGGAATCATTACGCTTAAAGCAGAAGAAGGCGATACTGTAGCCGTAGGCGCTGTAGTTTGTTTAATTGATACTGACGGCGCTAAACCGGAAGGCACAACAGCTGCTCCTGCAAAAGAAGAAAAAGTAGCTGAAGCTCCAAAAGCAGAGACTCCAAAAGTAGCTCCTACTCCAGCAGCAACATATGCTACAAGCACACCTTCACCTGCAGCAAGAAAAATATTAGATGAGAAAAACATTCAGCCTTCTGAAATTTCAGGTAGTGGAAAAGGCGGAAGAATAACTAAAGATGATGCTGTAAACGCAGTGCCTTCTATGGGTACTCCAACAGGCGGCTCTCGTGGTTCTGAAAGAACAAAACTATCTATGTTGCGTCGTAAAGTAGCTGAAAGATTGGTTTCTGCTAAAAATGAAACAGCTATGTTAACTACTTTCAATGAAGTAGATATGTCTGCTATTTACGCTTTACGTGACCAATACAAAGAAGAATTTAAAGCAAAACACCAAATGGGATTGGGCTTCATGTCTTTCTTTACCAAAGCAGTAACACGCGCTTTAAAATTATATCCGGATGTAAATTCAATGATCGACGGACAAGAGAAAATCTCTTACGATTTCTGCGATATTTCAGTAGCGGTTTCAGGACCAAAAGGACTAATGGTTCCTGTAGTACGTAGCGCAGAAAACCTAACTTTCCGTGGTGTGGAGGCTGAAATCAAACGTTTGGCTATCCGTGCACGTGATGGACAAATTACTGTAGATGAAATGACAGGCGGAACATTTACTATTTCTAATGGTGGTGTTTTCGGAAGTATGCTATCTACTCCTATCATCAATCCTCCGCAGTCAGGGATTTTAGGAATGCACAATGTAGTAGACAGACCTGTGGTTAAAAACGGTCAAATCGTTATCGCTCCGGTTATGTTTGTTGCTTTGTCATACGATCACAGAATCATTGACGGACGTGAGTCAGTTGGGTTTCTTGTAGCTATTAAAGAAGCTTTGGAAAACCCAATTGAAATCTTAATGGACAACAATCCTAAGAAAGCATTGGAATTATAGTTCTAAATCAAATACATAAAAAATCCCGTCTCGATAAATTGAGACGGGATTTTTTTATGGAAAAACTTTGCGTTTATTATTGTTTAACGACTTTCATTACTCTTTCCTGCCCTTCAGATTGGATTTTCAGGAAATAAATCCCTTGGGACAGTTTTGACAGATCTATGACTGCCGTTGTGTTATGAATCACGTCAGATTGCATTATTTTACCTAAAATGTCGTTAACAGTTACAGTATCAATGATTTTTCCTGTGTTTTTCAAGGAAACAGTAATGGAATTTGATGCCGGATTTGGATACGCTATAAAAGCTGCATTGTCAAATTCGGCAACACCTAAGCTGGTTACAAATTCGGTATTGGAAGTATTGGTTACAATTGGCGGGTTAAAATCAAAATATATAGAAGCAATGTTAGGGATAATATCACCCACTGCATAATCAGCCTTCGGTTTTACCTGAAAAGTAACATAGCCCTTTCCTGCCGTTGTATTTGCTACAGATGGCGGTAAATCGATTCCAATAAAACTCCAATGCAGATTATTCCCCACTCTATTTAAGGTATATCCATGACTCGCACCGGTCATTTTTACCGAAGTTTCATCCAGTTTTTCATCCAGAGAATCTTCAATACTCACATTTTCTGCGGCGAAAGTACCTGTATTTTCAAACTGAATCGTATACGTCAAATAGTCATTGGCCGTAAAGCCTGAATGTACAATTTTACCACCATGTGCTTCTGATTTATCATTCGGATCATAAGAACCCACTATAATTTGAGACAGCGTACTTGTGTTATTAGAAACATTAATATCTCCAACTGGAATCGTTATTGAGGCATTATTGGTCAAAATACCGCCCAAATCCACCGTAGGTATGGTTGGAACTTGCATTAAAACATACAGAGATCTAACTTCTCCTGGCAATAAATTAGTAAAATCATACGTAAAACCGGTAGTATTCGTAGTGGTAGCAGCCGGAGAAACATTCACAATAGTCACTGCATTGTCCTTGTTAAAAGTCACTGTTCCGGAAGCAATGGCCTGATTTCCATTATTTCTGTATACAATCATATTATAATAAGTAAAGCCGGGCCTTGGTGACGCTCCAGCAGGCACAACCGCTACTGTCAAATCATGGTAAGGCAATTCCGTTATTGGAAAATTATACACTTGAATCCCTGAATTCGGGATTATGCTAACATTCGTATAAGAAGAAGTTGTCAAAGCATATTGCGAAGACACGGCAGGATCGATGGTATAAGTTAAATCATACGAGTTTGCCGGATTTGATTCATTAATCACATATTCCCCATTCGAAGAGGTTACATAATTAACTGTTCCGCTGTCATTCAACTCATAACCAAATTGCCCTTGAGAAAAAGCAGGCTCTCCGGAATCTTGAGCTCCATTATTATTGGAATCAATAAAAGCATTCATAGAAATCCCTTCGTTGATTACTGTGATAATCGCAGTCGCCGTATCACAGGATGTAGGAGAAAAAGAAGAGCAGAGCTGGTAAACCAAGGTGTATACTCCCGGAGGAGTTCCTGTTAAAACGCTCACTGAACCATCAGGGTTAAAAACAAATCCAGGTGGAATGGTCAACACTGTAACTGGAGGCATACTAACAGAACTTCCTAAATAATCATTGCTAAATACTGAGCTTCCTGAATTTGAAACATTGCTATCAGTCTGGTAAATAGTCATGATATCATCATTAGCAACCGGTATCGGCTCAAGAACAAACGTATCTGTAGCCGTAAATCCTGTAACAAGATCGGTTGCCGTTACACTAAAAACTCCAGACAAACCTAAAACGTTCAATGAAGAGCTTGTCGCACCAGAAATAGGCATTCCATTAAGTGACCATTGGTAACCAAACGGCCCAGTTCCAATCGCAGTAACCACAGTAGCATTTAAGGAACTTACTGGAACATCCAAAGAAGGAGAAACGGTCACTGAAAAACCGCCAGTATTTGTGACAGTTACTGTAGTCATACAACTACAACCATTCGCATCTATAACCTGGACAACAAAAACCCCTAGATTAACAGACACCGTAAAAACACCCGAAATACTCACCATAGAAGGACCTCCATTAATAGTGTATTGATAGGGCGCTGTTCCTCCTAATACCATTGTTGTAATTGAATTTCCATTTACTGTGGTATTACAGATTAAAGCACTCATTGTAGAAAAATGAGCCGCCGGAGTCCAATTGCTCATTACAGTCGGTTCGCAAACCGCTCTCACATAAAAATCATATAGCGTACATGAAACCAATCCGTTAACAGTAAACAAAGAGGTTGTACTAACCATCCCTACAGTAGAAATTGTAGGTGCAGGAGCGCCTGAGGGCAATACCAAAACTTCCCATTGCGTTGCATTGCCTGAAGAAACCCATGAAATAGTAGCCGTCGTAGCCGTAACATTTGCAACTGATAATGCTGTTGGCGGATTGCAATTCTGCGCCTCACTAGGGAGAAAAATAAATAAAGAGAAAAATAAAAGTAATAAGTAGTTTTTTGTCATAAGTACTGTTTTTGGTTTGTTTATCGGATGCTAAAAATACTACAAATACTACTACTTAAAAAATACAGCCTGTTAAAAAGCAAAATACATCTGTAATTATCAATCGGTTAAACCATAAAAAAAACAGCAATACTGCTCCGTAATTACCTATAACGCCCTACAAACTCCGAAGGACTCACACCGCATTTCTTTTTAAAAAGCCTCGAAAAATACGCATAATCATCGTATCCCAAATCATACGCAATTTCAGAAAAAGGGAGTTTCTGCACGATCAGTTCTCGTTTGGCTTCCAGAAAGATGCGCTCCAGGATAATATCGGTTGCCGTCTTCCCCACCATATCCTGCACGATGCGATTGAGGTGTTTGGGCGAAATATTCAATAAACCTGCATAATACGAAGGCAATTTTTCCTCTTTAAAGTACTTTTCAAGAAAGACCTCAAATTCCTGGAATTTATTCGAATACGAATGCTGCTTGCCCTTTCCTGATCCACTGTCTCCAATGTAAAAACGAGTACTTTCTATATAAACCAAATCGATTAGTGAAATGATTTTTTGCTGTTTAAAAATGTATTCCGACTGGTTTTCCGTATGCATCTGCTCAAATAATAATTTAAAATAAGCCTGCCTGTTTTCTTCCAGATACAAAGCCGGTGTATTCTGCACACTTTGGAAAAAAGGGAAATCATTCACACTCTTTCCGGCAAAATACAAATCATAAAAAGACTGGGTATGAAAAAATATAAATCCACTGATATCCTCTGACAATTCCCAATGATGCATTTGCCCCGGATTAAGAAAGAAAAGACTTCCGGGCTTTACGTCATACTTTACAAAATCAATTTCATGAACTCCTTTCCCATGCGTAAATAACACAGTCAGATAGAAATTATGCCTGTGTGGTTTATGAATGTTTTTATGACCCGTAGCCAAATGATTTTCAATAGTATTTGAATAAAATTCCTTGCTCTTATCCGCTATATCAAATTGCCTGATATGTAAAACAGTTGGATTTCCCATAACATTACAATAATCAATTATGTCCTAAAAGTACAAATACTAGCGTATATTATCAATAGCAGTATTGGAATAAGTCCCGAAATTTGTATAAAAATAAGTTATGTCAGTCCTATCCAACATCTTAAAAGAAAAATGTCCAAAATGCGGTAAAGGTCAGGTTTTTAGCAAAAAAGGAAATATCTTATTGCTTCAGATGCCTAAAATGAATGAAAATTGTCCGCAATGTCATCATAAGCTTGAAAAAGAGCCCGGCTATTTCTTTGGCTCCATGTTTGTAAGCTACGCGCTAATCGTGGGCGAAATGATTGCTTTCTTCCTTATTATCAATCAATTTATCGCGAGCTTTGTGACCATTCTGGTTTTAATGGGAATCATCATCCTTTTAAGTAGTACTTTCAATTTCAGGCTATCCCGAATGATTTGGATGTATTTGCTAGACGGTCCGAACAAGAAAATATAAGTCCAAAATATTTTTAAAATACAAATCCCGCCCTGATTGCTCAAGACGGGATTTTTTACTGTTTATTTATTATTATTGTCTTACGACTTTCATCACTTTTTCTTGTCCGTCAGACGTTACTTTTACAAAATAAATTCCAGCAGTCAGGTTCGATAAGTCTATGACAGCTACTGAAGCATTGGCTTTCTTTACTTGCAATATTTTACCCAAAAGATCTAGCACTTGAACCGAATCAATTGTTCCTGTATTCTCTTTCAAAGAAATAGTAACCAAACCGGCCGTTGGATTTGGATATACTTTAAACCCTGCCTTTTCAAATTCCGCAACACCTAATAAGGCTACAAACTCAGTATTGAATGTATTGGTAACAATCGCAGGGTTGAAATCGAAATAGATATCCGCTTTATTAGGAATAATATCTCCAACTGTATACCCTGCTTTTGGTTTTACCTGAAAACTGACATATCCTTTACCTATTGTTGAATCATCAAATGACGGAGGTAAGAATATGTTCGCAAAATTCCATTTAAGATTATTGCCCGCTCTGTTTAAAGTATAGCCATGGCTGGCATCAATCATTTTTACGGATGTCTCGTCTAATTTTGCATCTAAAAGATCCTCTAGTCTCACATTTATTGCAGAATCTGATCCTGTATTCTCAAACTGAATCGTGTACGTCAGATAATCGTTTGAAGTAAAGGTCGAATACTGAATTTTTCCACCATGAGATTCAACTTTGTCATTTGGATCATAAGAACCTACAATAATTTGTTTTATACCTCCCGTATTGTTTGATGGAATAAGGTCACCAGCAACGGGCGTAATAGAAACAGAACTAATGACCATATCTCCTAAAGCAACCGCAGGAATAGTATCCACTTGCAGAGTTACATAAATATACCTTGTTTCTCCTGGTAATAAGTCAGTAAAACCATAAGTAAAACCGTTAACAATAGGTGTCGTTCCGCTTTCTGAAATATCCGTAATACTTAACGCACTACTTTTAGTAAAAGTAACGATACCTGATACCATAGTCATACTTCCTTCGTTTTTATACATAATTACATTTGTATAGCTAAATCCTGGCCTAGGCCTGTTTTGGGCAAAAACATTAATATACAAATCATTGTAATTCTGTGTCACCGTAACTGGAAAATTATATTCTTGCGCACTTTGATTAACCACAACGTTCACATTCGAATAACTAGGTGTTGTCACATTATAATAAGAACTGTAAACCGGATCAACAGCAAACCCAAGATCATACGAGTTAGCAGGGTTTGCTTCGTAAACAGCGTACTCGCCTGTAGAAGAAGTGACATCATGAACCACTCCATTATTATTGAATTCGTAGTTGAACTTTCCTAAGTTAAAAATAGGTTCGTCTGCTTCTTTTGTACCGTTATTG
This sequence comes from Flavobacterium sp., assembly GCF_050696275.1. Classification (GTDB taxonomy): domain Bacteria; phylum Bacteroidota; class Bacteroidia; order Flavobacteriales; family Flavobacteriaceae; genus Flavobacterium. The sequence continues at coordinate 157,617 of NZ_JBOGUT010000002.1, forward strand.
TTAGCATCTAAAAAGCTCTTTAGCACAAACCCTTCACTTGGTATTTCCACAGTTACGTATGCATCGGATTGATAATACTGCTGATACGGAGTATACGGATTGTATACCACAGGCGCTATATATGGAAAAGTATAAAAACCAGGCTGAGTTCCTGGCAAAACAGATACATAACCATTATAATCCAATGCAAATCCCGGTGGCAATTGATTATAATCAGCAAAACACCCTCCTTGATAAAATATGAAAGGATCATTATCTGATACGGATTCTGAAGAAACTGTAATCTCTTCATTAACAGGATGTATAACTAAATTATCATTAATTAACGGCATAGGCCCCAACTCTACAACATTAGTATATGAAACACAGCTACAAGTTGCATCCGTTACTGCTGCATAAAATCTTCCTGGAAATTGAACATAAAGCCCACTAAGGTTACTTGGATTTTGATACGCTGGCGGAAGTAAAATATCTTCTGTATACCATTGGTACGCAACAGAATTGAGACTTGATGCACCAGCATATATGTTCACATACGAAGAAGATGCACTACTATATAACGTAGAGGTAGGCCCTTGCACTAAATTAAAATTATCCAAATGATGGCTTCCATCGTTTGGATTCACATAGCCTGTATAAATTATTTGCGGCAAAGAAGCGGTATAATAATTTCTAAAATCGTTAATTGGATTCGTAAAATTAACAGCATCATCCGCCGTCAAATAGTACATTACCAGTGTATGATAATTTGGATTAGCGCCTAATATTTCAGCTCTTTTCACACCCAAATTAAACGTGCCATTGCAAGAAGGTGGCAAATCACTGATTTGGGAATGTAGATTCACATTACAAAGAACAATTAAAATAAGTAAAAGTTTTTTCATAGATAGTTGATTTGTAGTGCAAAGATAAAATTACTTTCCATCCCGAAGCATTTTGTTAAAAATTAATCCAATTGTTCTTAAAACTGCCTCTGTCTTTGCTGTTCATTAAAGCAGCAATAAACGCAATCAAACAAAAAATCTCGCTTCGAAAACCAAGCCGGGGTTTTTTTGTAAATTTACGCTCTTTAAAAAATGTAAAATGCAATCAGTTCTGGCAATAATTCGGTTATGTGAAAATTATGTTATTACAATACCAATGAATCTTTCTGATTTTACCCAAAAACTAGAAGAAGTTATAGATGATAAAAATGCTGACCCTTTTTCATTATTTGGCCCTGGCAGCAAAAACAACTTCAAAGGTACTTTCAACACAAAAGGATTCAAACTACAAAGCACGTTATTGAATAAAAGGAATAAAGCCATCTCAATGAATATAAAAGGAGCCTTAATGGAAGAAGGCAATACTACAAAAATCGCTGTTGAAATTAAAGCCGATGATTTTTTTACAATCCTGTATCTTTCTTTCTCTGCTTTTATGGCGTTTTTATTAGTACTATCCTTTTTTTTAGATGTATTTGAAGTAACTCAGGAACATCATAGTGTATTTAATTTGTTTTTTATGATTGCCATTCCTGCACTGTTTTTTTTCTCGTATTATTTTCATATCAGAAGAAACATGAAAATAGTGAAATACGAATTAATAAAAATCTTTCAGAACTTAACCAAAAATTAAAACAATCCTGTTCTTCAACATAGTTAAAATCCTACGTTTTTTTGTTTATTTGTAATTCTTTATACTAAGAGCGTGTTTTTAAGATAGTCAACACTTACGCGTGAAAGCTGTAACAAAGAAGCATAAGCCGAAAACAAATTATGAAAAAAGAACAAAAACAGGCAGCCATAGGTTTTATATTCATTACCTTATTGATTGATATTACAGGCTGGGGAATTATCATTCCGGTAATCCCGAAACTAATCGAACAACTTATCCAGGGCGACATCAGTGAAGCTGCAAAATATGGCGGATGGCTGACATTTGCCTATGCGATTACACAGTTTTTATTTGCTCCGATTATTGGAAATTTGAGTGACAAATACGGCAGAAGACCTATTATTCTTCTTTCCTTGCTTGGATTCTCATTAGATTATCTATTATTAGCATTTGCACCAACGATCACTTGGCTTTTCATCGGAAGAATCATTGCAGGAATTACCGGAGCGAGTATTACCACCGCTTCAGCATATATCGCCGATGTGAGTACTGCCGAAAACAGAGCTAAAAACTTCGGAATGATTGGCGCAGCCTTTGGATTAGGATTTATTATCGGACCGGTTATTGGTGGACTTCTGGGTCAATACGGAGCAAGAGTACCTTTTTATGCAGCAGCCATTTTGTGCATGGTTAACTTTCTATACGGTTACTTTATTCTGCCGGAATCACTTTCCAAAAGCCATAGAAGACCCTTCGATATCAAAAGAGCCAACCCTATTGGTGCCTTTATTAATTTAAAAAAATACCCGAAACTTATCGGGCTTATCCTTTCTGTTTTCTTACTGTATATCGCCTCACATGCGGTACAAAGCAACTGGAGTTATTTTACCATGTACCAATTCAAGTGGGACGAAAGAATGGTTGGAATTTCTTTAGGAATCATAGGACTGCTTGTAGGTATCGTTCAAGGTGGTTTAATCCGCTGGATCAATCCGAAATTAGGGAATGAGAAAAGCATTTATCTAGGCATGGCTCTTTACACCATTGGAATGTTTCTTTTTGCATCAGCTACGCAAGGCTGGATGATGTTTGCCTTTTTGGTTCCTTACTGTTTGGGAGGGATTGCCGGACCAGCTTTACAGGCTATTATTTCGACTCAGGTTCCTCCTACGGAGCAAGGTGAGATTCAGGGCACATTAACCAGTTTGATGAGTGCCTCTTCAATTATTGGCCCGCCATTAATGTCTTTGGTTTTCTATTATTTCACTCACAAAGAAGCACCTTTCTTATTTGCCGGAGCTCCTTTCGTATTGGGCGGGGTCTTAATGCTAATCAGTACAGTCATTGCTTATATTTCTTTGAAAAAGCATCATATGAAATAGGCTTTTCTAAGGCTAAACGACTTTAAATAAAAAATCCCGTCTGGTTATAAACAAGACGGGATTTTTATTTCTTTGGCTTCAGCCGAAATTACTGCTTCACAATCTTCATTACTTTTTCCTGTTGGTCAACATTTATTTTTACAAAATAAATACCAGCAGACAAGCGGGATAAATCAACCTCAGCAATCGGATTATCAATTGTTTTGGCGTACACCGTTTTTCCTAACATATCATTCACAACAACAGCATCAATCTTATCGGTATTGTTTTTTAATGAAATTGTAACCAATCCATTGGTTGGATTAGGATAAACGAGGAAAGGATTATTTTCGAATTGAGGAACGCTAAGACTGGCAACAAATTCGGTATTAAAAATATTCGTAACAATTGGCGGATTAAAATCAAAGAAAATAGAAGCCGCATTGGGAATAATATCTCCGATGGCAAATCCTGCTTTTGGTTTTACTTCAAAAGTAATATAGCCTTTTTCAGCTGGTTGTAAATCGATTCCGTTAAAATTCCAGTTCAGGTCGTTTCCAACTCTGTTTAAAGTATAATTGTGGCTGGTATTTACCATTCTTATTGAAGTTTCATCCAGTTTAGCATCCAAAACATCGTTTACCCTAACGTTTTCAGCATAAAAAGTTCCGGTATTTTCAAATTGAATAGTATACGCCAGGTAATCATTCGCTGTAAAAGCCGAATGTACAATTTTGCCTCCGTGTCTTTCGGTTATATCATTCGGGTCATACGAACCTACTATTACCTGAGACAAATTATTGTTGTTATTCACAATATTAATATCTCCTGCTGGCATTGTTACAGAAACTGTGTTGGTCAATATGCCTCCTAATGCTACCGCAGGAATGGTAGGAACCTGCATGGCAACTTCAATAACTCTTGATTCCCCAGGTGCTAAGTTGGTAAAATCATAAGTGAAACCCGTAGCTGTTGTTGTAGTCGCAGCTGGAGAAACATTTGTTATTGCAACAGCACTATCTTTATTGAAGGTTACTGTTCCTGACGTCATCATTTGATTCCCATTATTTTGATATACTAAATAATTGGTATAGGTAAACCCAGGTCTCGGTGGCGTATAAGCATAAATGAACACTGCTGAATCTGTAAAAGGTATTTCAGTTACAGGAAAATTATAAACCGTAATGCCACCAGATACGCTTACATTCGAATACGAAGCAGGTGCTACTGCATACTGTCCCGCAAATGCCGGATCAATCACATACGTTAAGTCGTAAGAATTTATTGGATTGTTTTCACTTATGAAATACTCTCCATTAGCCGAAAAAGCATGATTTACAGTACCGTTATTGTTTAGTTCATAACCAAATTGCCCGTGAATAAAATCAGGCTCTCCAACTTCCTGATTTCCATTGTTATTGGTATCAATAAAAGCATTGAGCAAAATACCTTCATTCATTATTGTAATGGTAACTGTTGCAGAATCACAATAAGCCGATTGTGAAAGAAAACATATCTGATAGGTTAACGAATACGTTCCTGAAGCCGTACCCGGTAAAACGCTGATTGTACCGTCAGGGTTTAAAGAAAATCCAGTCGGAACAGTTAATGGTGTTAGCGTAATATTATTGGGATTTGCAGGATATCCATCTGTCATATCATTTGCTAATACTGAGACAGACGAAACCGAATTCCCTCCGTTTATAGGATACATCGTAATGGCATCATCGTTAGCGTAAATTGGAACTGCAAATACAGTATAGGTTGCTGTAGCTATTAAACCATTGGCATCTGTCACTGTTAACGAATAGGTACCAGGCTGTCCTGAAACAGTTAAACTGTTACCTGTTGCTGCTGAAATAGTCGTTGCATTTAATCCCCACTGATACGTAAAAGGTGCTGTTCCGCCATTTATTACCGCAATTAGCGTGCTGGCGGGATTGCCTTGTATTGCGCTGATAGTAAGCCCGAAACTGTTTATGACCACTACTGATGTACAAGTGCAGCCGAAAGCATCTCTGACTTGCATAGCATATGTTCCTGGTGAGAGAAACCCAAAGACAGGACTGCTCGCATAAGGCCCTCCGTTTACAGAATATTGATAGGGTGCAGTACCTCCTGTTGCAATTACTGTAGCAGTATTGCCATTTACAGTAGCTGTACAACTCAATGTAGAACTGGTAGAAAAATGAAAAGGGCCAACCCAATTACTGGTGACTCCCGGAGCACAAACTGATCTTACAAAAAACTGGTACGAAGTACATCCAGTCAATCCTGTTATGGCAAAAGGAGTAGAAGTTGTAGCAATCCCCGAATCAGAAACTGTTGGCGCAGGAGCACCGCTTGGCTGCACTACAACTTCCCATGCAGTTTGTCCGTTGGCAACCCAACTAAGCTGAGCAGAGGTTTGTGTAATATTGGCAACAGCGATTGAGCTTGGGGAGTTGCATTGCCCATAGCCACCGATAAAAACAAAAAGAAATAAAAATAAGGTTAGATAGTAGTTTCTCTTCATAAGTAGTTTTTTTAACAATTTTAGGCTTAAGATGATAAAAGTAATTAATTACCTTCTATTAAATTGTTAAAAAAGTAAGAAAAATAAGAATCCATTAAACTAGTAAGATTCTAAACATCAAACAAGTCCTATTCTGTTACATGCGAAATGGGGTTTCAATTTTTTTTCGCATATTTTCAGACATATCATTGATGATTGTTTTGTAATCCGGATTATGATTGTCCCAAATTTTCCAGACATCATGCTGCTTTTTGATAAAATAAGTTTGTTTATTGACATGACTGTATGCGTTGCGGAAATTACCATCATCATCCCTAAAATCAAGATTCCAGAATTCCTGTGCCGTAATTACAGCCAAAGTATCGTTTAGCGAACATATTTTAAAATCATACAATTCGAAATTTGACCTATTATTAAGCGTATTTAACTGATAACCCAATTGCGCTATCTGACTTATCAAATCATGAATTCTTTGTGTAAGAGGCCCGTCTTCAAAAATAAAATGGGATAAATTGCCTAAATCGACTTCCGGAAGTTTTAGCAGACTGTTGAATTCTTCCTGGCAATAATTAGTTATCAGTTTCTCAAAACCAAGAAGCATCTCTTCATTTTTGACCGTTACCGAAGCGGCATTCATTTCCATTTCATTTACAACGACTTCTTTTGACAAAAAATGATTTAAAGAAGTGTATCCGATAAAAATAGCCAGCTTATCCAATGTTTTAAGAAACCGTAAATCTGAATTTTCAGAATTGGAATAATCGTTGGTAAAAATACGGTGAAGTGTCGTGCTGGAAATCGTGGTCCCCAATTCGTGTTTTCTGGAACCTTGCATAAAAACCGACTTAGATAAATTTTCTGAAATAATTTCAGACAGAATGATATACTGAGCTCTTTTCCAATTTTTAACACTCACTAAAGAACTATTAAGAACTGGAGGAGCATTTAATATGCCGATTTTTAATTCTTCAATAATGTTTTCCATATTCAAATAAGCTAATTAACAGTTCATCCAAACTCCACAAACAATCTATGGTAAAGATAAGTTAAAGATGTGGTCAACTTTAACGACAAATTGTGCAAATTTTAACAATATTTTTGGATAATTAAAATTTTTAACTACTAAAAACCAAATTTATGAAAAAAAACCTTCTAAAATCATGGGGCAAAAAATTAGGATTCATCCTCTTTGGCGCTCTCGTTTTGACTTCATGTGAAAACGAAAAAGCCGATAACACTGCCAGTCAGGAGAAATTAATGGATGGAAAGATAAACCTTTTAGACAAAGGAAGATACGGATGCGAACCTTTCTCTGAAGCTTATTTAAAAAGCATTAAATTTTTATCTCCGTCAGAATATCAATCAAAAATTGCAACATTACGTCCGGATTTAAGCCTGGCAGAACAAAGAAATGCATTTTCAACTCAAGCAGTAACCTCAAAGTATGTCCCATTACCACCAGTAGGAGATCAGGGAAATGAAGGTTCATGTGTGGGATGGGGTGTTGGATATGCTGCTCACGGGATAACGCGCTACATTAATAATTCCGTTCACCAATCGAACTGGGCCGGAGCTTTACGAAGCGCTGCTTATGTTTACAATCAAATCAAATTAGGAAACTGCGGTGCAGGCTCTTACCCAAATGACGCAATGAATCTGATTAAAAATCAAGGACAGTGCAGCAATTCGCAAATGCCATATGTTTCCGGAGGATGTTATACTCAGCCGACAACACAACAAAAAACATGGGCATCTGGCAGAAAAACAAGCGGATGGTTTAATGTCAGCACAACCAATGTGAATGATATTAAATACTATCTAAACCAAAATTACCCTGTTGCCGCCTGTTTTGATGTGAACCAGAGTTTCTATGATATCAGATTATACAACCATGTTTGGTCAAGCCTGTACGGTTCACGTCAGGGAGGTCACTGCGTTTGCATTGTGGGATATGATGATGCAACACGTCAGTTTAAAGTTTTGAATTCCTGGGGAGCATCATGGGGGCGCAGCGGTTATTTTTATGTTACTTACGACAACATTACAAGAGGTGCTTTCAATTGGATGGGATGTATACTTCCAAATGCAGCAGCTAACGCAGCACAATAGTTTTGTAATTTAATTTTCGGTTAAGTTAATCTCAGAACTGAAAAAAGCCTCATTAATTGAGGCTTTTTTGCTATACAAACAGGAGCGTAAAATTAATTGAACAATTCTTATCTTTGGAACAAATAAAACCAAATGATACCTTCTTCTAAAAAAATATATTTTGCCAGCGACCAACATTTAGGAGCGCCTACTCCTGAAGCCAGTTTCCCGAGAGAACAGAAATTTGTTGCGTGGCTTGATGAAATAAAACAAGACGCTGAAGCCATTTTTTTATTAGGTGATTTATTTGATTTCTGGTTTGAATACAAAACAGTTGTCCCGAGAGGTTTTGTCAGAGTTTTAGGCAAACTTGCAGAAATACGCGACAGCGGAATCCCTGTTTATTTCTTTGTAGGAAACCATGATTTATGGATGGATGATTACTTTCAGAAAGAACTCAATATTTCTGTCTATCATACAACTAAGGAATTCACATTTAACAATAAAGAATTTCTTATAGGACACGGAGATGGCCTTGGCCCTGGCGACAAAGGGTACAAACGCATGAAGAAAGTGTTCACAAATCCTTTTTCAAAATGGCTTTTCAGGTGGCTTCACCCTGATGTTGGCGTAAAACTGGCACAATACCTATCTGTAAAAAACAAGCTGATTTCAGGAGATGAAGATGTTCGGTTTTTAGGAGAAGATAACGAATGGCTGGTACAATATGCCAAACGAAAGCTTGAAACAAAACATTACGACTATTTTGTCTTTGGCCACCGTCATTTACCAATGGAAATCAAACTAAACGAAAGTTCAAAATACGTCAATCTGGGCGATTGGATCGGGTATTTCACTTACGGTGTTTTCGACGGGAATTCTTTCGAACTTAAAAAGTACTAATTCTTTTCATTTCGCAAAAAATAGACTAATTTTGCGACGTCTCAAAGGGGTGCTCCAAATAACGAGCTGAGATTATACCCAACGAACCTGGGCAAGTAATGTTGCCAAGGGATAAATACAGTAAAGAGAACTTCTGAGTTATCACTACTGTAAACAACCTATTATTAATTTTAAAAAGAATAATTACCCCTTTTATTCGTAGATCATTTACGAATGAAAACTTTATTCCATTTTGTCATTGCTGTAATCTGTATGCAATGTAGTGTTGGTGCATTTTCACAGGGAATTGACACCACAAAAACCAAAAACCTTGAAGAAGTAATGGTGCAAGCCGTTCGCGCCAATGAAAAAACACCGGTCACCTTTTCAAATTTCACCAAAAAAGAAATTGCCAAACGAAATCTCGGACAGGACATACCTGTTTTAATGAATTTTTTACCTTCAGTTGTCACTACTTCCGATGCAGGAAATGGCGTTGGCTACACTGGCATCCGTGTTCGGGGCAGTGATGCAACTCGTGTAAACGTAACCATCAACGGAATACCTTACAATGATTCCGAGAGTCATGGAACTTTTTGGGTAAACATGCCTGATTTTGCTTCTTCAGTAGAAAGCATCCAGCTGCAACGCGGTGTAGGAACATCTACTAATGGTGCGGGAGCTTTTGGTGCCAGTTTAAACTTACTGACCGAAGCAACAAACACCAAAGCAGGCGGTGAAATTTCAAATTCCTACGGAAGTTTCAACACACACAAGCACACAGTGAAATTCAACACCGGACTTATGAATGATTATTTTGAAATTTCCGGAAGATTATCAAAAATCAATTCAGACGGCTATATTGACCGAGCATCATCCAACTTAAAATCCTATTTCCTGCAAGGCTCCTATCTTGGTAAAAGCACAAAAATCAAAGCCTTGGTTTTTGGCGGAAAAGAAATTACCTACCAATCCTGGAACGGAATTGAAGATCCGGAAAAATTAAAAAACGACAGGACTTTCAATACGGCTGGAATGTATACTGACGAATTTGGGAATATCCGATTTTATGACAATGAAGTCGACAATTACCAGCAAGACCATTACCAATTGCATTGGAACGAAACAATTTCTGAAAACTGGAATACCAATCTCGCTTTCCATTACACCAAAGGCAAAGGGTTTTATGAAAATTACAAGGAAAATGCTGCTTTTGCAGACTACAATTTAACTCCGGCAGGCCCAGGAACCACAACTGATTTAATCCGTCAGAAATGGCTGAACAACGATTTTTACGGCACTACTTTTTCTGCTAATTATAAAAACGAAAAACTGGCTGTAATTTTCGGCGGTGGCGCTAACAAATATGAAGGACTGCATTTTGGAAAAGTAATCTGGGCCCGATTTGCTTCAACCAGCGAATTAGGTGATTATTATTATGATGATTTCGGTATAAAGACCGATTTGAACTTTTTTGCCAAAGCCAATTATCAGATTGTAAAGCAGCTGAATATTTTTGGTGATTTGCAATTCAGAAAGGTGAATTATAAAGCCAATGGAGTTCAGCCCGAATTTATAAATGAAACTTTTGATTTCTTCAATCCAAAAGCAGGATTGACATTTTCAGCAAACGAAAACAACAATATTTATTTTTCTTATGCTCATGCCAATCGTGAACCTAAGCGTGAAGATTTCGAAAACAGTAATGTAAAACCGGAAAGACTAAACGATTTCGAACTGGGATGGCGTTTTGCGAATACCAAAACGAAACTGAACATAAACGCTTATTACATGCGTTACAAAGACCAATTGGTACTAACCGGAACCTTAAACGATGTAGGAACTCCTATTGCAGAAAACAGCGGAAAAAGCTATAGAGCAGGATTGGAAGTTGATGCTAAAATCATACTTTCAAACCAATGGTCAATTCAACCGAATATTGCTGTAAGCCGAAGTAAAAATCAAAATTTCTATTTCCAGCGTGATGGCGTTTTACAAAATCTGGGTGAAACAAACGTTTCGTATTCCCCAGAAATTATTGCCGGGAATATTCTTACTTTTTCACCATTAAAACCGTTACAGATTTCATTATTATCAAAATTTGTAGGTGAGCAATTTATGGGGAATATTGATTCCGAATTTTCTAAATTGGACAGTTATTTCATTAATGATTTGAGTATCACCTATGAAATTGAACCTAAAAAAGTATTCAAATCGATTATAGTTTCGGTATTAGCTAATAATGTACTGAACAAGAAGTATGTTTCGAACGGTTACTTTTATACATATGATGACGATTGGTCAAATCCGCCAGCCATCACAACAATTGAAGGCGCTGGTTATTACCCTCAGGCAGGAGCCAATATTCTGGCAGGGCTTACATTAAAATTCTAAAAAGAAAAGGAGCCGATTGGCTCCTTTTCTTTTTAATTATAAACTCTAATTACGCTTCCGTCGCTATTTGCCTCTACTCTATATGCTTTTAATGGATATTGTGCACTTCCCACTCCGGTAAACAAACTGTATTCGTAATTTTCACATGGACATTTCGCATTAATCCCGTCCAGCGTCATCCGTGAGCAATCACTTGGATACTGATTAGGACAACTTGCCTCATAAGCTCTATAATCATTAGTCCCAACTTTCATTACAATAATTCCTTTTATCCCCGCATCGGGATCCGTTATTAAGATTGGATTACTTGGAAATTGCAAACCATTGTAAGAAGGTAGATTAGTATTGATTTCTTTGGAAAAACCAACGTTCTGCAAGTACGGATTACTATTTGCAATTCGATCCTTCGAACAGGATAAAGCAATTAAAGCTACGACTAGAAATAAATACTTTTTCATTTTAAAAAAATAACTTTTAATTGTTAGAACAAATTTAATTTAATTAACTTTGTAATGCATAGGAATAGCAAATAAATTTCAGATTGAAATAAAAAATAATATCTTTGTAGAAAGAAATCCCGTCGCTATGGGATTTTTTCTATTTATATAAACGATGAAGTTATGAGTACAGTATCTTATTATACCGCAGAAGGATTAAAAAAATTAAAAGAAGAATTAGACCAACTTAAAAGTATAGAACGCCCCAAAGCATCACAAGACATTGCTGACGCAAGAGACAAAGGTGATTTGTCTGAAAATGCGGAATATGATGCTGCAAAAGAAGCTCAAGGTCTTTTGGAATTGAAGATTAAAAAACTGGAAGAGGTATACTCAAATGCGCGTTTAATTGACGAATCACAACTGGATGTATCAAAAGTTTTGGTTTTATCTCATGTAAAAATCAAAAACCAAACCAATGGCATGGAAATGTCATACCATTTAGTTGCTGAAAGCGAAGCTGATCTAAAAACCGGTAAAATCTCAGTAACATCCCCAATCGGGAAAGGATTATTAGGGAAATCTGTAGGAGAGATAGCCGAAATCAATGTTCCTAACGGCATTTTAAAATTCGAAATCCTTGAGATTTCCAGAGATTAATTTTTTCAATCTTTTGTTCATCCCTGCGTATTGTCTAGGGTTTAAAAATCTAACAATCTAAAAAATGGCTTCAATTTTCACTAAAATAGTAAACGGGGAAATTCCTTGTTACAAAATTGCAGAAGATGCTGATTTCTTAGCTTTTCTTGATGTAAATCCTAATGCAAAAGGACATACTTTATGCATCCCGAAACAGGAAATCAATAAGATTTTTGACATCGAAGACGATTTGTATTTAGGGTTGATGGCTTTCGCCAAAAAAATTGCTGTGGCATTAGAAAAAACTGTTCCCTGCAAACGAATTGGCATGTCAGTCGTTGGGCTTGAAGTACCGCATGCTCACGTACACCTTATTCCGTTGAATGAAATGGACGAAATGCGTTTTCAAAACAAAGTCCGTTTAACGCCGGAAGAATTCGAAGAATTAGCCAGACAGATTCAAAGCAACTTGTAAAATAGTTTCAAAAAGACATACAAAACCTCTTCTTCCGAAGAGGTTTTTTTATTTATAAACAACTCCGTAAAACGATATTCCGTAATTTTACATCATGTACGCTTTAGTCGATTGTAATAATTTTTATGCTTCCTGCGAACGTGTTTTCCAACCGGAATTCAACGGGAAACCTATCGTGATATTATCAAATAACGATGGTTGCGTCATTTCCAGAAGCAATGAAGCTAAAGCCGCCGGAGTTCCTATGTGCGCTCCTGAATTTAAAATCAGAGCGCTTATAAAAGAAAAAAACGTAAAAGTCTTTTCATCCAATTATCCGCTTTATGGTGATTTAAGCCAACGTGTTATGAAAATTTTGGAGCAATTTACCCCAAATGTTGAAATTTACAGCATCGATGAAGCTTTCCTCAATTTTGATGGCTTAACCATTTCCAATTATCATGAGTACGGCCTGCAAATGAAAAAACGCGTGCATAAATGGATTGGAATTCCAATTTGTGTAGGCTTCGCCCCTACTAAAGCATTGTCCAAAGTAGCCAATAAAATCGCTAAAAAATTCCAGGACAGAACACAAGGAGTTTACATGATTGACTCTGAAGAATCTCGAATCAAAGCCTTGAAATGGACAAAAATAGAAGATGTTTGGGGCATAGGCTATCGCATGAATAAGAAAATGAAACTGCGAAACATCAAAACAGCTTTCGATTTTATTGCTCCGGAACATGAAAACTGGATCAGAAAAGAAATGGGCGTTACCGGGCTCAGATTAAAATATGAATTGGAAGGCAAAGCTGTTTTAGATTTAGAGCCCGTTCATTTACAAAAAAAGAGCATCGCCATCACACGAAGTTTTCCAAAACAAATTTCAGATTTCGATTTGCTAAAAGAACGCATTTCAACTTTTGCCACTGTCTGCGCCGAAAAACTACGGCTCCAAAAATCCTGCTGCCACACGATCATTGTCATGCTGGTCATCGACAAACACAGGGTTGAAAGTCAAAAATATTATTTCAACATGGCCATTACTTTGCCTTTTGCAACAAATTCCAGCTTAACAATATCAAACACAGCCATCCAAATTTTAAAAAAATTACATCTTGGGAATGAGAATGTAAAATTCAAAAAGGCGGGTGTTATTGTAACGGAACTCATTCCTGAAGACAGCAAACAGTTTCATTTATTTGAAGATGAAAATCCAAAGCACATCAATTTAATGAAAACTATAGATTCACTCAATAAAAAAATAGGGGATAAAAAAGTAAAACTGGCCAATCAGAATTTAAAACTAACCTGGGATATGAATCAAAATCATTTGTCACCAAGATACACTACCAACTTCAAAGAAATTCTCGAAATAAAATGCCATTAGAAAAAAACAAAAACCTCTCATTTTTCCGTCCTGATTTTGAAAGTGAGTTAAAAATTCCTTTTATAGCAGAAGGAGTTTCTGCGGGATTTCCTTCGCCTGCAGCTGACTTTATGGAAACCAATATTGATTTGAACGCTGTATTAAGCGAAAATCCATTAGCTACGTTTTACATTAAGGTTAAAGGAAACTCGATGATTGATGCCGGAATAAATGACAAAGACGTTCTTGTAGTGGACCGAAGCCTTGAACCTCAAAATAACAAAATTGCCATTTGCTGTATTGATGGAGAATTTACCGTAAAACGAATCAAACTCGAAAAAGACTGCTTGTATCTGATGCCAGAAAACCCAAACTACAGTCCTATAAAAGTAACCGAAGAAAAACAATTAATAATCTGGGGCATAGTGACGTATGTCATAAAAGCAGTATAACTTTTTTGCCTACGCTTTTTTTGCATTAACAAACAATAAAGTAAAGTCTACAAACAAAAAAACCTCTCATTTCTGAGAGGTTTTGTACCCGGAGCCGGGCTCGAACCGGCACGGTTTCCCACTGGTGTTTGAGACCAGCGCGTCTACCAATTCCGCCATCCGGGCGTAGTGGACACAAAATTAAAATCCTTATGAGATCATTAATTTTGATTTCGTGAGTGCAAATGTAAAACTTTTTTCTACAATTCTTCAAAAAATACTTAAAATTTATCTTTCCCAGTTCAATTTAATTCCTAAATTTGCACCTCGGTAAAACGGAATTACAACTAACTAACTACACCCGAGGCGTTTGTATGTATTTGGCTTTAGATAAACAATAAAGCCGAATTGTATGGAGCGCAGCGGAATAAAAACAACATATTAATGCCACACCTAGAACCCGAAGCAAAAATATTTGCCTGTTCGCAAAGTGTTTATCTAGCTGAAAAAATAGCCGCAAGCTATGGTGTATCGCTAGGAAAGGTTACGTTCTCGCAATATAGTGATGGTGAATTTCAGCCGTCTTATGAAGAGTCCATTCGTGGATTGCGCGTATTTATCGTGTGTTCAACATTTCCAAGTTCAGACAATCTGATGGAGTTGTTACTAATGATAGATGCAGCAAAAAGAGCTTCAGCAAGGCATATTACCGCTGTAATTCCTTATTTTGGATGGGCACGTCAGGACAGAAAAGACAAACCAAGAGTCCCGATAGGAGCTAAATTGGTTGCAAAATTATTGGAAAGCGCTGGTACTACACGTATCATGACCATGGATTTACATGCAGATCAGATACAAGGTTTTTTCGAAAAACCAGTAGACCACTTGTTTGCCTCAACTATTTTCCTGCCGTATGTAAAAAGCTTAGGTTTAGAAAATCTGACTATTGCATCGCCGGATATGGGAGGTTCAAAACGAGCTTATGCCTATTCTAAGTTTCTGGAGTCGGATGTGGTTATCTGCTACAAGCAAAGAAAAGCAGCCAATGTTATTGACACTATGGAATTAATAGGAGAAGTAAAAGGCCGAAATGTGATTCTGGTAGATGATATGATTGATACGGGAGGCACTTTGGCGAAAGCCGCCGATTTAATGATCGAAAAAGGAGCATTGAGCGTAAGAGCAATATGTACGCACCCGATTTTATCCGGAAGTGCTTATGAAAAGATTGAAAATTCGCAATTAAGCGAACTGATAGTAACTGATTCTATTCCGTTAAAGAGAGAATCGAACAAAATAAAAGTGGTGAGTTGTGCACCTCTTTTTGCAGAAGTAATGCACATGGTGCACCACAACAATTCCATTAGTGGAAAATTTTTGATGTAAGTTTATATTATTAACTATATTTTTTTTCAATGAAATCGATTACAATTAAAGGATCAGAAAGAGAAAGCGTGGGTAAAGTTTCGACTAAAGCCTTACGTAATGCTGGAGCGGTTCCTTGCGTATTATACGGAGGAGATCAACCAGTACACTTTTCAGCAGAAGAAGCTGCATTCAAACACTTGGTTTACACTCCAAACGCACACACAGTTGTGATTGAGCTTGGAAACGGAAAATCATTCAATGCTGTTTTGCAAGACATTCAGGTACACCCGGTATCTGACAAAATTTTACACATTGACTTCTACCAGTTATTTGATGACAAAGAAGTAACTATGGAAGTTCCAGTTAAAATTGTTGGAACATCTCCAGGTGTACTATTAGGTGGTGTTTTACGTTTGAACACTCGTAAACTTAAAGTGAAAGCTTTACCTAAAAACTTACCTGATTTCTTAGATGCAGATATCTCTTCTATGGAAATGGGTAACAAAATGTATGTAACTAAATTAGTTTCAGACAAATTCAAATTATTACACCCAGACAACACTGTTGTTTGTCAAGTAAGAATTTCACGTGCTGCAATGAAAGCTGCTCAAGAAGCTGCAAAAGCTGCAAAAGCACCTGCAAAAGGAAAGAAAAAATAATTTTTCGAAATACTTTTCAAAAAGCGTCTCATTACGAGGCGCTTTTTTTATGCCTTTATTTTAGATGTGACAAACATTTTTTACGAAATCTAATCCTTCAACAATCGAATAATCTTATTTTTGTATCATGATTGAATGGATTAAAAATCTGTTTTCAACACCAAAAACAGAACAGACAGAAGCAGATATGAAGAAATTTTTAATTGTTGGCTTAGGAAATATTGGAGCCGAATATGTAAATACACGACATAATATAGGATTTAAGGTATTGGATTTTTTTGCTCGAAAAGAAGCATTGGACTTTCAAACCGTAAAATTAGGAGCGCTAGCCGAGTGCAAACTAAAAGGCAGAACTCTTTTGCTGCTAAAGCCAAATACTTATATGAATTTGAGCGGAAAAGCACTTCACTACTGGATGGAAAAGGAGAAAATAGAAAAAGAAAACGTATTAGTAATTACGGACGACTTGAATTTACCTTTTGGAACTATCAGAATAAAACCAAAAGGAAGTGATGGAGGCCACAATGGCTTGAAAAGCATCCAGCAAACCTTAAATTCAGCTGATTACCCTCGTTTTAGATTTGGCATCAGTGATGAGTTTAAAAAAGGAAAACAGGTAGATTATGTTCTTGGCGAATGGGACGAGAATGAAAAAGAAAAACTGCCTGAACGTTTAGAAATGGGTGCTGAAGTCATACAATCATTTGCTTTAGCCGGACTGGAAAACACTATGACAAGTTACAATGGGAAATAATACGACCCTATTATATCATCATCTAACAAAGCCGTTAATCGTCATGTTGCTGCTGACTATATCTTCTTGTAATTCCCCAAAAAGCGCTGTATTGAATTCGGATGCAAATCTAAATACTATTGAAACAGTTTGTCCGGAAGATGGTAAATGCACTGTACAGTTGTTCAAAAACAAAAGCCTTGAAGTCAAGACGGATGAATTTGGTTCGGTCTATTACCAAATGACTGACAATACTCAAACTTCTGTAATTTTATACCAATACAAAAGAAATGTAGAGAAAGGCCTTCAGGATGCTCATTATACAGAAGAAATTATCTTCGAAATCAGTCATTCAGACACTTCTATTGCTCTTAACGGTTTAAACCTTCAAAAAACCAAAATGCTTTTTGGCCGACTTTGCTTCTGTCGCGGACAAACCGGTTATTATAAAGTAACTGATGGAAATCTTGAACTGGAACAGAAAAACAATGAAGCTCGTTTCAGCTTACACTTTACCATTACCGAAGTTCCTCAAATAATACATTCCATTACTGCTTCTGCAAAATAAAAAAGCCCCATTCTTGAGAGAAATGGGGCTTTGTTTTATTATCCTACTTTTATTATTGTACAACAATACGTTTTACCGTTTTCTTAGCACCATCAATAATAGACACTAAATAAATTCCTGACTGTACACTGTCTAAGCTGATATTCTGATTGAAAGCGCCTGTATTTGCGAATGATTTCTCATATACTTTTCTTCCTCTCATATCATGAACATTTACTTTAATATCATTGCTTGAAGCTGAAGTAAACTTAACTGTAAAATCTCCGTTATTAGGATTAGGATACAATGAAAAATCCTGCAAGCTATTTTCATCGACACCTAAAGCCTGTACAGAACAGATATTTAAGCTCCAGCTGTTTAAAGATCCACCATCACCATTAAAAGCATCATTTATCCTTAATGTCCAGGTTCCGATTGAATTTTGCCCGTCAAAAACAGAAAGAGATTCTTTCGGCAGCACAACACCGGAAATACCAGGATTTGTACCACAAACAACAGCTGTACCCGCATTATCGAAAGTTGCATCAATATTTAGAATATTTGCACTGATACATGGTAAAGCAAATATTTCTACTTCTGTTCCAGTCGGACTGATTAGTGTTGCCGTTAGATCATTAATCCAAGTGTGAGACACATTCATAGTCACTTTTACATCTGATATTGTCACATTAGTCGGAACATTTAAGGTAGAATTAATAGTAACGTTGGCCGTTGAAGCAATTGCTAACGGAACGTTAGTTGATGAAGTACTATTACATGCAATAGTTCCTGTTGTAAATTTATATGCTGCGCTATATGTCCCGCTACAAGCAACATTTCTAGGCAAAACTCTCCAAAAATAACTTGTTCCCTGCGACAATCCTGAAACAACATATGTTGTACCAGCCACGTTTCCTGAACGGACAATATTTGCAAAAGCATTATCTGTTGCTACTTGTACATCATACGAACTGGCGTTTGAGTTTACAGCCCAAGTCAAATTCAAGTCCACATCCTGTGAAATTGCTAAATTTGCTGGAGAAGTCAATGCCGTTGCTGCAAAATTCGAATTAAATAACTCAAAATACAACGGAACCGTTTTCGTTGTTGCTCCAGAAGTTGCAGATACAACAATAGAATAAAGCCCTGCGGTACTTGTAGCAGTGTTGCTCACCGTCATAACAACTGACCCATTTGCACTTGTAGAAGCTGGACTAAAAAGCACAGTTGAACCTGAAGGGTTTCCTGTTGCGCTAAACGTTGTTGTACCACTAAAGCCTCCTAAAGCCGCATACGAAACAGTATATGATACGTTCGTTCCCTGACAGGCAGATTTATTTTGCTCTCCAGCTACACCCGAAAAAGAAACTGCAAAAGTCGATGCAGGAGCAGTTATCGTGAAATTCGTATTCGAAAGATCATAGAAAATATTGTCATATCCTCTGATCATTATTCGGTTTGTTGTTCCAGGAGTATTTGGAACCGTAATTGTTTCCGAACCATCGTTAGGAACTTTACTCGCTAACAATGTCGGGAATGATGTTCCTCCGTTAGTAGATAGATAAATATCAACAAATTTAGCATTAACACCATTAGCATCTGTTCCTGCCACGGCCCAAGTCACTGTTTGATTTGTACCTGCTGCCCAAGAAACATTGGTATTTGGAACACTAACCAAAAATGGCCCGGCAACTCCGTCTACCATAACCGACATATCGTCTCTTCCTGTCTGACCTCCGTTAGGCGATCTGTTGTCTCTTACAGTTAAAGAGAAATTATAATTTCTGGCTACCGAAGAACACACTTCCCACGTATTAGCTGTATTTCCTGCCAAAACAGTTGCTAAAGCAGGTAAATAACGCTCTGTAGAAGCTGTAGGGGGATTTGATCTAAAGTTCGGCCCTGCGGCTGAAGTCGCTACTGGAGGTTGTGTTGACACCTCAGTATCCGTCTGCTCCCAGCAATACGTTAATGCATCTCCATTGGCATCAATTGCACTTCCTTTCAGTATAAATGGAGTCGATTTTGGAATAACATAATTCATTCCTGCATTTACTACAGGCGCACTGTTTCCATTATTTGTTGTAGCTGCACACGTTGCCGAGGCGGCAATTAAGTCATTAATTTCAGCAATACTCACAGAATGAAAATGTGCATCCGAATTAGGCTGAACATTCTGACCTGGGCAAATTCCGGCGTACGCCATGATAGTCGAACCACTTCCCGGCTCAACTGCCGTTCCGTCATTTCTATTTCCTGAACAACTTCCGGTATCTCCATTAAACGTATGATTTGCCCCAAATTGATGACCCATTTCATGCGCTACATAATCTATATCGTAAGGGTCACCTACTGGTGCTCCTGAACCTGTAATCCCTCTAGCCTTTGCTCCTGTTACACAAGGAGAAGGTCCAGCTAAACCACCACCACCTGTACTCACTGTATGTCCTATATCAAAATTGGCATCTCCAATTATATTCGTAATTTGAGTCTGACTTTGATTGATTAACGTAGGTGCATTCGTATTATTAAAATTATCTGAGGTAATAAAAATGACCAAATCATTATTAGCAACCAAATTCATCCTCATTGACAAATCTCTTTCATAAACACCATCTACACGTGTCACAGTAACAACCATAGCTGCTAAAACTGCCGCTTTTTTCTGCGCCAAAGTTCCAGCATTAAGTCCTGCCGCATTCACATGATAAGCAGCATACTCAATAGTACAAGCCATTGCTAATCTAAAAATTCTGAATTTACCGTCACTGGCATGAGTTGTTAAATTCGGCACTTTATTTGAGTTGTCTAACTGTGGTCGATCGGCATCATTTACCAAACATTGAAATTGTTTTGTAGGTAATACATCCGATTTCCTATACACGATATAGTTGCTTAAATCCTTAGTATAAGTATCAATAAATGAAGTTCCTGTTCTTCCGGATAATGTCATAGTATGCAATCCAAAAAGGGTTACACTAAAACGAATAGTAGCTGTTGGGTCGTCAATTCCCTTACCTATATAGGATTTGATGTCTGGAAATTTTGCTTCCAAACCAGGCTCCATGACCGGAGCTTCATAAATTTGGTATTTATCCAGTTTT
The DNA here is from genome assembly GCF_050696275.1 of Flavobacterium sp. Lineage (GTDB taxonomy): Bacteria > Bacteroidota > Bacteroidia > Flavobacteriales > Flavobacteriaceae > Flavobacterium. Next base: position 178,194 of record NZ_JBOGUT010000002.1, read on the forward strand.
CCTTCAGAGTTAGGAAAAGAAACAATCAGGTTAGACACAATGCCTTGTGAATCTAAAGGAGCTTGTCTTAGCTGATTTTTTAACGTCTGAAAATCTAGGGAGAATAATTCGTACTTGCCTGGCATGGAAGAACGATCCATTTTATCGGCATGAGCTAATCTTTCACTGGAAACCTTGTTCCAGAGATTTTGCCCAAAACCCGAAGTAAAGGACAAAATAGCAAAAAATAAAATAAGTATTGGTTTTTTCATTTGGTTTTTTTGATATTGGTAAGTTTTTGGCTAAAATATTAAATAAATAACAATTTACAAGTTTTTTGTTAAAAAAAAACGCAAGCGAATAGCTTGCGTTTTAAATATTTATCGAGAAATTATTATTCTACAACAATACGTTTCACAGTTTTCTTAGCACCATCAATAATAGATACTAAATAAACACCTGACTGTACTTTATCTAAATTAATATTTTGATTGAAAGCACCTGTGTTAGAGAATGATTTCTCATACACTTGTCTTCCTCTTATATCATGAACATTAACTTTGATGTCGTTGTTTGAAGTACTGTCAAATTTAACAGTAAAGCTTCCGTTATTCGGGTTAGGGAATAATGAGAAGTTATCAAATTCAAACTCTTCATTACCTAATGTAAATGTTTGTGAACAAATCTCAACAGACCATGCATTAATTGTTCCAACATCTCCATTATAGAAATCCCCAGCCAATAATGTCCAAGTACCATTAGTAGGTTTAGCATTAAAAGCAGACAAAGCCTGTGGCGCACCAAACGTACCTGTAGTAGCGCTACATCCTGTAGCAGGAACTAACGGGTTGCCATCTGAGAAAGTATACGTTAATGTAGTTGGAGCGTTATCACAGTTTCTGTTCCATAAAGTAACCTGAGTTGCATCTGGGTGCTCTATCGCAATTACTAAATCTTCAATATAAGTATGTGTAAATCCTAAAGTAACATTCACATCTGAAATACCTGCTGCAGGTGATGGGCCAGGAACTGTAATCGTTTTAGAAACTATTGCACCAGGTGTATTAGCTCCAGCACCATCTGGTACAGGAAGTGCAGTGTTATTTGAATACGTGTTACAAGTTGATGATACAGTATAACCAATTGCAATAGGTTTTGTATTCACATTAAAGAAAATACTTGCACTTGCTTTTACCATAACTCTACAATTCATCGCTGAAATGTTAGGCACTGTAATAGACTGAGAACCATCGTTAGGTGTACCAGCCAATAAAACAGTAGGGTAAGTTAAACCTCCATCTGTAGACAACAAGATGTCAACATTTGTTCCACCAGTACTTGTGTTAGTACTATTTACAGCCCAAGTAATTGTTTGAGAAGATCCTCTCGCCCAGCTTTGATTATCTACGTTCTGAGAAGTTACTGACAATGGACCTCTTGTAGCATCAATTGTAAGAGTCATATCATCAAAAGCAGTTTGACCAACTTTAATCGGCGCAACACCACTAAAAGCCGCATTATCTCTTACTGTTAATCTAAATGGCAATGTTCTTGCAACTGAACTTAAAGCTTCAATATTAATTTCCGGACCTGCAGTAGTTACTGAATTAGCCAAAACTGAAGACATTCTTGGGAAAACTCTTATTGGAGAAACAGAAGGAGCTAAAGATATCCAGTTTGGTCCTGTTGCTTTTGTAGCAGAAGCTGCACTAGCTGCACCAGTTTGAGCAGCTGCGTCATTTTCGTATTGTTCCCAGCTGTATGTAAGTGCATCACCTACATTAGCATCCGTAGCAGAACCAGTCAACATAAACGGAGTGCTTTTTGGAATTGTATAATCTGCACCAGCATTAGCTACCGGCGTTGCATTGTTAGCCGTAATTGCAGTCGTAACCGGACAAGTTTTTGTTGCTAAGTTAGCCTGAATCTGAGCGATAGAAGCTGCATGATAAGCATCGATAGAGTGTACCGCAGCATCAAAATCTGTAATCCCGGCATATCCCATGATAGTAACCCCGGAACCTACTTCCATATTTACTCCAGATCCTTCATTTCCATGAGAGAATGTGTGGTTACCTCCTAATTGGTGACCTACTTCATGCACTACATAATCGATATCAAAACTATCTCCCTGAGGAACATCGTCTCCAGGAGAAGTATATCCGCTTCCTTTTCTCTTATCTGTTGTACTTGCAGTATCATCTACGCAAACACAACCGATACAACCTGCGTTACCTCCACCACCACTGGCTCCAAACAAGTGACCAATATCATACGCAGCATTATTAGCAGCCAATGTAGTTCCAACACCTGTAAGATTACCACTTAATGTATTTTGCAACTCAGCATTCCAAGCACCTGCAGCACCTGCAGCGGCATCAGAATAAGGGTCAGTTGCCGGATTGTAATAAATTACATTTGTAGAAGAACCTACCAGATTTAAATGCAAACCTAAATCTTTTTCGTAAACACCATTACAACGAGACAATGTATTATTGATTGCAGTTAAAACCAATCCAACGTTAGCTACACTGAATGCACCAAAATAATTAGAATACTCAGCTGTACATGATTGAGCCAAACGCATTGTTTTTAATTGCCCAGTACTTGAACGGTTTGTACTTGGCAATTGCGAACCTGTATCAAGCAATGATTTTTCGTCATCAGTTGCACATTTCCAGCTTAATTTACCTTTATTTCTTTGAGATTTAAATACGGCATACACAGTATTATCTTGAGAATAAGACTCAATAAATTCATTTTCTTTATCGGTTCTGAAAACCATAGTCTGAATTCCCTGTGGAGAGATACTCAACTTTAAAGTTGCGTACTTATCAGTGATTCCTTTACCGGAATAAGCTCTGATTTCAGGAAATTGAGCCTGCAAATCCGGTTCGAAATTTGAAGCTTCATACACTTCAAATTGTTCGATTTGCCCATCTGCATTAGGCAAAGAAATTATGGTTTGTTTTCTTGACGCATTATTTCCTGCAATTGAAAATAATGTTTGTCTTAAAGGATCAATGTTTAAATCAAATAATTTAAACTCTTTAGGAAACGATTGTCTCATTGCATTTTTAGAAGTAGTTACACTTCCTCCCCTATGCTGAGACCATTGTTTGTCTGTTTGAGCCTGCAGCTGGCAAGCTATAAAAACAGAAGCGAATGTGAATAGTAGTTGTTTTTTCATCATTAATAATTTTTGGTATAACTGCAAAAATAGTAATTTTTCCAATATTTAAGTATATTTTAATAGATATTTTATTTTAAACCGAAATTTGTTGCGGAATGTTTATTTCACAGCTTGCATTTACCCCTGTTTAAAACTAAATTTTATCTTTGCCTATTATATTAAAAATTTCACTTTGAGAGTATTCCATTCTATTTCTGAATTTAATTGCGTCAAAAAAACCGTAGTCACGCTTGGTACTTTTGACGGCGTGCATTTGGGTCATCAAAAAATCATCAATCGAATTTTAAACAATACCGAAAATCGCAATTTAGAAAGCGTTGTACTTACTTTTTCCCAACACCCAAGAAGTGTTTTACAAGCAGAAAGCAATATTAAGTTGTTGAATACAAACGAAGAAAAGATACTTCTTTTAGAAAAGAAAGGGGTTGATAATTTAATCATCCATCCGTTCGACACCGAATTTTCCGAGATGACAGGCGAGGAATTTGTAAAAAAAATTCTGGTAGACAAACTCAACATTAAGAAAATAATTATCGGATATGATCACCGATTTGGCAAAAACAGAGCTTCAGACATCCATGATTTAATCCAATTCGGGCAAAAATACCATTTCGATGTTGAACAGATTTCAGCAAAAGAAATTGATGAAATTTCAATAAGTTCCACCAAAATCAGAAATGCAATTCTAGAAGGAAACATCGCTTTAGCCAATCAATATTTAGGCTATCCTTATTCTTTTTCGGGCAAAGTTGTAAAAGGAAGACAGCTTGGAAGAACTATTGATTTTCCAACAGCAAACATAGTGATAGAAAATCTTCAGAAAATCATTCCGGCAAACGGCGTGTACATAGTAGAGGGCTTTTGGAATAACCAAACACACCAAGGCATGATGAATATTGGCAACAAGCCCACTGTTGACGGAAAAAACCTTTCTATTGAAATTCATTTTTTTGATATAAATCAGGATTTATACGATCAGGAAATCACAATAGGTGTACATAAATTTATCCGAAACGAAGTAAAATTCCACTCAATTGACGATTTAAAACTCCAACTCCAAAACGATCGGGAGACCGCTTTACTTTATTTTTCTAAAAACAGATAATATTCAAAAATTCATTTTATAAATCGCAATTAGTTTGTTAAAGACTTGCTTTTTTCATAATTATTAAATACTTTTGATAGAGAGTCGGTTGTGTTTTTAACCAATTGTTTAATTAAAATTAATTATTATGAATCTATCTAAAGAAGTAAATAATGGCATTTTAATTTTTATCAGTATTGGGATTTATTTTCTCACGATGGAGTTTTTAGGTTTATCCGATATTTTCCTTCTCAGGGTTCTAAATATTTTTATTGTTGTTTATTTTTTAAATAAAACGATTAAATCCAACTACCACGAAGGCAAAACAGATTATTTGCCAAATTTAATTTCAGGAACATTAACCTCTTTAATTGGAGTGTTTTTAAGTGTAGCCGCCTTACTTATATACATATCAATAAAAGGCGGAAATGCTTATTTGGAAAAACTTTCAGAAAATTTTCTCTTTGGCGCCGGAGAACCATCCATGTATCAGTATTGCTTAGGATTACTGTTTGAAGGAATCGCTTCCTCCATAATCATTACGTTTACGTTAATGCAATACTGGAAAGACACGCGTAAAAGAATTTTAAAATAAATCCATGCCATCATAAAAATGTTTTTAGTACTCTTTAGTATTGAAAACATTTTTGCGTTTAAATCATCTTCAATACAAAAGTTTAATCTGAAATCCTTATTTTTGGCCTCAACAATAAGATGCTATTATGAGTATAACAAGAAATAATTGGACGAAAGAGGAAATAATTGCCATTTACAACAAGCCACTAATGGATTTGCTTTATGAAGCAGCATCCACGCATCGTGAACATCACGATCCAAACGTTGTACAAGTATCTACTTTACTTTCTATAAAAACCGGCGGTTGTCCTGAAGATTGCGGTTATTGCCCACAAGCAGCTCGTTATCATACTGACATTCAAGGCAACGATTTAATGAGCGTTCAACAAGTTAAAGCACAAGCGTTACGCGCAAAATCATCCGGATCTTCAAGGGTCTGCATGGGAGCTGCCTGGCGAAATGTAAAAGACGGACCTGAATTTGACCAAGTATTAGAAATGGTGAGAACTATTAATAAACTTGACATGGAAGTTTGCTGTACACTTGGAATGATTACAGAAAACCAAGCACAGAGACTTGCCGAAGCCGGACTATATGCTTACAATCATAATTTAGACACTTCAGAAGAATATTATAAAGAAGTCATTTCAACCAGAGGATTTGAAGACAGAATTCAAACTATTGAAAATGTTCGAAAAACCAACGTTACTGTTTGCAGCGGTGGAATTATAGGAATGGGAGAAAGCATTGAAGACAGAGCCGGGATGCTTGTAGCGCTATCAACTTTAAGCCCACAGCCCGAATCAGTGCCAATTAACGCACTAGTAGCTGTTGAAGGAACACCAATGGAAGAAGAAAAACCAGTAGAAATCTGGGAAATGATCCGTATGGTAGCAACAACTCGAATTGTGATGCCCGAAACTCAAGTTCGTCTTTCAGCAGGAAGAATGAATATGAGCCGAGAAGGACAAGCAATGTGCTTTTTTGCAGGGGCAAATTCTATTTTTGCAGGAGATAAATTACTTACAACTCCTAATCCCGATGTAAACGAAGATATGAAAATGTTTGAAATGCTAGGATTGATTCCACAAAAACCTTTTACAAAAGTATCACAACCAGAGACAGTTGAAGCAGAAGATTCACAATTCCAATCTTTGGGTGAGAAGCCAAAATGGTCAAGACCAAGCCACACTATTGAAAGAAATCTTGAAGTATCACAAAAAGGCAAAAACTAAAAAGTACAAATAAAAAAAAGCTCCTGATAAATCAGGAGCTTTTTTTTATTTAGATTGTAACTTAAATTTCTTAAGTACATAAATTCCATAAAGCGTAGCTGCAAAAAACAATAATGCAATGTTTCCATCGATTGGAAATCCAGGTGGCAAAATATTAGGTTCCGGCGGCGGTGGTCCAGATGGAGGTGCTGCATGAGTACTAATAAAAGCCATAGTAATAGCTATAAGGCTAAAGGTTATTTTTTTTGGAGCAATATTCATAAATAATAAAATCTTTATAGTAGGATTTTTGATGCTTCATCAACCCTCAATTCAACTTTGTGACAATATTAAGTGAAATATTTGATTCAAACAATTAAATTTTAAAAAAATATCTAAAATATTTTAAATCAACGTTTTATTCATCTTAAGATAACATGCATTCTCACCTAAAATAAAAAACCTTTCAACAATTTGAAAGGTTTTTCAATAATCGTGGTCCCACCTGGGCTCGAACCAGGGACCACCTGATTATGAGTCAGGTGCTCTAACCAGCTGAGCTATAGGACCGGTTTAGAGAGTGCAATATTACTATATATTTTGCTATTCTCAAAATTAATCTTCAATTTCTTGACACAATTCTATCAGTACGCCATTTGTACCTTTGGGATGCAAAAACGCAACCAACTTATTATCAGCTCCTTTTTTAGGAATTTCATTCAAAACAACAAACCCTTCTTCTTTCAATCTTTTTATTTCTGACAGAATATCCTCTACATCAAAAGCGATATGATGAATCCCTTCCCCTTTTTTCTCAATAAACTTGGCAATAGGACTTTCAGGATTAGTACCTTCCAGTAATTCAATTTTATTTGGTCCGTTCCTAAAAAAAGAAGTCTTTACTCCTTCGCTTTCCACTTCTTCCTGTTTGTAGGCCGGTGCACCAAAAAGCTTTTCAAAAAGAGCATTCGAAACCTCAAGATCTTTTACAGCTATACCTATATGTTCAATTTTTCTCATTATCATTGTTTAATCACTATGTTTGCAAAGAGGCCTGTTGTTTCCGTTTAGCCCGGATAGAGCCAATATCCTCATGCAGTGAAACGGAATGAGATAAAGGCGAAAGCCGGAAAAACAGACAACAAAAATACACAAATGATTCGCTTCTAAATATTTCACTTAAAAAAATTGTACTTTTGCGGTATGGAGACGAATAGACAGAAAAAAATAGGCGGTGTTCTACAAAAAGATTTAGTAGATATTCTGCAGGGTGAAATCCGAAAAAACGGAATTACAAATCTTGTAATTTCAGTATCTAAAGTTAGTGTAACTACAGATTTAGGTGTGGCCAGAGTATATTTGAGCGTTTTCCCAACAGATAAAGCGCCGGAAATACTGGAAGCCGTAAAATCGAATATGGCATTGATAAAACATGATTTGTCGCAAAGAGTAAAACTGCAATTACGCAAAGTTCCTAACTTGTCTTTTTATATTGATGACAGTTTGGATTATATTGAAAAAATTGATAATGCGCTTACCGGGAAAGAAAACCCAATTGAAAACCGTGAATTATTAGATAAAAGAAAGAAATTGTAAATTGAATTTTTCGCTATACATAGCCAAGCGTTATTTACGGTCTTCCAGTAAAAACAATGCAATAAACATTATCACAGGAATTGCTTCTTTTGGTATCATTGTTGGCGCTATGGCTTTATTTGTAGTGCTTTCGGTATTTAGCGGATTAAAAGATTTCAGCTTGTCGTTCAGCAACGACTTTGATCCTGATATAAAAATCATTCCAAGATACGGTAAATCATTTTACATTTCTGAAGAACAAAAGCTGAAACTAAAAAAGGCAAAAGACCTCGCTTTTTACAGTAGTGTTATAGAAGAAAAAGTATTGTTTGTTTATAAAAACAAAGAACAGGTTGCCCTGATAAAAGGAGTGGATAACCAATACAATCTGGTTAATCATGTACAAAGAACCATTTACCAGGGACAATGGCTTTCTCCGGAAACACCTCAGGTTGTTGTAGGAAACGGGATCATGCAAAAACTATCAATGGGATTGTTTGATTTGAGCAATACCTTTGAAATTTATGTACCTAAGCCGGGAAAAGGCGCTATTAACAATCCCAAATCAGCTTTTAATAAATCCAGTTTGATTCCGATAGGTATTTATGCCATTAGTGAGGAATTGGATTCGAAATATGTTTTTGCCGATTTAAAGCTGACTCAGGAATTATTAGAGTTTAGGCCTGACCAAGTAACAGGAATAGAAATCAAATTGGTCGCTGCTGCTAACGAAAATAGAGCCGTTCAAAATCTGAATACTATCTTTGGAAGCAATTATATCGTAAAGAACAGAGCACAGCTTAACGACAGTCTGCACAAAATGCTCAACACCGAAAACACGGCAATTTACCTTATTTTTACGCTCGTTATCATTCTGACGTTATTTACGCTGGCCGGAGCTATCATTATGATGATTCTGGACAAAAAAGACAATTTGAAAACCTTATTCAATATAGGAACACCTATAAAGGATATTCAGAAAATATTTTTGCTTCAAGGCACTTTACTGACTCTTTTTGGGGGTCTTATAGGCTTATTCTTTGGAACAATTATTGTTTTAATTCAGCAGTACTTCAAAGTAATCATGATTACCGAATCATTACCTTATCCGGTTATTTTCAGCTTGCAAAACATTATAATTGTATTCCTTACCATCATAATTTTAGGTTTTATTGCCTCATTAATTGCCAGCAGCCGCGTAAGCAAAAAATTATTGGATTAATTCCCAAAAGATTGCTACCTTTGGCCTTCATTATATTAACTGCACGTTTATGATTGTTTTTGTCTAGTCCATAAGTATCGGGAGATAATTAGGACATATTGTTATCACAACTGGGTTTTTCAACTCGGGAATATTTATTTTTATCCTAATTAATCATGACAAAAACATCAGGTACAAGTACCTTCACACGAATTTTTTCTACAATAAAAACAGCTATTAAAGGCGACGAATCTTTTGATTTCACTACCGGAAGCATTAAAAAAGCAGTAATTCTCTTGGCCATTCCCATGGTTTTGGAAATGATGATGGAATCAGTTTTTGCATTAGTTGACTTGTATTTTGTAGGTCACTTAGAGCATAGCAGTTATGCCATACAAACTGTAGGCTTAACAGAATCTGTTATTACAATTATCTATTCACTGGCAATTGGCATCAGCATGGCAGCAACTGCAATTGTAGCCAGACGCATTGGCGAAAAAGACCCTGTTGCAGCTGCTAAAGCAGGTATGCAAGCCATTCTTATTGCCGCAGTAATAAATACAGTTATTAGTGTTTTGGGATTTGTTTATGCCAAAGACATTTTACTCCTAATGGGCGCTTCTCAGGAATCTGCTGATTATGGTGTAAACTTCACCCGCATTATGATGGGCGGAAGTTTAGGCATCATGCTTTTATTCTTAATCAACGGTATTTTCAGAGGAGCAGGAAATGCTGCCATCGCAATGAAAAGCTTATGGCTGGCCAATATTTGTAATATTGTTTTATGTCCTATATTTATTAATGGTTTAGGCCCTATTCCTGCTTTTGGTTTGATTGGTGCTGCCATAGCAACAACAGCAGGAAGAAGCATTGGTGTTTTATATCAAATGTACCATTTGTTTAACGGAAGAGGTATTCTGAAAATCATCCCGTCTTATTTTATTCCAGATTTTGACCAGATTAAAAGCATCATCAAAATAGCTGCTCCGGGTGTTTTGCAATTTGTAATCGCATCTTGCAGCTGGATTTTTCTGGCGCAATTAGTGGCTACAACAGGTGGAGATCATGGTTCTGCCGGATACCAGACAGCTTTACGGATTATGATGTTTTTCATTCTTCCGGCGTGGGGTCTGAGTAATGCAGCTGCCACTTTAGTAGGTCAGAATTTAGGTGCCAAGCAAGTTGAACGTGCTGAGAAATCTGTATATACGACGGCAAAATACAATGTCATATTTATGGCAACGATAATGATTTTCTGTTTGTTTTTCGGGAGTTATATAATTTCCTTTTTTACAAATGATGTCCTTGTTAAAGACATTGCAGTAAGCGCTTTGCAGATTATGAGTCTAGGCTATATTTTCTACGGTATTGGAATGGTGCTTATAAACACTTTTAATGGAGCCGGAGATACCTGGACACCTACGTGGGTTAATTTTTTCGGTTTCTGGCTGTTCCAGATTCCGCTAGCTTATCTGCTCGCCAAATATTATAAAATGGGGCCAACCGGAGTTTTTATGGCAGTACCTATTGCCGAAACCGCCATTACGCTGGCCAGCATCATTTTATATAAAAAAGGAAAATGGAAAGCTATTGAAGTATAAAAAGAAAAGGCCCAACAAATGTTGGGCCTTTTTATTTAAGCAAACTGATAGTCAGAATAAACCTGTTCCACTTCCTTTAAAACCGAAAGTAAAGCATGGTGATCATCTAACGTAACCAGCTTTTGTTTGTACTCTTTAAATCCGTGGATTCCTTTGAAATAATTGGTATAATGACGACGCATCTCTACAATCCCTACACGCTCTCCTTTCCACTCCATAGACCAGATTAAATGGTTTCTGGCAGCTTCAACACGGTCATGAATAGTAGGTGCAGGCAAATGTTCTCCTGTTTTGAAATAATGTTTAATTTCATCAAAAATCCAAGGATAACCAATAGCAGCACGGCCTATCATCATTCCATCCAAACCAAAACGGTTTTTGTATTCCAATGCTTTTTCAGGAGAATCGATATCTCCGTTACCAAAGATTGGCATTGTAATTCGAGGGTTGTTTTTAATACGTTCAATATGCGTCCAATCCGAATGGCCTTTATACATCTGAGCTCGGGTACGGGCATGAACAGTCAACGCCTGCACACCAATATCCTGTAAACGTTCTGCAACCTCATCAATATTGATGGAATTCTCGTCCCATCCCAAACGGGTTTTTACGGTAACCGGCAAATTAGTGCTACGGATTACTGCTTTGGTTAATCGCACCATCAAATCAACATCTTTCAAAACCCCTGCCCCTGCTCCTTTACAAACCACTTTTTTTACCGGACAACCAAAGTTAATATCAACCAGATCAGGATGAACGGCATCGACGATTTTAGCGGACATAGCCATCGCTTCTTCGTCACCTCCAAAGATTTGAATTCCAACTGGTCTTTCGTAATCGAAAATATCCAGCTTCTGGCGGCTCTTAATTGCATCACGGATTAATCCTTCTGAAGAAATAAATTCAGAGTACATCAGATCTGCACCGTGTTGTTTGCACAAGCGGCGGAATGGCGGATCACTCACGTCTTCCATAGGCGCAAGCAAAAGCGGGAAATCAGGTAATTCTATGTTGCCAATTTTGGGCATCGATTCAATTTTTTTGCAAAAGTAATAAAGAATATCGAATGTTTAGCATTGTAAAACAACACTTTATGATTTTTGACTTATTTCAAGTCTACTTTAATCATGATATCTTCTTTCTTCTTTTTGTAAACTTCTAAAAGGAAAGAACTTTCGCTTGTCTTAACAATTCTGTTTGTGGAAAATTGGTATATCTTGAAATCTTCCACATCACGGGAATTCAATATTGATCCTTTGGTTAACGCTCCGTCTGCATCTGAAATTTTAACTGCAGTTAAATAACCACCATGTCCGTCTGCATGTCTTGCCGGCGTTTTATCTAATGGAAGATCAATATTCTTAACATTATCTAAAAACACTAAATAGTGGCTGTTATCAGCATTAAAATACTTGTAAGACATTCCGCCCTGAGCAGCGCCACCAACTTGGTTTTTAGGAATTTTTTTCATCCATCCCAAAGAGCCGTCAGCATTGATTTTAGCTGCTAAAATATCGCAATAATGATACGTATAATACGTTCTCATTCCTGACTGAGAAGATGTCGTGTGACTAGTTATGAAGAATTGCTCTCCAACTAAAACAAGACTTCCATCGTTGTTAATACATAGATTTTTAAGTTCCAAATCAGAAAATTTAGCATCATCCCCTTTTCTCTCTTTCTTTTCGTTTTTCTTTTTAGTGCTTTCTGTTTCGTATTGATTCAAAACTTCCAAAGGAATTTCGTGAGTTACTTTATTGAAAATAGTACCGTCATCTTTGATTTTAAAACTGACAATCCCATCACAGTCATCAAAATCTCCTTTTCCATTGCTATAAAAACCCCCACAAACAACATAATCATCTGAATCAAAAAGCCATAATTTACTGATGAATTTGTCTTTATTGTCAAATTTGGAAATTTCGATTTTCTTAGAATCTTTCTTAATCAGGAATAATTCAATATGGTAATTTGCTTCAGTATCTTTTTTCTTTTTCTTATCATCGTTACTGTCATCATGGAAAACTTTAGTCAACAAATACAAGTTTCCTTTGTTGTCCATTTGATAATCAATATTATTCATTCTTCTTTCGGTGTATGGCATTGTAAGTTCGTTACCATAAACTTTATTCAGGTCCTTATCAAAGGCATTTAACCCAATAATATCAAAACTTTTTGTATCTCTTTTAACCTCTGGTTTTTTTCTGTATTGAACCAATACACTTTTCTTATCCTTAGATTGGTAGAAATCAAATTTATCAACAACTTCATAAGAGAAACCCATACCTCCAACAGCCATTACTCCAGCAACTTTCCCATTAACCTGGAAAAGCAGCTTTGGTGATCCTACAAATTCCCCTGTAGCGAAATCAATTTCATTAGAAAACAATTGTTCCTTATCATTATCACCATCCCAAGAAGAGTAAAAGAAGTAAAACTTCCCATCCACTTCCAATACATCTTCAAAACAGTAGTTTTTAGGAAAGTATTTTTTCTCGTATTTTTTCTCCTTGATAAATGCCGGTTTATCAGCATTAAATTTCTGAATCAAAATCTCTTTCCCATCCAATTTTAAAGCAAGTACTTCATTGCCTTTTGAAAAGTACATTTTCAGATCCGCATCAAAAACTCTGTACGGCTCACTTACTTTGTAAGCATAATCTGATGATAATGTTTTTTGAGCGTAACTTTGATTAAGTATCATTACAAATAATACGATAATACTTAATAATTTCTTAGTAATTTGTAGTTTCATTTATGTTAAATTGAAATTTTTAGGCGGCAAAAATATACATTTAATATTTAAAAAGTAGTTTCTGCCTTATTAAGTTTACCTTATTACAGTACAACCCTTTTTTACTGATTATTTTGAATTATATTTGCAGATTAATTCCCATTGTTATTCTCATTTATATCATAGAGAAAACATTGAGATTCACAGAGAAACTTGAAAGACGAAGATGAAGCACATTAGAAACTTTTGCATTATTGCACACATTGATCACGGGAAAAGCACATTGGCTGACCGTTTGCTTGGCGCTACACAGACCGTTACGGCACGTGAAGAAAAAGCACAATTGTTAGACAACATGGACTTGGAGCGTGAGCGTGGCATTACGATTAAAAGTCATGCCATTCAAATGGAGTATACCTACAAAGGGGAGCAATACATCCTGAATCTGATTGACACTCCGGGACACGTGGATTTCTCTTATGAAGTTTCCCGTTCTATTGCTGCCTGTGAAGGAGCGCTTCTGATTGTGGATGCAGCACAGAGTATTCAGGCACAAACGATTTCGAATTTATATCTGGCTTTGGAAAATGACCTGGAGATTATTCCGGTATTGAACAAAGTGGACTTACCAAGTGCAAATCCGGAAGAAGTTAGTGACGACATCATTGATTTGTTAGGCTGTAAATTAGAAGACATCATCCATGCATCGGGGAAAACTGGTTTTGGAGTAGAAAACATACTTGCGGCTATTATTGAAAAAATTCCTGCTCCGAAAGGAAATGTGGAAGAACCATTACAAGCCTTAATTTTTGACTCGGTGTATAATCCGTTTCGTGGAATTGAAGTTATTTTCCGTGTGAAAAACGGTGAAATCAGAAAAGGACAGAAGATTAAATTCATGGCGACCGGTAATGAATATTTTGCCGATGAAATTGGAACATTGAAATTAAATCAGGTTCCAAAACAAGTCATTTCTGCAGGAGATGTAGGGTATTTGATTTCCGGAATTAAAGAAGCTAAAGAAGTAAAAGTGGGTGATACGCTAACCGATGCGAAAACACCAACAACGAATATGATTACTGGTTTTGAAGATGTAAAACCAATGGTATTTGCGGGAATTTATCCGGTAGACACCGAAGATTACGAAGAATTACGTAACTCAATGGAAAAACTGCAGTTAAACGATGCTTCATTGGTATTTACTGCAGAAAGTTCGGCGGCATTAGGGTTTGGTTTCCGTTGCGGATTCTTAGGAATGCTGCACATGGAGATTATCCAAGAGCGATTGGAGCGTGAATTTAACATGACTGTAATTACTACTGTTCCTAACGTTTCGTATTTGGCTTATACCAAAAAAGAACCGGAAGTAGGAATGATTGTAAACAATCCGACCGATTTACCGGAACCTTCAAAATTAGACAGAGTTGAAGAACCATACATCAAAGCAACCATCATTACCAAAGCGGATTTCGTAGGAAACGTAATGAGCTTGTGTATTGAAAAACGCGGCATCATTACCAACCAAACGTATTTGACAACAGAACGTGTGGAATTGAATTTTGACATGCCGTTAGCGGAGATTGTATTTGATTTTTACGATAGATTGAAAACGGTTTCTAAAGGATATGCTTCTTTTGACTACTCTCCTATTGGAATGCGTACTTCGAAATTAGTAAAACTGGATGTGTTATTGAATGCCACTTCTGTGGATGCTTTATCTGCATTAATTCACGAAGACAATGCGTATAACATTGGTAAAAAGATGTGCGAGAAATTGCGTGAACTAATACCAAGACAACAATTTGACATTCCAATTCAGGCGGCTATCGGAGCAAAGATTATTGCCCGTGAAACCATTAAAGCGTTACGTAAAGACGTTACTGCCAAGTGTTATGGTGGAGATATTTCCCGTAAACGTAAGCTTTTGGAAAAACAGAAAAAAGGTAAAAAACGTATGCGCCAGGTAGGAAATGTGGAGATTCCGCAAGAAGCATTTATGGCGGTATTGAAATTGAATGATTAGTCTTTTTTCTGAAAAACAGAAACAAGAACAAAGAATAAAGAAAACCCTGATAATGAAAATTGTCAGGGTTTTCTTTATTTTTACTATTAAATATTCTTAAAATCATTATGAAAGAAATAACCGCAGAAACATTTTTTGAACAGATAAATAAGGAAAGTACATTTGACGGTTACACTTTCAATCTTAACAATCTTAATTTTAGTATTAATGATACCAATTTAAAAAATGAAACTCTTTATTTTTTAAATTGTACAATTAATTGCTCGCAATTATCTTTTGAAAACATAAACAACGCCAATCTGCTTTTAAGTTTTGAAAATTGTAAAATAAATTGTGACTTAAACATATTTAATTGCAAAATCAAAACTTTAAGTTTTATTGATATTATAGAGCTCAAATCCTTAGATATAGATTCCGGCATAGGTAATAATTGTGAGTTTGAAATTTTTCAATTTTTCAATCGCTCTCCTAAAAAATTAAAGTCAGATATCTATATTTCAAACAGCATCTTTAAGAATGGAAATTTGAGAATTGAAAAGATAATTCACATCCAAGGAAGTTTTATTTTTAGAGATAATACAATATTAAAAAGAGAATTTGAAACGTACCACCATTCGACTTTTGATGATTCTTCCTTTTCTTTTGCTACGTTCTCAAACAATAGGTTTGAAAATTCTGTAAGTTTTAAAAATGCATTTTTTTTTAATAACAATATTTTTGATAGACATAAGAATGAAACGGAGACCAATCCTAACGTCTCCTTTTTTATATATAATAATTTCAACAATGTATCTTTTACAAATTGCAACTTTATTCAGTTCTCACAGTTTTTATCATGTACTTTCAATGGAATAACTGATTTCAATAATTCAAAAAACGATAAAAATGGAGTTTTGCTTTTTTCTGAATGCAATTTTAACGGAATAACCTATTTTAATAATTGCAATCTAAATGTTTTAACCTTTACAAAATGCTCTTTCGATAAAATAACATCTTTTAATCAATCAAGCATGAATAAGCTATTCTTTATTCAAGTTAAATTTGACAAAATGGCTTCTTTCGATTATATAAAAATTAAAATACTTCTTGATCACTCATTTCTAAAATCCGATCAAGTTGATATTTGGAAAATAACTTTAAGAACAATAAAACAAGAATTACAAAAGACTGAAAACAGAATAGATTTTAACCGTTTCAAAAATCACGAAATGGCAACCTATTATAAAGAATTAAGTTGGAAACATCATTCTGTTGATAAGTCAATTCTTTGGGCCACAAAATGGTCTACAGATTTTGGAAATAGTTGGGCCAGGGGTTTAATATTCACCTTATTATCCGGGTTAATTTTCTTCTCATTATTTTATACTTTAGAAAATTATAAATACTCTTTCAATCTAACTAATTGGCAAGATTTTGGGAAAGGCTATATTCGCTTCTTTTTAATAACCGATTTTTACAATCCATTAGAAAAAGATAAGACTTATATTGAAACTTTTTGGAGTTGGATACCTTTCATATTTGGAAAAATTTTCATTGCTTTTGGCATCTACGAAATGATCCAAGCATTCCGAAAATTCAAAGCTTAAAAATAATAATTAAGAAACCCTGATAATTTTCATTATCAGGGTTTTTTAATTAAAAAAAGATTTGGCAATGCCGAATGAAATTCAAAACATAAGCTTTCTTCTATTTTACACCTTCTTTGAAAATAGTATCTTTGAAAGAAAAGAATTACATCTGATGATTGATGAATCTCCCAAACGATTTGACCGTATTGTTGCTATTCTAATCCAATTGCAATCCAAAAAGATTGTAAAAGCACAGGAATTGGCCGACCGCTTTGATGTGAGTTTGCGAACTATTTATAGAGACATCCGTACATTGGAAGCTTCCGGTGTACCTATTTACAGTGAAGCTGGCGTGGGTTATGCCTTAATGGAAGGTTACCGATTACCTCCCGTCATGTTTACCCGAGAGGAAGCCGGCAGTTTTATTGCCGCCGAAAAACTGATGCAGAAATTTACCGATGCCACACTGGGCAATCATTATGCATCAGCGATGTACAAACTCAAAGCTGTGCTGCGAAGTACCGATAAAGATTGGGTTTCCACGATTGAATCGAAAGTGGTCATGCAGCCTACCCAGCGATTATTCAATGATAAAGTCCCGGATGCTTTGACCATTTTGTTTGAAAGCATTGCAGAAAAAAAACAAGTACGCCTTTCTTACCAAGCCTTTGAAGCAGAAGAAGTCACGGAAAGAATCATAGAACCTGTGGGCCTTTTTCACGATAATAACTATTGGTACATCTTTGGTTATTGCCATTTGCGGAAAGATTACCGTCAATTCCGAACAGACCGTATTCAGGAGATTAAAAAAAGTGAAACCTCATTTACATTAACTCACGATTCTTTAGAAACGTATCTGAAAAAAGATAAAAACATTCCTACTACCAAAGTCCAGATTCTCGTGGATAAGAAAATAACCAAATACCTTAACGGGGAACGAAAATATTATGGTTTTGTTTCGGAAAGAAAAGTGGGAAATCGAGTTGAAATGACCTTCATGTGTGAGAATATGGCCGATGGTTTTGCCCGATGGTATTTGATGTTTGGCGATTACTGCGATATTATAACTCCCGAAAGTTTAAAAGAACGAGTTCTGGAATTGTTAGAAATGAACAAAAAGAAATTACTCCAAAGCCAATAATCCTGAAAATGAACGATCACTTTCAGGATTAATGCCATGCTGATTCCCGTATAAGCAATCTTATTTTGGGCTATTGACTACATTGTAAAAGTTGTAATCTGTATTCGTGGCATCAGTAATACCAATATTCCGTCCCATGGTAACAATCTGCCCTCTATGGTATGTGCCATGATTGATTACCTGCAAAAGGTATTCGTATTTCGGCAATTCACATTGGAACCAAGGACTCTCAATTTTTACTTTTTGAGACAATTCTTCTTCAGACAATGAGGTAATAAGTGCTGCCAAGAGTGCCGACCTGTTTACCAATCCTTTCAGCATTTCATCTGTGACCAATACAACATTCTCTCTTGCATCAAATTCAGGTGTTTCTGCGATTATTGAATACCAATACTCTTCGGTTGCCCAAATATGATTCAATGTTTTAGCAATACTCGAATAACTTGAAATCACTTCTTTGTGAAGCAATTCGTCTGATTTTGCAGAAAGCCAATTGGCAAATTGCCTGTTTACCCATAAATTATATTCTGCATAATTAGTCATCATTTTTTTTAAGCTCATGATTGTTTGTTTTGATTGGATTGAAACTGATTAATGTCTGAAATAATTATTTTATTGTCTCTCCCAGAAAAAAGGAGGTTCGATTCCCAAAGCACGTAAATACACATAACCCTGACCGCGGTGATGTACTTCATTATCAATAAAATACAGGATATTATGAATGATAGGGAATTCGTATTGTCCGAAAAGATTAAAGGTTACGCTAAAGTCTTCGTCAGCCAGTTTCGCCCAGTTATCATTAATTTCCTTTGTTGCTTCATCCCATTTTTGCAGGTATTGCGCTTTAGTGGTAAGGTTTTCAGTGTCTCCTTCTGTAAACGGTTTAACTTCACGATTTACAATTCCTTTCAAAGCTGGGGAAGCAATAGCCAGAAGTTCATCGGTTAATTTTGCAAAAGTGCGCATTCCGGCGATAGAGAATTCGAAGAAATCTTTTTCCGGAAAAGCTTCAATTACACGACGGGTTAAGGCACGATGACCTTGCCAATGCTTTAATAAATCTTGAGAACTGATTACTTGAGGTACTGATAATGTGTCCATAATATTGTTGTTTTAATTATTACTACACCAAAATTAAAAAGGGTTGGTGACAACAGTTTGTCAGTAGTATTTTTTATTTTTAATCTTTTAGTAAAATTTACTGCGCAGCTAAATTGTATCCAATCTCATTGTACTATTTATATGAATCTTAGCTCGAAAAACTTCGCAACTTTGTACCTTTGCAGCTCAGTAACTATATAACAATGATTGAAGATAAAACCCCGCAGAGAACAAGTATAGCACAGTTAGGTGAATTTGGTTTGATAGACCATCTGACCCAACATTTTGAAATCACACAAGAATCGACACTAAAAGGAATTGGTGATGATGCAGCGATTTTGGATTTTAAAGATAAAAAAACGGTTGTCTCGACCGACCTGCTGATTGAAGGAGTACATTTTGATTTGGCCTATATGCCTTTGAAACATTTAGGTTACAAAGCTGTTGTTGTTAATGTTTCCGATATCTGTGCGATGAATGCCAAGGCAACGCATATTACTGTTTCGGTAGCCGTTTCCAATCGTTTTCCTTTGGAAGCTTTGGAAGAATTATTTGCAGGAATTACTTTGGCAGCCAATGAATATAAGATTGATGTTATTGGCGGAGACACCACCTCATCTCAAAAAGGGCTGATTATTTCTATTACTGCCTTTGGTGAAGCCGATGAAAATGAAATTGTGTACCGAAACGGAGCCAAACAAACCGATTTATTAGTGGTTACCGGTGATTTAGGTGCCGCTTATATGGGATTACAGGTTTTAGAACGTGAGAAACAGGTTTTTCAGGTGAATCCTAATTCGCAGCCTGATTTAGACTCTTATACCTATTTAATTGAAAGGCAATTGCGTCCGGAAGCCCGAAAAGATGTCCGTACTTTATTACATGCTCTTGAAATTAAGCCTACCTCGATGATTGATATTTCTGATGGATTGTCATCCGAAATTATGCATTTGTGCAAGCAATCCGGAGTAGGATGTAATTTATACGAAGACAAATTACCTCTTGATCCGCAGTTTATTTCTGTGTGTGAAGAATTTAATATCGACAGCACCACTATCGCCCTGAACGGAGGAGAAGATTACGAATTGCTGTTTACCATTGCGATGGAAGATTTTGATAAGATAAAGGGTAATCCGAACTTTACGATTATTGGTCACATGACTCAGGAAAGTGAAGGAATTCATCTGGTAACCAGAGCAAACACCCGAATCCCTTTGAAAGCCAGAGGTTGGAACGCATTGAAAGAAGAAGAATAAAACAAAAAAGGCACGAAATCGTGCCTTTTTTTATAATCTTTTAATTAATACGATTACGCGTTCCTTAACAAATTCGGCTTCTGAGTGCCGTACAATCATCTTAAAATCCTGACTTTCAGTCTCGCCTTCTAATAATTCTGCGGTTTCATCGTATTGCTCATCAGCATACTTGTCTCTTTTCTTAAGCCAGAGTTGCTGTTCTTTTTTTAGTTTGGCTTTTTCTTCGGCAGTAAGGCTTGTCCTTAGCTTATTGTAGACTTTATTTAGCAAAGCATCCATTTGTTCGTAATAATCCCTGGAACATCCGAGCATATTCTTCCCTTGGTCTAAACAGTCCTGATTTGCTTTTTCCAGTTCTTTGACCGTCTTTAGTGTTTGGGAAAAACCGGAAATGCTAAATAACACCAATACACCTAAAAGTAATTTCTTCATGACAGCAGAAATTAATATCCTAATTTCGTTCGGACTCTTTGCAGTACTCCGTCGGCTACAACAGAAGCTTTTTTGGCTCCAGCCTGCAATAATTCTTCCAGTTCCGGCAAATTGTTCATATAGTAATTGTATTTCTCTCTTTCAACCGCAAATTTCTCTGTAATCAATTCGAACAAAGCCTGTTTAGCATGACCATATCCATAATCACGATTAACGTTTTTATAGTTTTCCATCATTTGTGCAATTTGAGATTCGTTTGCCAATAATTTATACAAAGCAAAAATCTTACAGGTTTCAGTATTTTTAGGTTCTTCAAGCGGTGTGCTGTCAGTTTCAATACTCATTACCTGTTTGCGAAGCGCTTTATCGTCCAAGAATATATTGATGATGTTATTTCTGGATTTACTCATTTTCTGTCCATCAGTACCGGGAATAAGCATAGTATTCTCTTCGATTTTAGCTTCCGGCAAGACGAAAGTTTCACCCATTTGGAAATTAAATCTGGAAGCTACGTCACGAGTGATTTCAACGTGCTGTAACTGATCTTTTCCCACGGGAACTACTTCTGCATCATATAGCAAAATATCAGCAGCCATTAGCATTGGATAGGTAAACAATCCGGCATTAACATCATCTAATCTATCTGCTTTATCCTTGAAGGAATGCGCTAACGTTAGTCTCTGAAAAGGAAAATAACAACTCAAATACCAAGATAATTCGGCTGTTTGAGGCACATCAGACTGGCGGTAAAAAACGACTTTATCAGTATCTAATCCACAAGCAAGCCATGCCGCAGCAGTACTGTTAGTATTTTGACGTAAAGTAACTCCGTCTTTTATTTGTGTAATAGAATGCAAATCGGCGATGAAAAGAAACGATTCATTTCCAGTTTTGCTTGCCATTTGTATTGCCGGTATGATGGCTCCTAGTAAATTTCCTAAGTGCGGTGTCCCTGTGCTTTGTATTCCGGTGAGAATTTTTGCCATTGTCTTTATAAAATACTATTTTCAGCAAAGTTAATTCTTTTATAATATTTTTAAAGGATTCCTTACATTTGGTGCTATGAAAATTTTTAAAATTCTTTTTTGGACAATCTGGCGCATCTGGTTCTATGTGCTTACACTTGTTCCTATTATTGTGATGTTTCCACTTCTGTTTGTTTCTATTTTGAAAGAAACCTGGTATCCTTACTTCTTCAAATTGGCTAGGATTTGGGCCAAAATCATACTTTTTGGTTCCGGCTTTTATTATACAATTGAAAAACAGCAAGACATCATACCCGGCAAAAGCTATATGTTTATTGCCAATCATACTTCAATGACAGACATTATGCTGATGTTGGCCGTCGTAAAAAATCCTTTTGTTTTTGTGGGCAAAAAAGAACTGGAGAAGATCCCATTGTTTGGTTTTTTCTTCAAAAGAACCTGCATAATGGTTGACAGAGACAGTCCAAAAAGCAGAGTAGCAGTTTACGAAAGAGCCCAAAACCGCATCAATCAGGGATTAAGTATTTGCATTTTTCCTGAAGGCAGAGTACCTGATGACGAAAGCATTGTATTGGATGAATTCAAAAATGGCGCCTTTAATCTGGCCATAGACCATAGACTTCCTATTGTTCCTTTGACATTTGGAGATAACAAAAAACGCTTTTCTTATACTTTTTTTAGCGGAAGCCCGGGAAAATTACGAGTTAAGATTCATCACTTTATCACAACCGAAGATAAAATTCACCATGACAGGAAAATTGTCCGGGATGAAGCGAGAGAAGTAATTTACAATCAACTATTATCCTACGGATCATATAAATAAAAAAGTGCCCTGGCGAGGCACTTTCTCATTTGTTACTACAAGTAGCAACGGCAACTTAACTAAAAAAATGTTATTGTAAGTAATCTAACTCAATTAATAAACTCTCTAAAATCTAAAACTGATTCCTGTGTACAAACCAATGATATAAGGTTTGAATCCACCGGAATTTTCATTAAACGTATTGATTTGATATTTGAATGTTGGTTCAAAATTAGCTTCAAAAGATTTCCAAAAACTATATTTTAGACCGAGTCCGATATTTGTACTAAAATGAACTTTACTCAGATTATTTGCTTCTCCAAGTGTAGTCGAAAATCCGTTTGACACAACCGAAACCTTATTTTCGTTTAAAAACAAAGTGCTTAGTCCGGTGATAAGCTGCAACCCAAATTTCTTATCGATTAATTTATAGGAAACCTCAACGGGAATCTCCATATAATTCATTTGTTGATTTAGATAGCCTTCTTCTTTATTTTGAAAAGCCACTTCCTGTGAGGGTGAAGTATTTTCATCTTCCACCACAATTCCTCTTGCTTCAGGCCTCAAATTAACATTCCCAAATGTTTTAGATTCCAACCCCCTACTATTTAAATCCTCATAATAAACAATGTCTTTTGTATTGTAACCTAAATCGAGTTTGCTGATCCCTGTACGAAGTGATATTTTTGATGTTACCACATAATCAACCCCTAAACCAACACTCAAATTGTTCTCGTATTCTTTTGCATTATCCCTGAATTGATTATCGATAGGCGACCCTTTTGAAGAACTCATAAAAATCGGAGCAACAGTAGGACGGACTTTCCATTTCAAATTACTGGTTGCCACTTTTTTGTCTTCTTTATCTTTATCCTTACTCTCTTTTTCTTTCAAAATTTTCTCTAAAGGATTTTCCTGAACGACAACTACTATTGCAGAATCTTTAGCTACTTCCCCTATCAGATTTGTAAAATTCGCCATTGATGAATTCTTGCCTTCATTAATAAAAGGCATACTCTTATCTATATTTGAATTTTGCTTTGCTTTACTTATTGCTGTCGAATTCTTGCCTTCATTAATAAAAATGTTATTGGCACTATTTGTTTTTTCAATTAAATCCTTGGATAATTTAGCCATTATAATCTGGCTGTTATTTGCAATTGACTGGTTTTCATCAGAAGCAAAAGGTTCCTTTTTTACTTTTCGGTTTGTTTTTTTGCTGTTTTGATCTGTAAATTGGTTTTCATTGTAAGAAACTGAAGCTACAGATTCCTTTCCTTGTGAAGCATTTGACCTTTTATTTTTTATTTTTTTATAATCAGAAACAACTGCGATTCCATTGTCAGTATTTTGCTGAAATTGGTCTTTGTCATTAACATTAAATCGTTTCGACTTTCCTGTTTTTCCAAAAGAACCTGTTTTATTGTCATTTTTATTACTGTTCCCATTTTCAGAAGAGACTACCCTTTCTTCTGATGAATTTAAGTGGTTAGTTTTTAAATTGGAAGATTCGTTATTCTGAACATTCTCATTAACCACTACCGTATTTTCCTGATTCGAAATTTGATTTTTTTCAACATTCTCATTTGCTGTACCTTCCTGACTGCCTTTATTTTTTATTTCATTGGAAGATTCAGAAGAAACAACAGTTTCAGTATTCTTTTCGGTTGATTTGAAAGGGTTCAATTCGGAATAATTATCAGCCGTAAAATAGCCCAAAAGTAATATTGCCGCAATTCCGGAGGCTTTAAGCCAAAAAGGAATTCCAGTCGCCTTGGTTTCTTTTTTCTCTAATTTTGATTCAATATTTCCCCAAACCTGTTGCGGCGGATTTACTTCAAAATCTTTGAATTTTTCTTGGAACAAACGTTCTATGTTTTTTCTTTCACTCATTTTACCGAGGGTACTATTTTATCTTGCAATGCATCTATTTTATCTTTCAATATCATTTTGGACCTAGCCAGATTTGATTTACTGGTTCCTACGGAAATTCCCAGCATTTCTGCAATTTCTTTATGTGAATAATCGTCCAGCACATACAAATTAAACACAAGCCTATATCGATCCGGCAATTCCTGCACAATCTTCAGCAAAAAATCGAGACTTATATTTTCGTCATCAATTTCTATTGAAGCTTCATCAACCACATCATTTACCAACTCCAGAAAGGTGGTCTTCCGATATTGCTGCAAAACATGGTTAATCATAACCCTCTTTGCCCAACCATCAAATGAACCTGTAAATTTATATTGTCCTATTTTGTCAAAAATGAGTAAAAATCCATCTTGCAGATTATCCTGAGCTTCCGCGTAATTACGCGAATACTTCAAGCAAACAGAAAACAATTTGGCAGCATATAATTGATATAATTGTTCTTGCGACTTGGTATTTTTTTCTAAACATCCTTGTATGAGTATAGGTAGACTCAATTTTTATTTAATTATTTATGGTACAACCGGAATTTCAACTTCTTCAAAAACATCTTCGCCACTGCTATTTTCGCCTTTCCACATTTTGAAAATATAACTTTCTTCGGTTGTGGGTTTAAATTTTAAAATTGCTTCCACCGGATTTGCTATTGGTGTTTCACAATCGTTTCGTTCCAGCACACTGGTTTGTATGGCAATGGTTCTGGTATTTGAATTTTTTTGATAATAAAACCCTTCAAAAGCATGACATGTACTTGGTCTGATATAATGAAAAGGTAATTCATAAACACTGTCCCTCTTAAATTCTATCGGTAAATCAGCACTTTCTATAGGCAGCAATTCTAAATGATAATCTATATAATCATCGTGTAAATCACATCCGGTAAAAGTGAAAATAACTACTATAAGTAACCAAATTTTTTTCATGATATTCTATAATTTATATTCTAATAGATGTACAAATTATAATAAGGTTGCGTGTAAAAAGAAAAAAACCCAAAAAAAAATTTTGGGCTTCTATTTCTATTGATTGGATTCTTTAATTAGTTCTTTTATTTTTAATTCTAATTCATCCGCTAATTCAGGATTATCTTTAATTAAGGCTTTTACACCGTCACGTCCCTGTCCTAATTTAGTATCTCCATAACTAAACCATGAACCCGCTTTTTTGATGATTTCGAATTCTACGGCCAAATCCAGAATCTCACCTGTCTTAGAAACTCCTTCACCATACATAATGTCAAATTCGGCAGTTCTAAAAGGCGGTGCCACTTTGTTCTTAACCACTTTTACTTTGGTTCTGTTACCTAAAACATTTTCGCCGTCTTTAATTTGAGCAGCACGACGGATATCTAAACGTACAGAAGCATAAAACTTCAATGCATTTCCTCCTGTTGTTGTTTCCGGATTTCCAAACATTACACCAATTTTTTCACGTAATTGGTTAATAAAAAAAACGGTACAGTTTGTTTTACTGATTGTTGCCGTTAGTTTACGAAGTGCTTGTGACATTAGTCGAGCATGAAGACCCATTTTAGAATCACCCATCTCGCCTTCAATTTCACTTTTTGGAGTAAGTGCGGCAACAGAGTCAATAACAACAATATCTATAGCTCCGGAACGAATAAGATTTTCTGCAATCTCAAGAGCCTGCTCACCATTGTCCGGTTGAGAAATAATCAGGTTATCGATATCAACTCCTAATTTTTCTGCATAAAAACGATCGAAAGCATGTTCAGCATCGATAAAGGCAGCGATCCCACCTGCTTTTTGAGCTTCGGCGATAGCATGCAATGTTAATGTTGTTTTACCTGATGATTCCGGTCCGTAAATTTCAATTATTCTTCCACGAGGGTAACCGTTTACTCCCAATGCCAAGTCAAGTCCTAATGAACCAGAAGGAATTGATTCCACTTCAACTATGGCTTTGTCACCCATTTTCATCACGGTTCCTTTACCGTAAGTCTTGTCTAATTTATCTAATGTAAGCTGTAATGCTTTTAGTTTGGCTTCTTTTTCTGAACTCATTTTATCGGATTTTATGTCAAAATATTTTTAGTAAAAATAAGTGTTTTTTATCATTACCGGATAACAAGTTTTCAACAAAAAAAGAAAATCCCTCAATTGAGGGATTTCTTCATCTGTATATTTTTAAAATAGTTAGAAAACAATTTTCCTGGTTATTGTCTGTCCGTTTTCTAAAGTGATTTTTACAATCAAAGCCTGATTGCTTCTCACGATTGAATTCACAACAGCCTGAGCTGCATTTACATTCTTTTTAGCCGCTAAAGACTGACCTAAAACGTTATAGACAGTAAGCCCTTTAATGTTTTTCAACGAAGAGTTGATTTTAATATCATTATTTAACGTGTTTATGACAATACTGTTTTCTGCCGATTCAAAATCCGGGTTGCTCAAAGTCGCATTGGTATAACGCAATACAAAACGATTATTCATAACTCCCTGGTTTGCTGTAAATTGATATGGGGCATTGCTTAAATTATGAATCACATTCAATGCTTTATCTTCCAGATAAATCGTTTGTGCGTTACCAGAGAATAATCCGTCAACTGAAGCGACTGCAATGGTATACGTTCCGTTTGTAGGCAATTTAACACCCATAGGAACCGTGTCATCTGCATTAAACGGCAATGCTCTACCCTGAATAACTAACGGTTCATCATTTACAATGGAATAGAAATCCTGAGTGTTTTTCCGGTCTGAATACGCATCGTATAAACGGTCTTTATTTTGAGTAGCGCCTTCAATATAACCTACTAAGGCTCTGTTTACATTTCCTGTAGCAGAAACTAAATCAACCCAGATTCTATGACGTTCTATACTGTTCGCGGTATTTTGCTGACCAGCGTTTCTGTAAAACTGATCGTTTCTGTGTCCTGTATTTCTTAATGTATTTTGGAATGTAACATTTTCAGTTGTTGCTGGTCCGTCATTCATCAAAACGAAGAAAGATTGCCCTGCCCCAATGTAACCGTCAAAACCATTTTGAGTTGACGGTCCTGTCGCATTGTAAACAATATAATCACTTGCAGAATAGTTATAAGCATACGAACCATAGAACGGATTAGTTGCAGCGTTACTTGGTAATGTTCCATGCGTCCACACACGAACAGACCCTTCAATATTCGCATTTAATGCTAAAAAGTCTACGGCACTGATTGCTGAAGGATATGGATTTCCGATCAGATTCCAGTTGTCATCATTTTTAGTTATGACAACTCCATTTGTACCTGAATAATCTACTCCTGTGAAATTTCCTCTTTCAATAGAAGCGCTTATAACTCCGTTATTAGGAACTCCTATAAAATTAGCAGTCATTGCTTGAGGTGTAGCGTTAAATCCGTTTGGCGCTCTAATAATATATCCTTTACCGATACTCATATTTTCGTTGGCATTTTGCCAATTTCCAAACCCTCCGTTAGGATTAACAACCGAAGAATTCCATTTCCAAATTTTACTGAAAGACGTTCCCGGAGAAACATTTGCAACAGCAAAACCTGCAACCGGTGACGACCAATAAACATAATCTAACAAACGGATGGTAGCCACACGCTTCATGAAAATATTTCCGGTATTTATTCCAGCATCGTTTACCTGTACTAACGATCCGTCATCCAGAACATCCAAAGTACCATTAACCGTTAAATCATTCTCAATATTGATGTAATGATTAGCAGTAACTGTAGCAGTAAATCCTGTATTTACAATCAAGCTACAGGCATCGATATCTCCATGAGTTGTTGTATTGTAATTTCCATTGATTATAGTAAGTTTTCCTACGGAAGGGGTTCCGTTAGACCATCCCGTTCCATTCCATATTGTTGAAATTACATTTAATTGGGCTGCATCTGAAGCAATAGAACAAGTTCCTCCTTCAGTCACCTGACAATAAAACTGATAACCTCCGTATGAGCCGACAGTACCATTTAAGCTCAAAGCATTGGAAGTTTGCCCTGTAATGATAAGCCCTGGCAATGTCGTCACCGCTGTCCATTCTGTTGCAATTCCGTTATTATAAAACCATTGATATGTTAGGCCGCCACCGCTTCCTGCTGTAGCGGTAACCGTTAAATTAGCCGTAGAGCCACAAGCGGTTACATCAGTAGGATTTGTATTTACCGTTGGCGTGTTATTAGAAGAAGTAAATGGTACCATACCCAGATTCGCGCAAGATTCATTAAGATTAGTGGTCCAGTCCGCGGCATTAAAAACAGCAGAAGGCCCGGCAGCAGCTAGATTTCTTATGATGGAGTACCCTTTCTCATTAGGGCAGTGGACTCTATCAACTATAACATTATTTTTGATAAGCTGAATTTCGTCATTCTCATTGATTCCATTGGCTTTATCTGTGAAATTAAAAGCCATAGCACCACAAGAAGAATCTGAACCTAAATCAGCTAGATACGTTCCTCCAGGCGCAATAATTCCTGAAATATCGACTGTTCTTATTCCGTTGGTAGTCCCTATATCTCCATAACGGATCAATTTATAATCAGCTCCCACCGCATCTAAATTTATCGGATTGCTTGTCGGATTATACAATTCCATATACCACGAATTCCCTACAAGAGAGTCATAAACTTCCGAGATAATCAAATCTGTCAGATTATTTCCGTTAGAACATGTCCCTGTTTTTTGGATTTGAGTGAAATTACCCGAGACGACTTTACAGCCTCCTTCAGTAACAGTTATACTTCCAGTTGTTGATCCTGTAGGGACAGTAGCGATTAAGGTGTTGCTGTCTACAAAAACCACAGTGGCATTTATGCCGTTAAAGCCAACTGTTGTTCCAGCCGAGAAGTCTGTTCCTATTAGGGTTACTTCTGTTGCTGTTGGCCCGGATACCGGAACAAAACCTGTCACAGTATGCGTTGGCGTACAGGAGCTGGTGATATTTATCGTATAATCTTCTACTTCGCCGTCAAAACCAGTCAGGCAAGGAGAGGAATCTCCATCATAAGTTACAATAACGCGCATGCTTGTTGGCCCGGTTGTGGCAGATAGGGGAACATTGATGGTAAGTGGGGATGAAGAACTTAAGCCATTGCTTACATTCGTAGCAGAACCTAAATCAAATGCTTCTCCCGCATCATTAAAATCAAAATCGTGGTTAAAATCAATCCATACAAAAGCTAAAACCGTAAAGTTCCCATCTGTATTTATTCTGGCTGACATCGGATAGCTTGCCCCTTGTTCCAGGTCTGTTGAAATCCCTGTATAATCTGAATAACCTGATGGTTTCGCCGATGTGTTGTTAATTGTATTTAAAGTTACATTCGTTATTGATGTTTGGTAGGTTGTATTTCCATTTGAAGTACAATAAGAAAGTGATGTTGTAACATTTCCTAACAAAGGCGAAGTCGTATTATATGCCGTAACGCAAGACCCTGAATTATAAGAGAATACAAAAGTATAATATGGTATCCCTGACGACAAGCCCGAAACTGAAAAAGAGGTTGAAGTTCCTACATAAGCAACGGTGCCATCTCCCAATGTATTTCCAGCTGCATATGTTACTCCATTTACCGGTAAATCGCCCACAGCCAAGATTGAGCTGGTACTATAAACAACTAAATACCCGCTTGGTACAGGTGATGCAGCTGTAAAAGAACCATTAAACCCAGCTTGGGTTACAGATGAAAAATTCAATGCAGTCGGTTGAGCTGCCGGAGTTGTACATGCTGCCGACGGTGGCCCGCAGGTAATCACAACATCATCCAAATACCATGTATTAAAAGAAGAATTAAATCTAAAGGTTACATTGTTTTGTAAAGACAAATTTACTCCAGCAACATTAGTTAAGTCTACCGTTTCATTTGCTCCTGCATTATTTGTAGCAAAAGAGTAACACGAAACCCATACTCCTGCACCTATCTTGTAATCAATTGTAGCAGTCCCTGGATTACTGTTATCTTGGTGAAATTGCAAAGAGACGGGGTTATTAACAGCAGGTGAAATTAAATCATCACCCGATCCAAGTGCCCTGCAAGGTGATGCAGCACCGTAATGAGTTGCAACAGCATCTAATGCGGTTCCATTGTTAGCCCAATCAGCAAAGCTTACAAAATCTTCGCTTACGCAAGGAGCTGTTGGTGTCGTGCAATTTGAAGAAGGAATCGTTGCAGACGTCCTGTAATTCATGGTTTGCGCTACACTTA
This sequence comes from Flavobacterium sp., assembly GCF_050696275.1. Classification (GTDB taxonomy): domain Bacteria; phylum Bacteroidota; class Bacteroidia; order Flavobacteriales; family Flavobacteriaceae; genus Flavobacterium. The sequence continues at coordinate 208,767 of NZ_JBOGUT010000002.1, forward strand.
TATATGAATTTAACGGTATTAAAACAAAATAATAATTTGTATTTGAAGAGAGACCAGTTGCCGAAAACGTTGTATCTGTCCCAGCCAAGGAAGTATAACCCATAACTGTAGCGTCCCCTATAGTTGTTCCGGCAGTGTAAAAAACTCCATCAGTCGGAAGACCTGTCGGGACGGATCCTATTTTACTTAAAATCAAGTACGCTTTACCATTTGTTATGGTATTGGCTGCTGAAAAATTCAAATCAATCTGACTTGAAGAAATCGTTGTACATGTAAAACTTGCCGCATGCGCTGTAGGCTCCGCACTCATAGTGTAAGCAACAGTACTTGTCGGAGAAGCTAAATTATAACAATCCCCCGTAGTATTGTATTCGTATGCTGTAACTCTATATTCCGTACCGGGATTCAATCCGGTTATTGGAGCTGCAGATGTTCCTGAGCCTCTGAAAATCACTCTATTATTCACGTCTATCTGACCTGCAGTTGCCCAATCTAAACTAGCTGTATATGTTGTTCCTGAAACAGGCAGCGCATTCACCAATGAATTATCCCGAATTACAACTATTGTGCCGTTTCCATTTCCGGAAGTCCAGTTTATATCGAAACCGTTCAAGGTGGAATTGCTTGTTCCTATAGCCGATGCCTGAGTTGAAGGTCCTGTGCATCCTGCAGATAATGCAGCATTCACTGTGACATCATCAATTGCCATTGAATGATCGTTTCCTGAATCATTCAAATCCTCCCATCTCAACATTATTTCTTCCCCTACAGGAATACTTACAGCTATGACAACTGATATTCCGGCTACTCTGTTTGCCGTTGCGTTTCCATCTAAAGCAAGTGCTGTAGCTGATAGTTGAGGTGATGTAAATGTTGATGGTGCCGCTGTCCAGCTTCCTGTTGTCAAACTGACCACAGTTGCTCCTGTTTGATAGAACAAGGACAAAGTTTGTGCCGAAGCATTATCTCTTCTCCATTGCTCTCCTGTCCAGGTAACCGTTATAGAACTAATTGCCGATCCGGTGGTATTTTTCAATCTCCATCCTATATATCCTTTACCTGTACCTGACCCTCCTGTAAAAGCATTTGAAGCATAATAACCTAACCCTCTGTCAGACAAAGCATTTATCCCTGCCACACCAAAGGCATAAAGACCGGCTGCTGTAGTAGTTCCTGTTCCTGCTCCATAAGCAGTTATCGTCGTGCCTGTTCCGCTTGATGTATTTGCATACCATCCGGTAACGGTAGTATTATCAGCCCAAGTGCCAGAGGTTAAGGCATTAAAATTCTGAGTGTAATTAGTTGACCCTGCCGCAATATTAAACTGTCCCCAGCTTAGCCCAGAGAACAATAATGAAAAAATAAGTAATTTAATTTTCATAAAAAAAAACAATTTGTTAGTGAGATATTCCTGCTGAAATTCAACGAGTTAAAATTCAAACAAGGGCAACAAACATAGTATAAAATTCTAATAAAACGAATGTAGCATTGTTGAATTCACATTATTTTATCGTTAATTCTTTAAATTTCTCAATGATTTTGTGTTTTTTATAAATTATTTCCTACAATTAAGGAAGTGGATTGTTTTTTGTTAAGGCTTTTTATAACTTAATTCAGGAATTAATCAACAACCTTCATAAGAATTGTAGTATTTTTGAAATCAGTTGTAACTTTTTATGCAAAAAAAAATCTTTACTTTTCCTCAAGCCGTCCAAAAGCTCGAATATTATTGCAGTTATCAAGAAAGATGCCATAATGAAGTGGTCGATAAATTGAAAACCCTTGCAATGTCATCTCAGGAGATTGATGAAGTTATTGCGCACCTGATCCAAAATAATTTCCTGAATGAAGAGCGTTTTGCCTGTAGTTTTGCCCGAGGGAAACACAATATTAAGCATTGGGGAAAAGTCCGAATAATTAACGAACTGAAATTCAGAAATATTACCAAATACAATATCGAAAAAGCACTAAAGGAAATCCCACAGGAAACCTATCTGCATAATTTTCATGCTCTCACCGAAAAACATTGGGAATCAATCAGAGAAACCAATTTAAATAAAAAGAAAAAAAAGTTCTGTGATTTCTTGCTTCGGAAAGGATTTGAAAGCAGCTTGATTTTTGAGAAATTGAAAGATTTGGAAATCACTGATTAGTCGCTGAATTTTATTCTCTACTGATTAAAACAGAAACCGCATTTCCCCCAAAACCAACCGCATTTACCAATACTTTGCGGATTTCTTTCCTTTCTGGCTGCGCTTTCGCAAAAGGAACTCCGATAAATTTCTGGTGATCTATCATCAAAATAGCCAACTCAATACTCAAAATCCCAGACGAACCGAAAGTATGTCCAATTTTCCATTTATTCGTAGTCAGCATCGGAAGGGATGTACCAAAAACTTTCTGAATGGCTTTGTATTCGGACAAATCTCCTTTTATTGTTCCTGGCGCGTGCATTACTATTGCATCTACTTCCGATAAATCTGTAGTTTCCAGTGCCATTTTCATTGATTTCTGAAAGCAATCCGCTTCAGTGGAAATGGAAATATTGTGTTCTAGGATGTCTGTTGCATAACCGATTCCTTCAATATAAGCCAATGCATTTTCTTTTTCTCCAATTTCAAGACAAGCCATAGCGGCTCCTTCACCCAAAACCATTGAATTTTTGGTTTTCTCTAAAGCAAATGACTGACATGGGTATTCCGATTCTAAATTGGAATAGATTTTTAACGCTTGCATTTGGGCTATTGTAAAAGGCGTCAAAGGAGCTTCGCTTCCGCCCACTAAAAACTTATCGACCATTCCGGCCCGAAGCCAGGCAATTCCATTTAAAATAGCGTGTAAAGCGGTAGAACAGGTTATAGAATGAGAAACTTCCGGTCCGGCTGCCTTTAGATCATGGGCAATCCAAGAGGAAATATTACCCAATGTAGTTGTAGGTGAAGCCAATGTAGCTGTTTTCCCTGTTTCAATAAATTCCTGGTGGTGTTTTTCGAATAATTCAGTGGCGCCACGAGAGGAGCCAATGTTGATTCCAAAAATATCATCTGGAGTCCAGCCTGCGTTTTTTACTGCTTGCCTCGCTGACAAAATACCATACAAAACAGAATTATCCAGAGATTTATATTTAATTTCTGAAGCCCTGAGTTTTGAAACCATTTCCAGTAATTCTTCTGAAATAGCAGCTACAGAAACGCTTTGTCCTCCTATTTCCTTTTTTGCAATCAGGGAAGTTTCCTTTAGGTATTCAGCCCAGATTTTCTCAGGTTGATTTCCCAAAGGAGAGAAAGAAGACAAAGCTGTTATGGCAATTTTTGGAATCAATGTCAATATTAAATTACAATTGTGATACATAGCCCTGATAGCAGTGGAAATCCTTTTTATTTTTCTTTAAAATAAAAAGATTACAACGGATAGCGGGAATAGCTCCAAAATTACACTATTTCTAAAGCTTCTTCGATAATTTTATATACTTTTTGCAGTTGGTCATCTGAAATAATATAGGGCGGCAGGACATAAACTATGTTGCCTACGGGACGCAGGAGAATTCCTTTTCCGATGAAGAAATTGTACAGTTTGTTTCGAAAATTCCCGTAATAGCTTTCTGTAGATCCGGTTTGGATTTCCAAGGCAAAAATGACTCCGAGAATGCGGGTGGTTTTTACTTTTGGATGGTTTTCGATTTTCTGTTGAAAATTCAAATGCTGCTGATTGATTCTTTCCAGATTTTGCTGCATTTCATCCGATTCCAGTAATTGCATACTTGCCAGAGCAGCGGCGCAACCTGTTGGATTTGCTGTAAAAGTATGCCCGTGAAACAATGCTTTATTGACATCGTCGTCATAGAAACCATCGAAAATTTCCTGTGTAAACGTTGTAATTGCCATTGGAATAGTGCCTCCGGTCAGTGCTTTTGACAAACACATCATGTCCGGTTGCACCGTCAGGTAATTACACGCAAAATTTTTACCGGTTTTGCCAAAACCTGTCATGACTTCGTCAGCAATGGTAAAAACGTTGTACTGCTGACAAAGAGAGATAAGTCTGTCCAGTTCCGAAGCTTCATACATAACCATTCCGGCCGCACCTTGCACTAATGGCTCAAAAATAAACCCGGCAAATTCTTGGGTTGCAGCCAAATTTTCCAACGCTTCAAAGCTCGCTTTTTCGTTGCCTTTTGTGGGTACCGGAATCCTGGTCACTTCAATCATAGAACCTTGAAAAGCTTCGGTAAAAAATGAAATACCACTCGCCGCCATGGCCGCAAACGTATCGCCGTGAAAGGCATTTTCAAAAGCGATGATTTTGGTTCTTTTTTCACCTTTGTTATAAAAATACTGCAAGGCAACTTTTATGGCAATTTCCACAGCAGTGGAACCATTGTCTGAGAAAAAAAGTTTCTTCTGATTGTCTGGTACAATCTGCATTAGTTTTTCGGCAACCAAAACTGCCGGTTCGTGTGTAAAACCACCAAACAAAACATGCTCTAAAGTCGTTAGCTGCTTGTAAATAGCATCTGCAATAAACGTATTGGAATGTCCGTAAGGATTTACCCACCAAGAGGCAATGGCATCAATATATTCTTTGCCGTTTTCGTCCCAAAGCAGTGCGCCTTCGCCTTTTACAATGGCAATATGAGGTTGCGCTGTTTTATGCTGAGTGTAAGGATGCCAATTGTATTTTATATCTCTTTCTGAAAGATTCATGTGATTTTGGTTTATTTCAAATTCAATAGATTGTCACGAAACAAATCTGCATAATATTGAATTACATTTTGGTCAAAATATGGTTCGTTTTCTATACGCCCAATCATTTTTATGTTTGTTTTCTTTAGAATGATTTCTTCGGAAGACTGATTTTCATCACCGGAAAAGATAATTCCGGCTATATCGATTTTTCTGTTTTGCAAAGCTTCTATTGTCAATAAAGTATGATTGATACTTCCCAAGTAATGCCTCGAAACAACAATAACTTTATATTCTTTTTGAATTAAATCGACAACACAATCCGTATCATTCAACGGAACGAAAAGTCCTCCTGCTCCTTCTATAACCAATGTTTCAGTTGTTTCAGGCTCTTTTATTTTTTTGAGATCGATATTTATCCCATCCAATTTGGCCGCAAGATGAGGGCTCGCCGGCGTGTTTAACTGGTAACTGTTTTCGTGGATTTTCGTTTTATCATTCGAAATGTAACTCTTGATTTTATGACTGTCGGAATTATCTAAATCGCCTGCTTGTATTGGTTTCCAATAATCTGCTTCTAAAGCTTCTGTAATAATAGCCGATGCAATGGTTTTACCTACATCAGTGGATATTCCCGTGACAAATAGTTTCATTTAAATTGAATTTATGCAAAAATAGAAAACCCATCGTTAAGATGGGCTTATTTCATTTATTCTTTTAATTCGTCTATGACTTTTCGAATTTCTTTGGCATATTTCCCATAAAAATGGTTCACCCACCATTCTGTAATAAAAGCGACCGAAACCATCGCTCCAATAAAAACACCAAACAACATTCCTAACATGAAATCTCCCGATTTTTTATGCAAAATCACATCAATCATTTCTTGAGAATGGTCTTTTACAATAATCATCCCCACAAAAATTAAAGCAAAAGGCATTATGGAATAGGTAAACGATTTATACAATTCCATATTCAATCTTACATCGAAATACGTATCATATAAGTTGTCTTTTGTATTTGTATTTACAGTATTTAATCGTTTATAAAACAAAAACAGTTTGGCTAAAAAATAAGCGCAAATCACCACAAACAATACAAATAATCCATAAAACGCTGTGGTTAATAAAGGCGGAAATTTAAATAGCACGGGTATGCCTCCCAAAAAAATAATCGATATAATTTGATACACGAATTCCTTTTTCAAATTCTTTCTGATGTTATCTAAAGGCATGTTTGCCGATTTTAATTTCTCTATTTGTGTTGGAACAACCACTTTATCGGTTTCTTCGTTGTTCCAGGCGGATTGTATGTCTTTAAAGTCCATAGCCTTGTTGTTTTATAATTTCTTTTAATTTTTCTTTAGCACGATTAAGTTTTACCCTGGCATTTCCTTCAGAGATACCTAAGTTAGCTCCAATTTCCTTATGGGAAAAGCCTTCCAACTGATAAAAGATAATCGCCTTATCTATCTTATCTAATTTTTGCACAGCACGATAAAAATGCTCTAGTTGACTTTCTTTTATGTGTGCATCATTCTCTTCTTCCCTGATGTTTTCGGAGGCAATTTCATATTTATCAACTTTTCGTTTTTCTTTTTTCAGAAAAACAATCGAAGTATTGATAGCTACACGGTACATCCATGTTGAAAATTGACTTTCTCCTCTAAAAGTGTCGTATGCCTTCCAAAGCTGACAAACTATTTCCTGGAACAAGTCCTGTTGATCGTCCCAATTGTCCATATACATCTTGGAGACCTTATACAGTATTCCTTTGTGCGTTTCAATCCGGGTTAAAAATTCTTTTTCCTTTGATTCCAAAACGTTGGTTTAATTCATTATTGGTTTTACGGTATAACCGGACTTTCTCAACAGGCTGATTACTCCTTGCTCTCCTCCCAGATGTGCCGCTCCTACGGCAAAGAAAACACTTTCATTTTTCATTAGTTCAGGCATTTTAATTGCCCAGTTTTTATTTCGAATATCCAACATCCATTTTTTTCCTTCAGCATCCATAAATTTAGGATTGGTGGTCATTTGATAAATTTCAGTCAATGCTTCCGAATTGTATATTGCAGTTAATCGTTTAAAGTAGTCCGAATCATAATAGTTTAGCTGATTGATAAGCTCGTGTGATGAGTAGGATTTACCAAGAAAATCCATCTGATCGTTAATTTTTTCTAATCCTAAAGTTTCTATTTTCCTCCCAGCTGCCATTTTAAAAAACTCCAATTCATATAATTTTGGGGTACAATCCAGCGATTTGAACATTACCATACTCATGATCGATACCAAAGTATAATTTTCAAAGTTTTTGGCTCCTTGTCCTAATTTTTGCTTTAAAAAAGCATCCAGCTTTTGGTAATCTTCCGTACTTACGATTTTGCTTAATGGCTCTTTGCTTATTCCCGATTGTTGCATGGCTGTCACTTCGGAAGCGTCGTCAAAATCGAGTTCCAAAGCCAGTTTGTCCGCTTTTTCAAAAGCGCTTTTCGTTTTTTCAGTTATTTTAAAATCCGATTCGCACATCATATGAACTGTTCCGTACAAATAAGAGGATTTTGCCAAACCTTTTCCGGAGATTTCCCACAATAATGAATTTTCTATTTGAGTTGTTTGCGCGTTTGTTGTAATTCCCATTACTAATGCTATACCTGTAAGTACCGATTTGATTTTTGTTTTCATAATTATCTGGTTTATTTGATTACGACTCGTAAGTAATCAAAGAAACAAAACGTTACAAAATTTTTTTGAATTTTTAAAGAAGTGAGTAAATACGGTGCATCAAAGCCGAAATTTCTTCCTTGGAATTGTAACTATGCAGGCAAATCCGCAATCGTTCTTGTCCTTCAGGAACCGTTGGTGATAAAATCGGTTTTACATCAAAGCCGTTTGCCTGAATTTGTTTTGCAATCGATTTAACCCTTTCATTTCCCGGAATTATAGCGGATTGAATGGCTGATTTACTCCTTACAAACATAGGTTTCAGACCTAACAAACTCTTTTCCTGATTAAAATAAACGATGTTTTCCCGCAACTTTTGAATTATTTTGTCTTCCGTTTCCAGATTTTGATAGGCCACAAGAATTGTTGCAACCGAATGCGGTGAAAGTCCTGTTGTATAAATAAAACTTCGGGCAAAGTTGACTAGATATTCTTTCAATTCCCGGCTTCCTAAAACAGCTGCTCCGTGACAGCCCAATCCTTTTCCAAAAGTTATAATTTGAGCAAAAATTTTACTTTGCAATCCTAAACTTTGGATCAATCCTTCTCCCTTTTCACCAAAAACACCCAATGAATGTGCCTCATCCACTACCAGATTGCAATTGTATTTCTCTGACAATTCAACCAAATTATCCAATTCAGGACAATCACCATCCATAGAAAAAACGGTTTCAGTAACGATGTAAATTTCATTTTTTGGATTTTGGCTGTGTTCAGTCCGGAAACGCTGGATAAGTCTTTCCAAATCTTCCAGGTCATTATGTTCAAATTTGTACGATTTTGCATTCGAGAGCTGAATTCCGTCTCGAATAGAAGCATGGCATAACTCGTCAAACAGAATTAAATCATTCCGTTGTGGAACAGCACTAAAAAAGCCGAGATTGGCATCGTAACCCGAATTGAAAATTAAAGCCGATTCGCTCTGATGGAAATGGGAAATAAAATCTTCGGTTTCATGATATATGGCATGATTTCCGGAAAGCAGCCGAGAGCCTGTAGCACCATTTATTTTGATATTCCTATCGAGTAAAAGCTGATGTGTTTTGTTGAAAATCGCTGAGGAATGGGCAAATCCGAGGTAATCGTTGGAGGCGAAATCGATTAAATCACCAGAAAATGAAAGATTGCGCAAAGCATTGTTTTGTTTGCGTTGCTGTAGTTTGTGTTGTAATGATTCTGGAAGCTGTTTCATAGTATGCAAAGATAGAAAAGTAAATTAATTACAAAGAAGCAGGAGTTCTGTGTTGCAATCGAGGGTTTTAGCCCAGATAGCAGTGAAAATCCTTGTTATTGCCAAGCGGATTTTACTCTTTTACACAGATTATAATGCAATAACAAGATTGAAACGGATAGCTGGAAATAGCTGCAAAAAAAACAAAGAATAAAAATATTTAACCGAATGACGGAATTTGTATCTTGCATTAAAACAAAACAATATGGAATCGATTTGCAGGAACTGTGAAACAAATTACGCTAAGGAATATAATTATTGCCCAAATTGCAGTCAGAAATCAACGTTGCACAGGCTGACTTTTCATGATGTATTACATGAAGGGCTACATTATTTTACGCATGCCGACAAGGGTTTGTTCCAGCTAATCCGGGATTTGGCAAAAAAAAGCGGTATTGTTGCACGTGAATATATTGAAGGAAAACGCAAAAAATATTTTCCGCCTCTTACTTTCTTTTTCCTAATTGCAGCAGTATTTGTTTTTGTGGCAACTGTGGGCGAACCCAAAGTAACCCCAGATGTGCTTAAAGCTCATCCTGAATTGAATAAAATTGTGAGCCTTGCAGAGAGACAAAATGCTATTCACGTTTATGAACGCGGTAATAAGGTTCAGCATTTTACGAATAAGTATTCGAATTTGATGGCGATGTGCTCCTTACCTTTGACAGCGCTGATTTTTTGGTTATTTTACAGAAAAGCCAGATACAATTATATAGAACATCTGGTTGCTGGGATGTATATGCTTGGATTTTGTATTTTGATTTATGCGCTGCTAATCCTTCCGACATCTTATTTGTTCCATTTTGGAAATAATTATGCCGTTCTGGTATTTTTTGTATTCCAACTCTTTTATTTTACCGTTTTTTATCATGGCTTTCTGAATAAAAAAAGTAAAACTGCTTATATTAAATCTTTATTAGCAAGTATTGTCAGTATTTTTGTCTGGGTAATATTTTCGGCATCAATAATCAGGATATACATTACCTCCGGTTTTTGGGGGATGCTTAAATAGTAAAGATTGATTCTTTTTGAGTCGTCCTAAAATAGGTTGACAAGTTTTACAATAAATTAATTAAAACCAGTGAAGTTAACTTCACTGGTTTTTTCATATACAAAGTTAGGTGTTTTCATATTTAAACTCAAATG